>WJMI01000018.1 GCA_014728015.1 Chitinivibrionales bacterium | reverse complement strand
TCCGCGCCGGTTTTGAAATCGAGGTTGGCCGTGGGCTCATCAGCCAGAATAATCGACGGCTCGTTCACCAGGGCGCGCGCGATGGCCACGCGCTGCTGCTGCCCGCCGGACATCTCATCAGGGCGATGCGTCAGCCGGTCGCCAAGGCCGACCTGCTCCAGCGCGCTTGCCGCCGCATCATCGGCTTCACGGTCTGATGCCCCCGCAAACACCCGCGCGAGAGACACGTTTTTCAGTGCCGTGAGCGAAGGGATCAGGTTATACGCCTGGAAAATGTACCCAATGTAGTTGCACCGCACGTACGCGAGCTGGCGGCTCGATAGCTTTGTCAGATCCAGCGGGCCGATATGCACCTTTCCTGCGGTCGGCCGCTCGAGCGCGCCCACCATGTTGAACAGCGTGCTCTTGCCTGAACCCGAAGGCCCCATTATCGAGAGGTATTCCCCGTTCATGATATCGACCGTGATATCACGCAGGGCATACACCTCCTCCTTGCGCAGTCTGAACACCTTGGTCAGGCTGCGTACCTTGACCAGGATCTCACCTTTTGCTGTCGGCTGTTCGGTCATAGATGCCTGCTTGCCGTGGCTCATGTGATGGCCGTCAGAACGGAAGCTGAAACACGCTCTTGATAAGAAACGTGATGCCGATACACAGAGTAGTAAAAAGCCCCATCCCGCAGGAGAAACCCGCCGCCACTACCGGCACATACTGCCGCCACTTGAGCTTGAGACGTTTCTGGAAATAGTACCTTCCGAGAAGCGCGCCAACGAACTGCGTGATTATCACGTGCGGAAGGGTTTGTCCGATGCCGCGTATCAATCCGTAAATGAAAAATACCGGCATGCCCAGCGCGCTGGTCACCATGAACCCGGTCACGCCGAATCCCAGTCCGATGCCGATGATAATCGGGCTGAACGCCTTCTGAAACAGCGAGTACCCTCCCATGGTCGCCGAGAACATGATGCACTGGGTTTCCGCCATCATCTCCCACATTTCCTGCGCAAACGGATACTGCGGGCTGGGCACCGGCCCGAGGCTCCAGATAAAATTGGCGAAGAACAGGCCGCTGACCAGCACGATAGGCGTCAGCACGATAAGCGCTTTCCACTTGCTCCAGAACCTGGTGCCCGACAGCTCCGCCTGCCGATAGCCGACCGTCGCGATACCGTAATTGGCAATGGGGAGCGGCAGGAACCATACGGTCACGCCCTTGTATCCGGAAAGAATAAAGGACGCCTCGCGAATCAGCGGAACCGTGACAACGTCACCGGTAATGCCCTCGAGCCGGGCGGTCACATAGCTGATAAGCGGGGTATATACAAACCCGAAGAAGAACATGACTATCATCACGCCCGGGTGCCAGTTGATCAGGAATCCCGACACGACGATGTAGAGCATGGTCGCAATGACATACACCGCGATGATATATGGCGCCTTGATGTCCCCCCGCTCCCGCATGGTGGCCTCGTCAACGCCCTTCCTCACGCGGTCCCGCTTGGCCCCTTTCAGCTTGCCGAACGTGCCGAGAAGCCCGAACACGAACACGGCAAGGGAAACACCAATCGTAAAACTGAAGTAGAAATCGATGTTGTTCTTAAACAGCGTGATCACCGTGGTGTCGCCGGGGTTCCACGAAGTAAGAACATCAGACCGGTACAGGATCGGGTTTACCACCCACGTAAGCATCAGCCCCACGAAACTCCCCATCATGGAAAAGAACGGCAGCACCATTCCCACCATCAGCATGCCCATATCGAATGACAAACCGGTGGCCACTGCAGGAAGAATATTCTGCGTTTTCTGTGTCCAGTCGACAAACGGAATCGGGAAAATCAGGATGGGACGTTCGAGCAGGGCGCCGGTAATGGTCGGCAGCCCGATGTACACCATTCCGAACAGCAGCCCCAGAAAGCCCCCGATGGAAAAAACGCGCCATCGCCACGACTTGGGCGCATCAGAGTCGCCGCCCGCTCCCTGCTGCTTCTCTTCCTCCTGCTCCTCGCTCAGCGCCAGGATGCCCTGCGCGCCGACCGTGGCCATGGGAAACGGCAGTTTCTCGATGTCGCTGGCCACGCGGAACAAACCGTACCCGAGAATCGTATTGTTGATGCGGCTCATGAAGGTGTGAAACACGACCAGAAGGAGCGCGGGAATCCATCGCGCGTGAAACAGCGAGCGCTTGTCGAGAATTGCCTGATCATTGGGAACAAACCAGTCGGGGATCTGCTCGGCGATTCCCCACGCCTGCGCGGCGTTTGACTGGGCGAAAAACTGGCGCCACAGCACGCCTTCGAACGGAAGAATCACTGCCTGCCCGGCAAGGAACCAGAGAATGTATATCTCCGCCTTTTTGAGGGTCTTGTTTGCGCGCCGGGCAACCTCGATAAAAAGAATCACGGTCACCCACTGCGCCGCCGGTCCGATGCCGATGCCGGCGAGAAGGTTCATGTAGATCGACCCGGGCACCATCATGAACGCGACAAACAGCGCGCCCAGCAGGGCCGGCCATGTGAAGCCCTCCTCGAACGTTGACGGGACTTCCATGAGGTCGCGGAATTCCGCCAGCCCGCGATCATCGTTGCTCTTTTTGCGCAGCCGTAACATGCGTTAAGCTATGCTTTCTCCCGTGGTGTTTCCTGCGACTCTCCCAATATCTGCAATGTGGCCATGCGATATGATTCAATCACATCGGCCGTAAGCGTGCGCCACAGAAGGAACTGTTTGCGCAGCCCGCGTATGAACACCTTGTTGGCTCGGGTCCAATCCCCCACCGCGCCGCTCGCGCGTATCGCGCGCACGGTGACCTCATCGACTCCGGGTATCTCCGACGGCGTTGCCATGAGGGTGAAATCCTGCGATATGCCCAGATCGAACGGCGCCAGCGACAGATGCGCATCCAGCCTGATATTGCCGGAATCCTTTTCCCGGGACACTCTGACATTATCGGATGCAAACTCTCCGAACCCGGCATCATCGTGCTCCCGCAAATGCTCCGCCAAAAAGCTCACTACGCCGGTGATGTCGTAGGCTGAAACCGTAAACGGAAAGGTCATGGTAAGCTCGTCGCCCTTGGGCGGCGGCATGCGCCATGTCCGCTGCACTCCGGGATTGGCGCTTTTCGATGCCCGAAGCGCCGGGTAGATGGCCGACACCAGGACCGTTGCCATGACAAGGCCGATGGCAAACAGGGAATTTGTCGAAGAGAAGTTAATGGATGCCTGCTGGATATACCCGAGCTCGGCAAGCTTGGATGCGGCCAGGGCCAGCGCCTGCGCCAGCAGCATGCCTCCCACTCCGCCGATCACGGCGTACACGGCCGCCTCGGCGAAAAACAGAAATCCGACATGCCCCGGCGAAAGACCGAGCGCGCTGAAAGTGTAAATTTCTTTCTGGCGGTCTGTAATGCTCCCCAAAAGAGTACCAAAGATTATGAGGCCGCCCAGGAGCACGGGAATGAACAGGGCGAACCCGCCGGTGACCTCGGTGAGCCGCGTGAATATCAGGCGCTGGATACCCTCCTGTGTTTTCATCCAGATCGGGTTTGAAGTAAGCTCGGCCAGGCGCTCGCCTTCCTTCTCGAGCTCGACATCGGACGAGGGATATACGTTCAGCGTATGCGGCGAGCCGCCGAGCGTTCGCACGAACGCCGCCCCCATGATTGCCACCTGATTGGCATTCAGGCGCACATAGTCTTTCTGGACTTTCTCCGTCATGCCGCCGGTCATGGCAATGGCCGAACCCGCCCGGTCGACTTTGATTTCCTTGTATCCCACATCCTGGAAGTCGACCGGCAGGACCGGCCGGCCGTCGAGATTGCGCAGCCGCTGAAGCTGGTTTACATCGAATGACCCGGCATACACGGCGCGGCGGCCGTCCACGAGCACGGTATCTTTCTCTGCAACGCCGAGGTAGCGTTCAAGCATGGCCGGCAGATACACGCCGCCGCCGCGGAGCGCGCGCATCTTCTCACCCGTGCCGTTTCCCGAGAACAGGGACGCGAGGTCCGGCCACCGTCGCAGCTCGTCGGGCGTAACACCGATAATCCCGTCGACAAAGACTTCGCCGCGGCCGGCGGCCTGCGCGATGCCGAACGGCGTGTCATCCTGCTCGATCTTCGCTTTCCACCACTGGGGCGCAAGCAGGCCGTCCTCGCCCTCGCGGCCGCTCAGCTCGAGCAGCATATCACGATCGATACGGCCATAGTCGAGCCGTCGCGTGAAAAACGATGCCGTCATGCCCGCGCTGGACGGCCCCTGGTAGAACGTGCGGATGCCTATCCGGCTTGAGAAGCTCGAGAAACAGAGAATGGTAAATGTCAGCATGATGCACGTGATGCAGGTGAGCGCCGTTCGAACGGGCCTGCGCCGCATGGTTGACATGCCCATGCTGACGGCCGCGATGGTCGTTCCCATGCGCGATATCGCCGCGCTGTGCACGCTGCTGGCCTTGCCCTGAAACGCCATCAGCTCGTTGCGGAACTTGCGCATCATGATATAGATGACCAGCGAAGTCAGAAGGATTATTACGAAGGCGAGGAACACGATGATCGGCGTGGAGGCAATGGAAAAACCGGGATGCATGAAGTACATGCATCCGAACGTCATCAGGAACATCAAGGCGAATCCCCCGAGCCGGCCGTAGATGGTGGTCGAACAAATCAGCAGGCGCTCGAGCGCAAACGCGAAGGGTATTGCCAGCAGAAGCAGAATGACCACCGCGCTGATCAGATCGTCCATCACCATGCGCACCGGATTGTACACCAGGCGCGACAACTCGGCACTCTGGCCAAGCGATGCCTGGCGCTGCTGGACACGCCTGGAGCGTTGCGCGCGTTCCAGGGTCTGTTTCGCCCTGCCGTGGAGCACTTCGAGATCCACGTTCACTACGCCTTTGTCGCGAAGGATGCCCAGGCGGGTCTCGTTGAGCCGCCAGAGGTCCTCCGCGGTGATCTTGTCGACATACGGCGGCGACGCGAACGTGCTGAGCGGAAACCCCTGCCCGTACGGATTGGCCTTTGACGCGCCGAGAAACACGGCGCCTATCGGCTGAAACACCTTGACACGGTCCATGGCCACGTGCCGGTGGACATAGAAGAAAACGATCCCGTCGTATGCATCTTCGAGGCTTTTGTCCTGGCGGAACGGCGCATTGGATGATGCCCGCAGCACTTTGGTATTGTCGGTCAGCGCGTTCAGGGGCATGCCCAGGCAGTACCCGCGGCAGGGAAACATGCTCACCCCGAGAAGGTTGCCCGTCGTTTTCTTGTTGGTAATGGCCGTCACCCGGCCCAGCGAATCGTGAAAGGTCGCGATAATCGCTATCCTGTTCTCCTGCTGGGAAAACAGGTCTTCACGCACGCCGGTCAGCGCAAACCTGCCGTTGGCATTGACCCGCGAGAGCACGAACCGGTTGAACGACGGTGCCGTGATGTCCCGATCGTGCACCTGCCACTTGTTCGATGCAACGAGGTCCGGCGGCGGCCATATCGCGACCAGCGCGCCGTGGGCGGGGCGGTCTTCGGCAAGGCTCCCGGACACCCGCACTCCCGCGTAGTATCCGCTTGCGCGGCCGTTACTCCAGCGGGGGTACTTGGCAAATGAAAGGTCCGTGAACACGCGCGGAAGCGATATCTTGGGGCGGCCGGCCATCGCCCCCACCAGGCGGTGCGCTTCAACCGCCTGCCGGCGGATGTGCTGCCAGTCGAGGTGTTCCAGCACATCAGACGGATGCCCGTCATGCACGCGGCGGTCATGATAGGTCATGAACGAAAGGTTGTATATCCCGAATGTTCCCGCGATAGCGTTCCCCGCGGCAAAAAGCCCTGCCGCGTACTGGGGCACCCGTACAGGGTCGTCGAGGGCGTGACGGTTGAACAGGGCATCCCGCGGAAGCACCCCCGCCGCATCGGACAGGGCCCGCATCACGCCGGTGTAGTAGCCGGGGTTGTCGGCGTTGGGCGCGATGCTCTTGGTGAATTTCTTCCGTGTCGCATCACGCGTGACCGGTCCCCATGTGGGCCCGTCATCGGAAAAGTCATACGTGACATGCAGCACGATCCAGCGGCCCCCAAGCTTTCGGCGCAGAACGCTTTCCTGGCTGTCTACCACGGTTATGTGCCGCGTCTCACGCCGCCACTCGTCGAGATAGCCCGTGCACGTCGCGCGGAGCTCGGCCATGACGCCGGGATCGATTGCATCGATCCGTTCCTTGTCGATTGCATCCAGGGCATTGTTCCATAAATCAAGTACTGCCTGCAGTGAGTCGCGCGCGTGCTTCAGACGGGCCGCATCTCCTTCGCGGCGCTTCAGCCGCAGCCGCGCGGTCATGAGCCCCTGGTTGAGGTCGGAATAGCGGTTGTACGCCGTATTCATGAGGAGCTTGAGCACCTCGCCCCTGTTCGGACCGGCCGTCTCCCGCACCAGGCGTTCATCCTGCAGCACGCGCGCGAGCGCATCCACATGCGCCAATACCTCTCCATGCTCGTGATGGAGCTTCCCGGTCAGTCCCGCGGATCGCATGAGCGCATCATAGAATGCCCGGGCGCCCCCGTGGTAGAAGGCCCGGTTGTCGAAAAACGCGAGGAGAATATCGCGCCGGGGGCGGTGGGTGGTGAAATACGCGGCGGCATCCAGAAGCGCGGCGACATTTGCGGCGCGCCGCGCGCCGGGCGATGCGTGCGGTACTTCACCGTACGTGTCGTAACTCGCGGAAAGGATAATCATCTCCGGCTCTTCGCGCTCGTCAGAAAACGCGGGATCGGTGCCGGGAATGAACGCGAAAATGTTCTTTCCCACGCCCTTGCGCCACCCGCCGTGGCTGAACAGTGTGACGTCCCGGCGGTCCTCCCGAAGGTCGATCGTTTCCTGCGAAGCGGGGGGAGCATAGACACGCACCAGGTTGGCCGGCACTCCCGCGTGACGCGGCCGGGTTGGCGCGGTGACACCGTCACCCAGAAACAGGACCGCTTTCGCGCCCATGGCGAACGCCCGAAGCCAGGTGTCCGGCGCGCCGTATTCCATGACCGCGATATTCCCGTCAACCGATCGCGTTCCGTATTGGGAAAGCGCCCCGCTGCCGACGTACACGAGGTCGCCCCGCAGACCGTCTTCGCCCGTTGAGGACGGGACCGTGAGGTTCGGCCGCATGGGGTACACGGGAACGCGGATCGAATCGACAAGCAGCTCGCAACGGCGGTTGACCAGGGTCCATACCGGCATTTCCAGCACGAAAATGTCGCGCACGCCCGCGGCATGCAGCCGTTTTTCTATATAGCTGGCCGCGGCGGCCGCTTCCGCGGAGCCCGTGATGCGATGCGGCCCGGCGGTGAGCGCGCGCAGATCGCGCAGGAATGAGTCCGCCAAAGGCGGCGGGCCGGAGGAATCCTGCGCCGCGGCCGCGGCAAGGCAGGCGCACGCGAAAAGCAGAAGCATCGTGCGCCTCATTTCAGCCCTCCGATTTGTCCCACGCGAATGTCAATGTTCTTCCGGTGTTCGATTTTCTGGATACGGCCGTCGCGTATCCACATCATGCGATCGCATACATCGAGAAGCCGAAGATCGTGCGTGGCACAGATGATGGTCACGCCCCGCTCCTTGTTGATCCTGCGCATGACCTCCAGGATCTCGGCGCCGGTTTTGAGATCAAGGTTGCCGGTGGGCTCGTCGGAAAGCAATATCATGGGATCGTTGCACAATGCCCGCGCAATGGCCACCCGCTGCTGCTGGCCGCCCGACATTTCAATCGGCCGGTGCTGCCACCGGTCGGCCAGGCCGACCAGCTCCAGAAGCCCCATTCCCCGCCGGTGCGCATCTTCGGGCGTGACTCCCGCGAATGACATGGGCACGGTCACGTTCTCCAGCGCGGTCATGTACCGGATCAGGTTGAATGTCTGAAATATGTAGCCGATCTTCCTGCATCGAAGGAATGCCAGCTCGACTGCATTGAGCTGGGCGATGTCGACTTCGTCAATAAGCACGCGGCCCTTGCTCGGGGCATCGAGCGCGCCGATCATATTGAAGAAGGTGCTCTTCCCCGACCCCGACGGTCCCAGCACCGCGATGAATTCGCCCCGCTCGATGGTCACATCGACCCCGCGCAACGCATAGGTGGTGGCTTCACCCATGCCATAGCTCTTTACCAGGCCGATCGTCCGTATGATGATCGCCTTCTGATCCTGTTTCGTGCGGGTATTCATGTTACTCGACACGCATGGCCTCCATTGGCGCGAGACGGGCCGCGGCCCAGGAAGGCCAGGTGGCGGCGACCGCGGCCACAATGATACCCGTCACAAACGAAAGCCCCCCTATAGCCATGAGATCGACAACCGGAAGCGCTTCGAATACAAGTCCGCCGAACGAACCCGCGCCCCGGAGCATCGCCAGAAACAACCCGATGACCACGCCGATAATACTGCCGGCCACGCCCTGAAACATGGCCTCGAACACGAACATGAGCATGATGAACCCGTCCATGGCGCCAAGGCATTTCATGGTGGCTATCTGCGTAAAACGATCGGTTACCGACATGAGCATGGTATTGGTTATTCCGACTATGCAGACCAGAAGCGACACCAGGATGAGCCAGCGCGTCCGTTTCGGCAGTGACAGCAGCCCTTCTCTGGCGGAGGGGATTTCGTCGCCTGCCGCCTGCTGCAGGGCGACCTTGCGGGCGCGCACCGAAGCAAGCTCTTCGATACGCTCCGCCGAAAGGCCGATACCATGCCCCAGGCGTTCTTCTATCGTATTCTTCAGCCATTGCGCGCGCCCCTTGGACGTAACCCAATCAACGACCTTCATTGCCGAAAACCGGGCCGCGTCAAGGCCCACACGCCGCCCCACAACGCCCTTCACCTCGTGAAGCTCGATACAACGGGCAAGCTCCTTCATGTCAATATCCATTCGCGCCTGTGCGGCAACGTCAGAGGCAGTCCGCGGACTGAACCTGAACCCGGCCCGGCGGACCCCTTCGAGAAAACCGGCCGTGGACCCGGCCAGCGCCTCCACCAGCGACCGATCGCCCCTGGTCGCGTTGGACCGCTTGATCGCAATACGCTGGCCCAGTTGGATGCGTCCCGCCAGTTCGGCAAAAGCAGGATAATCTTTCCCGACGAGGCGTGCGAGCTGCTTCCTGCTTCCCATGGGCAGCTCCAGCTTGTATTCTCTCACCAGGTCGATAAATGTCCGGCGCCGGTCCGGGTCTGCAAGGCGGCGCACCAGGACACGCGGATCGTCCTCGGCGGTGAGTACGGCCTTTGCCGACGATGGAATCCGCTCGAAATACCGGTAAAACTCGTCGAGACGGACGCTCGCCGCGGCAAGCCGTTCCATTTCCTTTGTGGAAAGTCTTCCCCATGTCTTGTATTCTTCGAGTCGCTTCTGCTTTCTTTCCACCACGTTCCTGTGTATGGCGCGCATCTGGTCGGCGGAAGACAAACGGGAAGTC
>WJMI01000297.1 GCA_014728015.1 Chitinivibrionales bacterium | reverse complement strand
GTATTCGTTTTTTTACCCGCAGACTGTCTGCATAGACAAACGCATCCGAATCATGATAGCCCTGCTCGTTGACAATTGACAAGCGATAGCCGCCCGCCGCCCGGGATTCTTCCGGATCAAAGCGGCAGCCGCCCCCTTCACAAATCCAGAACGATGCCGGGATCGGGTTGTCCAGTTCGGCATCGCCTGTATAAAACGGCGTGCGACCGACAGCATAGAGCGCGACCTCGGCAAGAAGAAGCGCCGAGAACAATGACAGAATTGCAATCGCGCCTGAAATCGCGGCTCTGGCCCTACCTGCTGTGTGCCGGCCCCTGTTCGACATCATATCATTTCGCGGGCTATGCCACATCGGCAAACACGCGCTCCATACGGCGAAAATGGAACATGCCGGTCACGAACACGACCGCGGCAGCGATCGTGCCGATTCCGATAAGATCCCACGGCATGGGGTTTGTGCCCAGAAGAGCGCAACGGAACCCCTCTATGATACCCGCCATGGGATACACGCCGTACGCCAGGCGGTATTTGTCTGGAATAAGGGAAACCGGCCACACTACCGGCGCGGCATACATCAGCAACTGGGTCATGAACTGTATGGCGAAACGGATGTCCCGGTATTGTATTGCCAGGGCGGAAAGCCACATGCCGATGCCGGCGGCGGTCAGGAGCATCAGTACTACCAGCATCGGCAGGTATACGATGTCTGCCGTCGGACGGATTCCATACCATATCATGAGAATGCCGACGATCACGAATGCGATTGCGAAATCGACCAGTTTTGCCAACACCGAGGTCATGGGTATGATCAGGCGCGGGAAATAAACCTTGCTCAGCGTAGCGGCATTGTTGATAAGGCTTTGCGTCGAAGTCGTCGTTGCCGAGGAAAAGTAGGTCCAGGGAACGAGCGCGGCATAGCTGAAAACAGGATAGGGGACGTTGTCGCTCGGGACCTTGGCCAGCCTCCCGAATACCACCGAAAACACCACCATACTGAGCACAGGTCGGATAATGGCCCAACCGAACCCGAGCACGGTTTGCTTGTAAAGTACCTTGATATCGCGCCACACGAAGAAATAGAATAGATCGCGGTATTGCACCAGCTCACGCCAGTCGATGAGCTGCCAGCCTTTTCGCGGCCTGATAACGGTAAGCTGAGAATTCTGTGGCATAGCTGCACGAATATTATAGCACGTTGGCGCTTTGGGGACAAGGGGTTGTGCCGCATTCTCTGACTTCGGCGCACGCCGATTGACATATTATGTGGAATATGGTTTAATTACTAGTGCGGCACTACCCCCCTGCCGCAAAAGGGCTTAATGCGTCGCAAGAAGAATTCGCCGGTTCTCGTTGTCGGCTCACATCCCGATGATATCGAATTCGGGTGCGCGGGCACGTGTTGCCGGTTCGCGCGGCTGGGCCACCCGGTCCATGCGCTCGTGATGACACCGGGCAATGAAGGCGGCGAGCCGGGATGCCGGCAGCGCGAGCAGATGAAATCTGCCGGGATTCTCGGCATCACGGAGGTGTTCTGGGGCGGTTTCGAAGACACGAAACTGCCGTTGTACCAGAATGTCATACCCGAAATTGAAACGATAGTGAAAAAGGTCAAGCCGGGATACGTACTCGTACATCACGGGAAGGACACCCACCAGGACCACAGGCATGTGTCAACCAGCACCGTTGCCGCGACACGCAATATACCCAACGTGCTGTTCTACGAGGGGCCTACGACGTACGGGTTCGAGCCCGATGTGTTTGTGAATATCAACGATGTCATGAATACGAAACTGCGCGCGCTGCGCTGCCATAAATCCCAGGTCATGCGCACGAACATTAACCAGCGCTCCATAATAGATATTGCATCCGCGACGGCGACGTTTCGCGGCACGCAATGCCGCGTGGCCTACGCGGAGGCATTCCGTTCGCTGCGCGCTTTCCTGATCTGACCGGAGACGGCCCGGCATGGAACACACAAAACGCATCTGGCAGGCGCTTGCATCGGTGCCGCTGTACGCGGTTCTCGTTGTGCTGTTTGTTCCCTCGATTCGCCGGGCGGCCGAAGCCCACACCGAGCTCTACTGGGGCTACCTGTTTTTGTGCGCATTTCTGCTTTCGTTTCTTGTCATGCCATATGTCATTAATCTCGGGTTCAAGCTCGGCGCGGTCGATCGCCCGGATGCGGACAGGAAGCATCACGAGAAGGCCACGCCCGTGACCGGCGGCGTGGCGATCTACATCGGGTTTGCCGTGACCGTGCTGGTGAACTTCCACTTCTCCGTGGAGATGAAGGCGATTCTGGTGGCCAGCACGCTGATCCTGGCCGTGGGCGTGATTGACGATCGGTTCGGCATCCCGGCGCGCATACGCCTCCTCGTCCAGCTTGTCGCCTCGCTGATATTGATCTATTTCGGCGTACGTGTCACGTTCGTCCCGCCCTGGCTCGGCGGCGTGTATACCGAAACGCTTATCACATTGGTGTGGTTGATCGGCAT
>WJMI01000296.1 GCA_014728015.1 Chitinivibrionales bacterium | reverse complement strand
GGAGATGTCCGCGCCTGTGGCCGAGGCATCTATGTACACATTGCGATAGTACACCCAGTCGGAGAAATCCGCCGAGCCGAGGGCACGCGCAAGTACCACCAGGCACAGAACGACGCGCGCCGGACAGAATCCGAAACTTTTTGGTCCGCCGATCCGCACCGAGAATCAGCTCCTCATACGATCTCTATTTGTGACCGTTTCCTTTTGCGAGAAGAAACGGTGGTCCGCTCAGAACGCGTGTTTCAACAACCTCCCACGGGTATCGCGGTTCGAACATTATCCGGGATTTAACGCGGCCGCCCCGGATTTGCGTGTGCGGCGGCGCGGCTTCAGGCCCAGCGCGTCCCTCACCGCCTGCTCGAGCCGGCTGGCTGAGTATGGCTTGCGCAGAACATGCTCTTCTTCCAGATTCGCTGGAATTTCATGGCCGGTCTCCATTGCCGTCAGTATCAAGGGAATGCTTGCGAGATCTTCCCGGGACCTGATCCTTGCGCACATCGATACGCCATCAACGGTATCCGAGGCTGCATCCATGATAATCAAGTCGGGCCTGTGCGCAACCATGTCGAGAAGCCCGTCCAGGGCGCTGCCATATGCCCGAACATCCAGAGGAACAGACATGGACTTCAGCAGGCCGGCTGTCTCGTCCAAGGAAACGGCGTTGCCGTCAACAACCATGCACGAGAAGACTTTCCCGAATTCCCCCGCCTTCCGCAGCAACCTCTGCAGCTCTTCTTCAGGAATTCTGTGCGTGCCGCTCGGATACCGTATAGAGCGCAGATATCCCTTTTCGATCCACCGCAAGACAGTGGTGGCGTCCACACCTACGATACGTGCAACGTCTCTGACCTTCAGAAGCTCTCCCATGTGGTCCTCCTCTGATTAGGCTGACCGTTGCACCGACACGGCCCGCTTATGCATGATTTGCAGTGTTTGCAGCACTATTAATTATACATGTTGAGGCCAGGTTCGTCAAGCCGTGGGGGCGTGTCCGCTCTGTGAGAGGGGGGGGTGGAACGCAATAACCGCCTGAAACAAGAGGCGTTACGTAATTAAAACCCGTCCATAATCGACAGCTCCGCCACATGGTTCGGCGAGAGGGCCCTGGATATGAAAAGCTCAATATTGCTCGACAGGTTCTCTTCCTTGACCGCAGGCTTGGGCAGGACCTTGCCCTCGGTGGTGGTGAGGATGCTCACAATCGGTTTGGCATACGAGTCACCATTGGCCCGTATCACTTTGGCGATCCTTTGATCGTTGAGCTGCACGAGGCTGCCTACGGGAAACAGCGAGGCATAGCGTAAGAACGCTTTTACGAATTCTCCGGAGATAAGCCCCTGGCGGGTCATCTTGATAAGCCGCTCCATGCTTTCGTAGGGAATGAATGCACTGCGATACGATCGCGGCGATGACATGGCTTCATAGACATCTGCTACCTGGACTATCTTGGCAAACTGGTGGATGAGCCTGCTCGTTCGCTGTTTGGGGTACCCGGTCCTGTTCTCGCGCTCGTGCACCTGATACGCCACGTACGGAACAGATTCCGGCAGGCGCCGGATTTTCTCGAGCAAATGAAGTCCCATGACCGGGTGTTTCTGTATTTCGTACCATTCCTCCTGCGCCAGGCGGCCCTTTTTCTGCACGATCTCTTTGGGCACAAGAAGCATCCCCAGATCGTGGAGCAGCGCGCCCATGCCGATTTCCACCACCTGCTTTTCGCTGTATCCGTACGCGGCGGCAATGTTAATCGAAAGCAGACATACGTTGAGTGAATGGTGATAGAAGTAGTCGTCGCCCGTGTGTTTGATGCCTGAGATATTGAGCAGGATATTGCGGTCGGTGACAAACACCTTGACGAATCGCTTGACCACGTCGATCACCTGGAGCCCGTCGATCGCGGACCCTTTGGCAAGGCTGTTGAGCACATGGCCGACTTCACCCAGCGCCGCCTGGTACTGCATCTGTATGTCACCCTTGTATTTATCGGTGCGTTCCCTGGCGGTTATCTCCACGGCGTTTTTGCCCAGTGACGGCCCCACGGGGCGGTCAACGGTCCTGCCGCGCTTGAGCAGCTCGTCGAGCTCGGTGGTAATAGATGTTCTGTTGAGCTGCTGCAGCCCGGCCTTGCCGGCCTTAATCCTCTTGAGGTCCTTGACTTCGAGCGGCGCCGCGGGCGCGGGCTCT
>WJMI01000295.1 GCA_014728015.1 Chitinivibrionales bacterium | reverse complement strand
GCCTCATACCACACGACCGCCATCTTGTGGTACCCTTCGTTGGACGGGTGAAGGCCGTCCGCGAGATCGTCGACAGTCAGCGCCGCGTGGTTGTCGGCAAACACGATGTCCGCGCGTTTCTTTGACCGCCGCCTGACAAGTTCCCGGATGCCGTCGTTGAATTCTTCCACGCGGAGCTCGACCGACTCGTAGGGTATGGGCGGTATGGAGCTCAGGAACACCAAGGCATTGGGGCGCAACTCGAAGATCGTGCCCACCAGGCTGTCCAGGCGGGCCACAATCGTGTCCATGGAGTCCGGCCCGAACATGTCATTCGTCCCGGCCATCAAGAGGACCACGTCGGGGCGGTAGCGCACCACCCATTCCCCGGCCATGCCCGCGAGGTCACCGATTCGCCACGACCAGTGGCCTTCGTGGTCTCTGTCCGGAAGCCTTGAGGGTCCTGAGTTCTGCGAGCCCACGTAATCGAGCACAATGCCGGCCGAATCGAGCATGGCATAGAGGTCGGCGCGATACGCCCCATATTCGTCTTCGCCCGCGGTGATGGAGTCGCCGAACGGCATGATGCGCACGGCGATGGTCGGCAGCGTACACAGGCCGAGCATGATGACGGCCGCACGGACCGGGATGAGCGCTTGCGAGTAGAATGAAGTACCCATGGTCAGGAGCAAAATACTATCCTCACGCCCCGCGTTCTCCATGTCGCAGTGGCATGCGCGGCCGCAGGCCTACTATTTTGATTCCCGTATGTCGAACTGCAGGATTGTCCACCTGTTCAATTTCTCGAAGGGCTCGCGGTACCATGCGATGATCTCGCAGGGGCTGTATTTCCATCCCGATGTGGAAGTCACGTATGCCATGCCGTTCGTGAGTCTCGGCGCCGTTGTGCAGGAGGCCGGCAAGGACCTTTCCCGGTCCATGATCGAGGCCGACTACATTTTCCGGTGCAATGATGCGCATTTCGGGTTCGACGAAGTCGATGATTTTCTCGACCGTAACGACCTGTGGGGAAAAGTCGTCTACTACGACAAGAAAGACGAGCCCGGGCTCGACATGCACCGCCTGAACACCTGCGCCGCCTATGTCAAGCGCTCCTGGACCGTGGGCTACAACCGGGATCCCCGACCCGCGCCGCCCAAACCGATCCTCCCGCTCGACTTCGGCCTTCTCAGCGAGTACTATGTCGATCCGATCCCCGCGAAGAAGGACATCGATGTCGCCTATCTTTTTCCGCCCAAACCGGAAATCGGGCAGCGGCGATATCGTGTGTACACCGGGCTGATGCAGGCCAGGGAATCCCTGGGGAACAGCATGATCGGGATGTGCACGGCGGGCGCGGTCCGCGGGCGGCGCGCGCTGTTCGAAAAACCCGAGAGTAACGTGCTGCTCGAGTACCTGCGCGCGCTCAAGCGCGCGCGGATCGTGTTCACCGCATATCCGGACAAATGGGACGGGGACTCGCGCACGTGGGAGGCATTCGCATCGGGCGCCATGGTGTTCATGGATGCCGCCACGATTCCGTCCCCGCACCCGCTGGTCCACTGCAGGCACTGCTATATCTATGACGCCCGCGATCCGGATTCGATCCGTGACGCGATCGCGGCCGCGCGGTTCTATCTCAGAAACGACAAGGCCCGCCGGACCATTGCCCTGGCCGGGTACAAGTATGCCGGGAACCACCACCGCGCGCTGCACCGCGTAGCTCAGATTCTTTCGTGGGTGCGGTCCGCGAACAAGGTCCTCGAAGAGCACGTGCAAACCGCGTCGCAGGCGTTCTTTTTCAGGAGACCGGCAGACTACGGGTTCCCCGCGCCCGCGGTCATCGAAACCAGGCCGCGGCCGTCGTTTCTCGGCATCGGCGCTCAGAAGGCCGGCACCACCTGGATCCACAACAATCTCTCCCGGCATCCCGATGTGTTCATGCCGGCTGCCAAGGAAATGCACTTCTTCGACAGCGCGTTCACCGAAGGTCTCGATGCATATCTCGCGGCGTTTGCCGGAGCCGCCGGCAGGATATGCGGAGAAATCACGCCGGCCTACGCGATTCTGCATCCGGAGGAAGTCCGCCAGGTTGTCGAGCTGTTCCCCGGTCTGAAGGTCTTTTTTGTTCTGCGCAACCCTGTGGAACGTGCCTGGTCACAAGCCCGCATGGAGATCGCCAAGCGCTCCACTATTTCAGGAGACACAGCCGATATCCACGAGGGGTTTGTTTCCGCGCGTATCCTTTTGCACGACTCCATTGCCCGCTCCGATTATGTGCAAACGATTCGGACATGGCGCGCGCAGGTCCCGAAGGAATGCTTCCTGGCGCTCAAATATGATGAGATGATCGAGGACCCCGAACGGTTTTTGCGCCGTATCATGGCGTTTGTCGATGTGGATGCCACGATCGATCTGTCGCCGTTTCCCCTGCGGGAAACGCCCCTGAAAAGCCCGTTTGTCCGGATCTCTCCCGCTATCCGGAGGCTGCTTGTCGATCTGCACGAGCGCAGGATCGACGAGCTGGAGCAGCTTCTCGGCTGGGATCTTG
>WJMI01000294.1 GCA_014728015.1 Chitinivibrionales bacterium | reverse complement strand
TCATTAATATATGGGCAGACCAACCTAAATGCCAAAACCGCATGCCATTACCATGCAATTCCGGCGAAAAAATGGCCTACCGGGATTGCCGGTATTCGCCATACCGGCCAAGTCACACCTCGGTCCATGAAGCCCCGGTCTGTTGGGCCAGCTCCCGGACCTTCTCATGATGGCGAAACAGCATGCATTCCTTAAGAGGATTGTCCCATTCCGCTGTTTTTTGCCGCAATTCCTTGAAAAACGAGGAGCCCAGGATTTCCGGTATGGATTTGCTCTTTATATTGTCTATCGCATAGTGCGAAAACGGGCATGGCTCGACAAAGCCGTCGGCGTTGATATGGATAAGGCCCTTGCCCGCGGCCAGGCATTCTCCGCTCTCGTATTCATCCGGCGGAAGATTGAACAGCAGGGGGCGCGCCTCGGCGTTCCGCGCTTTGATTGCCTGATCCTTACACCGCCTGTCCTCGGCCGTCAGGACATAGGCCGTATTCAGGTTTTTCGGCATCGGGATATAGTCGATGAAAAACCCGAACCGGGCACCGCGGTCCCACAGGGCCGATACCCATTCTCTCGATGTAACGTGCATGACATTTTCGTGTGTGACCATGGTCGAGAAGGCAAACGGCACGTGCGCCCTTTTCAGTTTGCCCATGGCCGAGAGCACCTTTTCGTGCACGCCGGTTCCCCGACGGATATCGGTCTGGGGGCCCGAACCCTCGATAGAGACGACCGGCATGATGTTGCGCGCGCGGGAAAAAACGCGAACATGGTCCGGGGTGAGCAGGGTGCCGTTGGTATAGAACAGGAAAAATGCATTCTTGATGGCCGCGACTTTTTCCAGCAGTCCTTCAACCATGAAGGGCTCGCCGCCGGCTATCGTTTGAATGTATATGCCCATATCAGCACACTCTTTGAGCACGCGCGCAATCTCGCGCGCGGGCATCTGCTGCTTGACCGAATAGTTTCTTGCATAACACCCCGTGCAGTCGAGATTACATTTCCAGGTCACCGAAAACACGCAGTTTCTGGGGACGGGCATCGAGAGCCCGCGTTCGCTGCACGCGCGAAGCTTCTCGCCCTTTTGCACAATGCGGATGAAGGTCCATATGCGCGATAGAAGCTGGGGCACGAGTCGCGGCCCCCTGAAGCTTTGCACGATGGCGCCCGCAAAGTAGCGCGTGAAGAATGTAAGGAATTCCTGCGACGATATCACCGGTCTCTCCTGGGTCTCTCTTTGTGGTACTCAATGGTGGTGGATATGCGGATGGTACTCTGGGGAGGCAGAAAACTAATCTCTGGACAGCCGTCCGTGCGGTTGAGAGCTGCAGTCTAACAGATTGGTAACACACCAGGACAGTACGTGATTCACCGTCCTTTCAGCAAGAGATCTGAATTTCCGGGGTCACGAAGCCAAACGTGAACTTGCCAAACTGGCGGCAACTCTGATCGCCTCGACAAGACTCGCTTCGTCGGCCTTCCCGGTACTCGCGAGGTCGAACGCGGTCCCGTGGCCCACGGAAGTACGGATGATCGGCAGCCCGATGGTGATATTCACGCCCTTGCCGAAATCGCGTGATTTCAGTGCCACGAACCCGTGGTCGTGAAGCATGGCTACCACACCGTCGAACTCTCCTTTGAATGCGCGCATGAATACCGTGTCCGGCGGCAGGGGACCGGTTGCCCTGATGCCCTGCTCTGCCGCCCGGACGACCGCGGGGACAATGTGCTGTTCTTCTTCGGTGCCGAACAGGCCGTGCTCGCCGGCATGAGGGTTCAGGCCGCCGACCGCGATGCGCGGCGACTCTATTCCCATGGCGACAAGAGCGTTGTGGAGGAGCGTAATGGCCGTGTGCACGCGCTCGACGGTAATACGCTCGATGGCCTGCCGCAGGGAGCAGTGGGTGGTGACATGCGCGACCGCGACGTTTTCCAGAAAGAACACCATTGCGTAGTCCTTCGCGCCCGTCTCTTCCGCGAATATCTCGGTATGACCGGGATACTGGATGCCGGCCATCGCAAGTGCTTCTTTGCTGATGGGATTTGTGACCACCGCATCGATCGTGCCCGCGGTCGCAAGCTCGATCCCCTTGAGGATGTACTCATACGATGCGCGGCCGCACTCGGCACTCGGTCCGCCAGCCGGAAAAATCTCCGGCAGAAAACCGGGCATGTCCAGTACATTAATTGCCCCGGCATCCATGGTGCCGGGCGAGGATAGGGAGCATACACGCTTTGGAGAGCCGACGATGCGCGTTGCGCGCTCCATGACCCGGGCATCGCCGATGACGAACGCTCCGGAGTGCGGCGGCAATTGCCCGCCTGACAGCACCTTCGCGGCGATCTCGGGCCCAATCCCGGCCGGATCGCCCATGGTTATGCCGAGGAGGATGTGATCTTTTGGCGACATGTCCGGAACCTTGATTCAGGAGAATCCCGACAGGCAATAATCATCCCAGGAAAGATACATCTTTCTTCCCTATTTCGGGGGCGCCTGCCGCGCGGGCGCGTGCGCCGCGGGTTACGGGGGGAAGTGGCCTGCGGCAGCTGCGATCGGAGCCCCGCTGAGGGGGATGCATCTGAGACGCGCTCTCCTTCCGCAGCACGTCACGTACCGGCGGCGGGGGCGAGGCTCAGATGAGGGGAGTAGTTCTCCCCGCCGTATCGTCATTTACAGATAGGAACTAGGGCGCGGCGGCTTGCGCGAAGGCGGGCAATGAGCGGCTGAATCTTCCGGGTGTTCCCGCCGTTGGCCAATGCCGCATGCAGATACCGCCCGGCCGCATCCAGATCGCCGTGCAGGCGGAAGATCTCCGCCGCACCGCAGTATGCTTCATCATTTTTCTGGGAGCAGAGGGCGATTGAACGGAGAAACATGGCTGCGGCATCCTTGTGGCGATGCTGCGTGAACAGCGAACGCGCGAGCTGGGTGTAGAACCGCGGCACCATGGGATACTGGTCGAGCGCCGAGGCAAGCAGGTCCTGGAGCTCGTCGTGCTTCTGCCATTTGAGCAAGAGCTCGGAGAGATAGTAGATGGATTCGAGGCGGACCATGACATTGTTCGATGCTGTCATGCGAAGGCCGGGCAGGGGGCCTGCCGCGCGCACGAAAAACCCCGCCGCCTGTTCTTCGTTGCCTTCCTTGAGGAGAAGCCGGCCCAGATAGTAGAACGATTCCAGGCGCTTGGGATCGAGGTAGAGGCTGCGATACAGGTAGCGTTTGGCCTCGTGAAGGTTCGCCCGTGCCATCTCGAGCGTACCGATATTTACATGGGCCTGGATATATGCATCCGGTGTCTGGGTGAATGCCGCTTCGCTTTCGCAAAGCTGTTTGTACGCGCGGACAGCTTCGTCGGTTTGTCTCAGGGAAGAATACCCGTCGGCGAGCGCGAGCATGAGCGCGGGATCGCCCGGGTTCTTTTCAAGCTCGCGGGCGACCAGTTCCTGATTGCGGCGCATCTTCCGGCGATATTCCCGCGGATCCTGGTAGCCGGTATGCACTATTCTGATATGCTCGCAGCGCGTAAATGGAATGCCTGCCCGGTGAAGGCCAAACATTATCTGCTCGTGGATCGCGCGTTCGAACCGGACATCGTCGCGGCGGGGGAACAGGCGTACCTGGAGAAACTGCACGGGCGGCGCGTTCTTGATCCGGTTGGCAACACACACGGCCACGCCTTGCGGCGGGCCGCTTCGCCAGATTGCGGCAAGCCCCTCGGCGGACGCCTGCTCCAGCCGGTCATCGGCATCCATCCAGAGAATCCACGCGCACGTGCTGGCATCGATCGCCCGGTTCCGGGCGCGGCTGAAGTCGCCCCGCCATTCGTCGCGCACGATCACGGTGCCGTAGAGCCGTGCTTTCTCCCGGGTGTCATCCTCGGACCCGGTATCGCACACAACGATCTCATCGGCGACCGTGTCCGCCGAGTCCAGCGCCGCCTCGATTGTCTCGGATTCGTTTTTGGTAATCATATTCACCGAGCAGTCAGCGCCGGGCAGGGGAGCGGGTTTTGCGAGCCGTGACAGCAGATCCTGATACCGATCGTCTTCATGGATAGTCAGTTGATTGGGATCGAGCGTGTCGAGAAGCGCGCGCGTGCGCTTGGGTTTGTTGTCTTCGAGATAAACCCGGGCCGCCGTCAGCGCGAACCGCGGCCAGGTAAGGCGACCGGTCCGGTACCTTCGACGAAGGCACTTCAGGTAGCCCGCGCAACCATACGATTCAATTAAATTCTGTATACGCATACGTGCTGGAAATCTGAAATCCGCTGTTCGCGCTTTCCCTATGCAACCTGCCCGCTCACGACCGCTGAGCCGCCGGCGAACTGCGCCAGCCGCATCAGGAGCCTGCTGGTATCTATGGTTTCAAGCCTGGTCGCGCCGATGCCTGCCTGACCGTCACCCGCGGCGAGGATTCGCTTTGCCGCGCGGATGCTGAACCGCTGTGTCCACAAAAGCGTTTTTATGCGCACGAGCTTGCGCAGATCATCGTCGCTGAAACGCCGTTGCTTGCCCTGCGTGCGCCTGGGATGCAGGAATTCCGAGAACTCCTTCTCCCAGTACCTGATTGTGTGCACGGGCACACCGCATATCTTGGAAACGTCACCAATGCCGAGGCTTTCGCCCCGATTCCCCGAGCGCTTCAGTTCCATGATGCTTCCCCCTGATTACTGCCGAAATCCGAAGCACGAAATCCTGCACGGGATGTCGATCTTCGAGGATTCCCTTGTCCACGAGTGTTGAGCTTAACTATATCAACTGCAAATCGCGGGCCAACAAAATGTCCGACATCCTACCCCTAAATCAACCACTTACGGGTGCAGACAACTAACCACCGCGGCAATTCATGCTCCCCGCGGGAAAGTTCTTCCTGATGACGCCGACGGCAGAGAACCATCTACTTGACGTCTACCATATTCCGGGGGCGTTGCGGGGGAAGCTTCCCCTCGCCAAATGATGCCGGAGATAGTGCTAAGGGAAATAGCCCTGTTTTCAGGAGCCTTCCGATTTGCCCTTGTCTTTCAGGGCATCGGCGATGTTTTTCAGGCCCTGGTCCTGCTCTTCGGGGGAAGCGGACGCACCTGAGGCGGCTTTGTTTTCGCGCTGGATGCGCTCGTAGATTTCTTCGCGGTTGACCGAGATATGACGGGGGGCCTCGATACCGAGCTTCACGTGACGGCTGTCGAGGTCGACAACTTTTACCGTGATGTTGTCGTTTATCCGTATCGATTCGCCGAGTTTTCGCGTGAGTACCAGCATAGCGTCCCTACTGCTGTTTCCTCAAAATAGGTTCCTGCGTGCTGTATCGCTCATCATCGATTATAATCTGCTTGCCCACACGCTTGGTCTTGTTGATAATAATCGGGCCTATCAGGTTGGCGGTGGAGTCTGCGGGGTTGGCCCGTATCGTCACGATCGCATACAGAAGAATGTCCTCGGCTTTCTCTATGCCGAGCTCCTGGAGCTGCTCCTTGGTGACTTTCGGCTCGTAGTCGGGTACGAACAGAAGGGGGTTGACCACGGCGAACCGCAAGCGGGTGCCGTCGGTGCACACGAGCCATTCGAACGGGAGATACTCCGGCACCTGGACAAGCACGAAATGCCTGTTGCTTTCGAAACCGGGAATGCCGGCCTCGAACGTAATGACATCTTCCTTGGCGTAAACAAGATTCTTGAAAAGGTCGGGCATGTGTCGGCTGTTCCGGTGAAACGGTATTCAAATGTCGTGCATAAAATGCTTTATTCCGGTCGCCATAGCAAGTATCCCGGAAGGCCCCGAAGGGTCTCCGGGATACTTGTCGCACCTGCGAAGTGCTTTCGGAGAGAAAGGCTAACCGAGCAGCTGGAGCACGTTCTGCGGAATGACATTGGCCTGCGCAAGCATGGCAGTCGAGGACTGCTGCAGGATCTGGTTCCGCGTGAACTCCGTCGTCTCAAAGGCGAAATCGGCATCACGAATCACCGATTCCGCGGCCTGCATGTTCTGTTCCTGGTTTTCCTGGTTATTCAGGGCGTGCTCGAGACGGTTGGTCTTGGCGCCCAGGTCGGCGCGGATTGTGTTGACCGATGTCAGCGCGACGTCGAGCGCAGTGATGGATGCCTCGGCATTGGTCTGGCTCAGGACGTTGATAGATGCGCTGTCGATGCCCATGCCGCCGCTGGTGATGGCGCCGATATACACCGTGACTAGGTCACTGGTGACATCGTCGTTCGGCCCGACATGCAGCACGCCGCCGTTTGTCGATGCCCACACGCCGGTCCCGTTGAGCAGCTTCTGGCTGTTGAACTGGGTACCGTTGGCGATACGGTCGATTTCGATGGTGAGCTGGTCGAATTCCACCTGGACATAACTGCGTTCCGTGACCGTCAGAGTGTCGTTCGCGGCCTGAATCGAGAGCTCGCGCATGCGCTGAAGCATGTCCTCGATCTCAATAAGGGCACCCTCGGCGATATTGAGCAGGGAGATACCATCCTGGATGTTGCGGTTGCCCATGGCAAGACCGCGCACCTGGGTCCTCAACTGCTCCGATACACTCAGACCCGCGGCATCATCCGATGCCCGATTGATGCGAAGACCGGTCGAGAGCTTCTCCAGAGACTTCGCTACACGCCGACCGACCTGACGCAGTGCCGCACCCGTTACCATTGCCGGTACGTTATGGTTGATGCGAGACATGCGACCTCCTAGAAAAGTGGTAAGTGCTTCCTTGCAGCCGGCACACCGTCCAGACTGCAGTCTCTGGTCGTCCTGACCGTGTCTTCCTTCCCTGCATGGTACGCCATCCGGCTAATTTGCAAAGAGCATGCCAAATGGAATACCTCGATTTCGCTCTGTTTCAGGGCCTTTCGCTGCTATATCTCATGTCAACGGGCAATTCCTGCCTAGTGCTAGAGAAAATCCACCAGTGACGGCTGAATCACACGCGCGGCCGATTTCAGGGCCGCGTTGTATACGGTTTCGGCCAGCGAGAAATCCGTAATCGTATCGGTGAGATCCGCATCCTCGAGCTCCGACTGCAGCCGCGTCGATTCGACATACTGCTGCTCGTTGCGCTCCAGCGTGGTCTCGAACCGGTTGACCCGCGCGCCGTTCTTCGCCTCCGCCGCCAGGATGACCTGGAAGTGGTCATCTATTCGGCCGATCGCGTTTTCGATTCCCCCGGTGTCCGACTGGAGCAGGCTCTGGCCGAACCGTATCAGCTCGCTGATCATGTTCGTGCCCGTCTCGTTGTTCTTGATGAGCTCGTCACCGGAAATGTTGATAGGCGTGACAATGCCCTCTTCGACTTCCCGAAGCACGTCGCCGGTATTCTCCACCTCGTCACCATAGATGTCCGTGCCCTTGGTGACATGCTCGAAAGTGAGGCGGAAGCCGTTGATATCGTAATTCGGCCCGGCGAACGTGCCGCCGTCGGAAACATCGACCGCGAGCGCAGCCGGATCCGTACCGGTCGACAGAATGGTAATCGTCCCGGCCGCATAGTCAACCGTATAATCCCGTCCCTCGACCCAGGTTGTGGGCGTGCCGAACGAGTCGGGCGCGACCAGTTTCAACGTCCCCGGCAGGATGTTCGTGATTGCCGAATTATCGAATGCGTCTCGTATCTGTACGGGAACATCAGTCCCGCCCGAGGAATCAAAGAACGCCATGTCGAGATCCGCATAGTTCTGGGCCGATGACGCCTTGGACGAATCCAGCGGGTAGGGGGTTATCTTTGTCTGGGTCCCGGCAAACACGTAGTCACCCTTGTAGTTGGTGTTCGTCAGTGATATCATCTGGCGGGTGAGCTGCTCGACCTCCTTGGCAATGTAGCGGCGCTCGGTGATTGTCTGGGAATCAGAGGCTGCCTGAATGGCCAGCTCCCGCAGCCGCTGCATCAGCTCGTTCATGCTGACCATAGCCGTGTCCGTGACCGCCATCCACCCGGTCCCATCCTCGATATTGCGCTTGTACTGGGCAAGCGCGGACACCTTTGCCCGCAGCTTGAGATCGTTTGATACGTCAACGGGATCGTCCGACGGTCTCAGGAGGCGCCGTCCCGTGGCGAGCTGCTCCTGGAGCTTGGCCAGATTCGCATAGCGGTCGTGAATGACATTCTGCGCGTGCCGGTTGAGGGTTTTGAACGTTATTCTCATTGGTATATCTCCGTTTCATCCTGTCCTACATGTTAATCAGCGTTTCCATCATCGTACTTGCGGTCGTAATCAGCCTGGCCGCCGCCTGGTACGTGTGCTGGAACTTGATGATATCGGCCATTTCTTCGTCGAGCGAAACACCCGCAATGGAGTCCTGCTCGGTCTGATACTGCTCGACAAGGAATTCCCTCGTCTCCAGCGAGGATGCCGCTTCATCACGGTCAAGCCCGAGCTTTGCGATAAACGAGCTGTAGAACTGATCGAATGTCGCGGTGTTGTTGCCCAGGGCGTCCGGCACCATGGTGAACTCGTGGCGCAGCTCGGCGATGGCCACCGAGTTTGCGTTGTTGCCCGGCCCGGCATACGCGCCCGTGTTGTACTGATACTGGATCTGAAGGTTTTGCGCGCTGTGCGTGCCGTTGAGAAGCTGGAACGTGCCGCGGGTGTAGTCGATATTGTAGTCAACGCCTTCCTGAAGCACAGAGCTGCTGGCGATATTGGTCACCACCACGCTGCCGCTCATCAGGTTGCGATAGGTCAATGGAATCGCAGGATTGCCGAATGTATGATTGATGGTCTCCGAATGCCCGCGCACTTCACCGCCCTGCGCCGCCGCGATATTGCGCACATTGGAGAGTATCGCGGGCGCGACCGCCATGTCGGATGCCCCGGTCATGGTCGAGTCGAAAAACTCCAGCCCGGTGTATCCCAGAAGGTTGAACCCCGTTACATGCAGTTCGTTTACCCGTTCCGCCAGGGACACGGCCAGAGAATCGAGCTGTTCCATATAGTAGGGGATAACCACATCGCGGGAATCGATGAGCCCCTTGATTTGCCCGGCAAGCGGGTAGTAGGGGGTCTTGGATTCGGCGAACCGTATGCCGACATTGGAACCGCTGGTGCCGTCGGGACGCTGGAACGTCGTGGTGCTCAGCTCGAGCTTCTGGGTACCCACGGGCGACACGATGATATTGCCCATGGTTGTGACCGTGATCTGGCCGAGATCGTTTTCCGTGGTATCGATATCAATGATCTTGGCGAGTTCTTTCAGGAGCTGATCACGCCGGTCGCGGCTGTCATTCGCGTGCTGACCGCGGGTTTCGACCGTCGATATCTCCATGTTGAGATGATGTATCTCTTCGGCGATCTCGTTGACCCGCTCCACCAGCGCCTCTATCTCGTTGTTGCGGGTCGTCTGAAGGTCCCTCATTTCGCCCATGAGATTGTGGAACACATCGGCGAGAATCTCACCATTAGTCTTCACCACGGTCCGCGCGGCCTCATCGGCGGGATTATTGGAAAGGTTATGCCAGCTGTCAAAGAACTCGCCGATGAAATGCAGCAGGCCGCTGTCCGAAGGCTCGAGAAATATGTTCTCTATGCGCTGAAGCGTCTGGTCGACTTCTTCGAAGAAACCGACCTCGTGGTTCTGGCGCCTGATCTGCTCGTCGATGTACACGTCGCGCATGCGCTCGATATCGATGACTTCGACACCGTAGCCCATCTGGCCGAACTGCTCGTCCATGCGATACGCCGCGGTAACGTTGATGCGCTTCCGCGAATACCCGTCGACATCTGCGTTGGAGATATTCTGTCCCGAAACCTCCATGCCGATCTGGGACGTGGCCAGACCGCGTGTGCCGATTCCCAATACCGAAAAGAGTCCCATACAGCCCTTCCTTGTGAGTTACCGTCCTGGAAAAGTCCCTTTCTCCGTTTCTCCGCTTCTGCGCATACCCCTGTCGTGCCGGACCCGTGCCGTCACGCCATCTTGTTCAGAATGCTGCGCGGCGCGGACTGCGACGATGCCGCGCCGCTCTGTCCGTAGCCCTGCAGTTTCGACTGCGATCGGACCATGATCTCTACGTTCTTATCCAGGGCATGCAGCGTGGCTTCAAGCAGGATGCGATTAGCGACGTTGGCCTTGGAGACTTCGCTGATTTTGTCCCGAAGCGCCGAGCGCATGCTGGTCAGAGCGCCGCGTTTGTCCTGCGGAAGCGTTGCGATGACACTCGCGATATTCACATGACGCCGTCCCATGGCCTGGGCGAGCTGATCGCATATCGCAAGCCTGCGCTCCTCAAGATCTTCAACGCGTCCCACAAACGAGTCATAGCGGCCGGTAAGCTGTTGCACGGCGGCAACGTCCTTGCGCGTAATGGCTTCCCGCATCTGTTTGCCGGTCTCGGCCAGGCCCACGTGCGCGCGAAGCTCTTCGGCGAGCAGCTCTTCGAGCTGCGTAATAAGTTCTTCCCTGGCGCTCATTGCTCACCGTCCCTGTTGTCGTTGCGATGAAGGAAAGCTTCCCTGAGCCGCAGCACGTTTTCGACGTAGGACTGCGTTTCGGGGTAGGGGGGGATGCCGTTGTATTTGTCCACCGCGGCCGGCCCGGCATTGTACGATGCCAGCGCCAGGCGCTCATCGCCGTGATGCCGGTCGAGCATGGCCCTGAGATAGCGCGTGCCGCCATGAATGTTCTGCCGCGAGTTGAACACCTGCCGCACACCCACTTCGCGTGCGGTGGAGTCCATGAGCTGCATCAGGCCCTTGGCGCCGGCGCGCGAAACCGCATACGGATCGCCCGCCGATTCCTGGGCGATAACAGCGGCAATGAGACTCGAGTCGACGCCATACGTCTCGCCGGCCTCCCGGATAGTCCGGTCATACACGGACACGCGGTCGGCAAGCGATGCGGCGGCATTGGGGTTGGCCCTGGGCATCAACCGGGTGTCAATCGCCCAGGGGCTGCGATTCAGTCCTCGCAGGCCGGCCAGAACAGATCCCTGGTCTTCATGATTCCTCATCTCTTCGAGGATCAGCTCCGCCAGGCCCAGGGACCCGTTTCGTGAAAGCAGTTTGGCATATTCCCCGTCAAGCATGTCGGTGTAGATTTTCTCACCAAGGCTTTCGGGAACAAGCTCGCTGCGGGCGACGGTGTTTCGCATGCCGCGGAGCATGATAGATGCAAACAGGGATTCGAATTCCTGGGCCACGCGTTTTGCATCAGGTCCGGGTTTCGCGTTCAGCGCGGCGGCCTTGATACGGGCGTGGTCGGGAAGATTATGGGTTTCGCCAATTCTCATCGCGGACCCTTCCGTGGTGAATCCATTCGTCCCAATGCAGCAAGCAAGCCGAGTGCCAAATTATAGGGTGTTTATAATCAGGGGGTTACGGCCGCGGGGCATACGGCTGGATGGATCGTTTTTGCCGGGTGGCGGAAGAATGGTTCAGGGTTTACTTAAGATTTTTCCGGGAGGTGGCAAGGTGATGCGAGAGATGCCGCGGGCCCACTTGAATCCCCGGTTTTTTACCGACGGATGTTTCGGGGGGGGGCAACATTTACTGTTTATGAAGGCGGGATTTCTTACTACCCCAACGCAAAGGAGGACGCATGCCTACACCCGCGACAATCAACCCGGATGCCGTGTGCAACCAGGCACTGCAGGCCAATACGTGCGCAACATGTACCTGGGCGGAGATGTCATGCGCGGGCCGGCACAGAAGCCGTTCGGCGGGAAGCTCGAGTATGACTATGTGATGTGGATCGATGCGGACGTGCTGTTTACGCCGGAGCAGTTCGAAAGGCTGCTGAAGCATGACAGGGACATTGTATCCGGGGTGTACCTGATGGAAGGAGGTAAGGCATGTGCCACGGTGAAAGACTGGGACGAGGCATTCTTTGAGAAGCACGGGCATTTCAGGTTTCTTATGCCTGAGGATGTCACCGAGGGTTCAGGGCTTGGGACAGGGCCCGGTTGATGCGGTAATGGATAAGAGCTGTTCGCACAGCATGGCGCCAGTGCATCCATGCAGTACCGCATCCCTTCTTGAGGATGAGTACACCGGGATGGGTTTCATGCTGGTGAAGAAAGTGGTGTGTCGCGATCAATTTCGTCGCCATCAACTGTCATGTTCTACTGTGAAACGAGGCATGTCGCATGCTCACCCCTTCTTCTTTCCCGCCGGCTCCGGCGCGCGGCCGGCAAAGAGCGCTTCGCAGCTCCGTCCCGGGG
>WJMI01000293.1 GCA_014728015.1 Chitinivibrionales bacterium | reverse complement strand
TCCGAGGCGATGTCAATCGAGTCCTGGGCCGACGCGCCGTTGCGGAAATACAGGGTCCGGCGCTCGTAGCGCAGCGCGGTGGCACTCGAAAGGTTCGCCGACCACGGCCGGTCAATTCCCGCGACAGCCCCCCATTTCCGGGTGCCGAAATCCTGGTTGAGATCGTCTTTCTTCTCGCCATAGACCTCGGCGGTTGCCCGGGTTCTCGTTCCCCAGAGTCGGGGCTCGAGAAATCCCGATTCGCCGCGGTAGCCCACGAGGCTCACCTCGCCGGCAACCCAGGCTTCATTGTTCAGTCCGAGCACGTTTCTGTCGCCCGCTTTCATCCTCGCGAACGGCCCGCGGTCCGAATCGTATCCTCCGCCCAGCCGTCCATAGTAGTGGGGTGTTTCTTCCACATGGACAAAAACAAGCACGGTGTCAGCTTTTTCCCTGAGCCCGATCGTCTTAAAGCGGGCGGAGTTGAACACGCGCAGGTCGCGGATATTCCTCTGGCTCTGCACCACGCGTTGCAGGCCGAACGGCTGACCGGAGGCAAGTTCGAACTCGTTGTCGAGCACGCGCTCTCGCGTATGGAAAGCGCCGATATACCTGACCTCTCCTAAAAACACGCGGGGACCGGGCACCGTCCTGAACCGGACGCGTGCTCGCGTGCTGTCTTCCTTCATTTCGATAACGGGTGTCACTGTCACGTGCGGATAGCCGGACTCCGAAGCCATGCGCTCCAGGGTGCGCGCATCCCGTTTCACTTCGGCGCTGCGGAACGGACCGCCGGAACGCAGCGCAATGGCCGCATAGGGGTCTTCTTCGAAGATGCCCGTCGAATCGATCATCACCGAATCGACGGTCGTGCGGGCATTTTCCACAACGGTTATCGCTATGTCAACAAGGTGTTCGTCCATTGTCGTATCGTAGTCCACGCGGGCCCGGAGGAACCCGTGATTGCGGTACCGGGAGCGTATCGCGAGTATATCCTCCTCCAGCCGCTCCGGAACAAAGGATCTTCTGCCCGGCCCCCCGCGATCTTCCGTCAGCATCTGCTCCCTGATAGATTCTTCATCGATAGCGCTGTTGCCGGCTATTTGGATTGAGCGGACTACGGTCCGCGTTCCTTTGTCGATGATAAAACGGAGCCTGCGCGTGTGCCACCGCCGTCGTGCCACGGTCGTGTCATGTATTTCGATGCGCGGTTCGAGGAAGCCTGATTCGCGGTAGCGTTTCTTCATGTTCCTGATGGTCTTGCGGATGCCGACATCATGTGCATTTCCGGATTCAAGTGCCGAGATGTCTTCGCGCAGCATCCGGCGCCTGATACCGCGCCGGTGCTTGCGAGAGAAACGCACGCGGTACCTGTCTCCCTCATCGATACGGATAACAACCGTCACGGACCTGCGAGTGGAGTCGATGGCGACCGAATCGCGTATCTCGACATCATAGAATCCGTTGCGCCGGTAGAACTCCGTAAGGTCCCTGATGTCATCATGCAGCGTCTGCCCCACAAACCGGCCGGCATTCCAGGGGATCAGCGAAGTCGTCCATGATGCGAGTCTTCGTTTGAGCCTGAGAGAGCAGAACGCGTGGTTCCCTTGAAGCGTGAGCTCAGACAGGCGAAGGTAGCGCCCCGGCTCAATCTTCACAGACACGACTTCATTCGCGTCCCGCCCGCGTGCGCGTGAACTGATATCCACCTGCGGATCGAGGAAGCCCTGGCGCCGATACAGGTCGGTAATGAGCGAATCCTGCTGCGTGAGGAGCTCGGGCACAAACATGTCGCCTACGTACGTGGTCATGACCTTGGTGATGTCTGATTCAAACAGGGGCATTTCGCCGCGGATCCTGATGTTGCGGACATACCGGGCGGGCGAGAGGCGCAGGATGATTTTCATTCCTCCCTGCGTTGTCGTGGAGTCGACTGCCACGCTGTCGAACAGCTTGCTCATCTTGAGCGCGCGCACCGACTCCTCGAGCGTCTGCGTATCGAGTTCGGATCCTGCTTCAACCCAGATAAGCTTCTTTGCGAGTCTCTGCAGATCCGCCGGCGCGTGCGCCGCTGAATCGATGATGCATGACACTTCGGTGACGACCGGGGCGCCCGTCACGGAGACCGGCAGTGTCGCGAGAAGGGTTCGTCCAAGACACAGGAATATCCCGGCTCGAAAACCGCGGGACGGGGCTCGCGCCATGCTATCTGGCCTCCCACGTGATCTGCATCTCACCCCCGTACACGCCTTTGGTGTCCTGGTACCCGCTTATCTGCAGGTTCTCGATAATCCGGTATTCGGCGGTCGCTTTCTGCACCACGTCTCCGCTTCTGGCTTCTACGGAGTACTTCGTGGTCAGCCGTTTCGTGAGCTTTTTGCCTACAGTCAATGTGATGCCCCCGGTTCCCTCGCCGGCATCCCCGCCGGTTTCCACCTGGAGGACGTCAAATCCCGTTACCTTCCTGATATCATCGCTAAATGTCGATGCGAGGAGCTCTGCGAACAGTTGTTCGGTGGATTGTGTGCGGGCGATGGCGCGATCCTCGATGTCTGTCTGCAGCTCCGCCGTTGTCTTTCCGAACACGAGAAGCGCGAGCAGGTCCTGGTCTTCAAGGCCGGGGTCGTCGCTTTCGAGCCGAAAGACCAGATCATCCGGCGTGCCGGAGATGCTGAGCGTGATGGTCCAGTCACGCACGGGGACCGTTCCCCGAATGTCTACGGAAGGCTCGATGCGGTAGGGACTGACAAAGTCGACAACGCCTTTTTCAACCGTAAACGTGCGTTTTCGATAGGTGATCGTACCCGATTCCACCTGCGCGCGCCCGCTCAGCACCGGCTGATTGACGCCGCCCCGAAGGTGGAGGTCCGGCGCGATAACCAGTTGCGCGAGATTGTTGTCCACGCGAAAGGGCGTCTGCGCGTCAACCGTTACGTCAAACTGCATGCCGCGCAAAAACGGCACCTCGATATCTCTGCGCGGCGGGGATTCCCCACGCTCGCGTTTCCGCACGCTTTCGAGGGGCCGGATGCTCACATCTTTGTAGTAAAGCCCCTCCGCGAGTACCAGAGCGCCGCGCACCGATGATGTGTCAGGAGTACCCCTGACGGCCAGGTTTGCATCGAATACCATATCGGCGACATCAGGAACGCTTACGGGTACTGCTGAAAGCGCAATGTCCGCTTCAATGCTCGACGGCAGGAGATCCCGCAGTGCTATCATGCCGGTCATCGAAACGGTCCCCTCGTCTATCCGCCCCGAGAGCTCTGCAATGCGTATGGCATACCGGTCGGCAACAACGTGTCCGTTCATCGAATGCAGCCGCTGGACGGTGCCGGGGATATCCATGCCGATATCATTCAACCTGATATCAGCATCGAGGTCGGCGGATTCGCGCGTGCCGTGGAACGTGCCGTCGAATGATACCGTGCCGTCCATGGCCGGCAGATCGTCTGTGAAATACCGGGCGACAGCCAGGGGTATCCTGCCGCTTGTCACCGCATGGTAGGGACCATCCACCATTCCCTCGCTTCGTATTTGCAGATACCCCTTCTGCAATACAGTAAGACGCGTCTCGGGTATAATAAACCGCTCTCTGGTCATCGATGCCCGCAGGCCTGTAGCGGCAAGCAGGCCAAGGTCTTTATAGTCAAGGGAAAGGCGGCGTATGTCGGCGCGGGCGAGCAGCGATGTCACTGTATCAGCCGGGCCCGCCACGTCAATAGTGCCGTCAAGCATGCCGGCGAGATCCGGTTGACCCGTGAGCGCCAGATACGGATCGAGTATCGTGCTGTCGAAGTCGAGCGCGGCGGTTACGGCCTTGCTTCCCAGGTCATACGAAGCATCGATGGCGGCGATCGCCTTGCCTTTGAGCGAAATCCGGTGGCTCTTCATTCCAAGCTGGAGGCGGATGGCATCCAGCGGTGTATCCCGCACGGCAAGGTCCGACATGGTAATGGTCCCGTCCGCCCCGGGATTATCCAGAGGGCCGTATCCTGAAAGCGTGAACGCCAGCGTGCCCGACAGGGAGTCCGCTCTCTGGTGCACGGCATCGAGAGCGCCAAGCGAAATACCCTCCGTTGACAACGATACGGAGAAAGAATCGTCCATCGATATCCACCCGTGCGCGTCGACATGCTGATTGCCGGCGAGCGTTATCCGAAAGCTGCGCAGGCCTATTCGTCCGCCGTCCATGGTGGATTCGAGCAGGACCTCCTGGAACGTCTGGACGCCCAGATCCAGAGCATGTGCCCGCAGGGAGAGCGCGCCGGAGGGCGTGGCAGGGGTGCCTTCGATATTCGCGTGCAGAGAAATGTTCCCCGCAAGCGAGTCCACAAAATCACCGAGGGCCAGGTGATCCGCCCGAAGCGTGATCGAAAAAGGCAGCTTGTCTGCCGGAACAGGCTTTCCGTTCCGCAGTACCATGGCAGAACCGGACAGGAAGAGATGCGAGTCGCCATGTATGAGCGTACAACTGTCGATGATTGTGGAACCGCTTTGCGTAAGGCGCAGCGCGGCCCCGATGTTTCCCAGGGAAATGTCGCGGAACGCAAGGCGGCGTCCATCCAACGAGCACGATATGCCGGGCCTCCTTGCCGTGCCCCGGATTGCACCCTCTACGTTCGCGGCCCCGCGAACATCGTTCACGCCGAGGGGCGCCAGGACTCCGGCAAGGTCGCGCAGGTCCGCATCGAAATCTGCCGATATGGTGCTGTCCCCGAAACGATACAAACCGCGCGCCTCCATCGCGTTCTCGCCCAGTCGAGCGTTCACTTGGTAGAAATGAGCGACAGCCTCTTTGACGGACGAGGAGCAGTGCACCGACGCGGTCAGGGGCGCATCGAGAGCGGAGCTTGACAGATTGCGAACACCGGCATCAAGCACAACATCGAGCGAGAGGGATTCAGGCGAAATGCCTTCTCCGGAGCACGCGAGGTACGAATGAAGCGTGCCGGACCAGTCGCCCGCAAACCGTTGGATATCGAGTGCCGAAGCATCCAGGTCGAGCGAGTAGCGAAGGGCAGGGAGCAGGCGGTTGCCCGAGGTAAAGCCCTCGGGAAAGGCATACCGCGCATCCACTACGCCGCTCCCGGAGATATTTCCGGACCCCAGTCCGACCTTCAGCCCGGATATCTCGGCGCGACGGTCCACCAGGACTGCACTTAGTTCGCCATGATCGATATCGTAACCCCCTATGTTCCCGCCATCGTACACGAGCGCCAGTTCGGCATGCGGATCCGCCAGCTCGCCGTTCGCATTCAGCATCAGGCGCGCGCGGCCGGTCATGAGCAGAGCAGCGCCCGTGATGCGCGAAACTTCATCGAGCGCGACATCGATCCGGAGGTCGATTTCTCCGCGGGGACATCCGGGCAGGTCACGGATGTTTCCGGTGAGGTGCATGTCGGAGCTGTCGGTGCGCAGAGTGATATCGACGGAATCAATACGGGATGCGGATGCCCGAGCGCTCACTTTCAGATCGCGTATGCGGATCTGGCCATGGCGCTGCCGTATCCGGGCGGTATCAAGGTCCAGCGAGACCGCTGCGGACGGCTTCCTGGTATCACCTTTTCCACGCAAAGACAGGCCGCCGGCCTCCGCCCGGAAGCTGTCCGTTTCCGACGAATACGTCACGTACCCGCGGTTCAGACGAAGATCGCGCACCGTGACGTGAAAAGGCGTGGCGGCAGTGTCGGATGCCGCGGTACGCCGGCCCGGCGAGACGAACGCCCCGAGAAGTGTCAGGGAGCCGGCACTGTCAAGCGCGAGGTGGGCCCGGGGATGCAAAAGAACGGCTCGTTCCACCAGCAGGCGCCGGCGGAGCAGTCGAAGCAGCGCGGCATCAAGATACAGGTGATCGCAGCCGAGCAGACTGTCGCCGTCAGGTCCGGTAACCACCAGCGAGTCAATTTCCACGCGCGCATCGAACACGTTACAACGGAGCTCGCTTATCGAAATCGTCCCCGGAATCGCGCTGTTCACGCGTGCCAGCACCGTTTGGTGGAGCCAGTCGGCATTCTGGACGAGAAAGACAGCCGCGCCCAGAATACCCAGCAACGCGAGGAAGGCAAGACCGGCATAGCGTAGTAGTTTTTTCATCTCTTTGCCGCAGCGAAGCGTCTAAAAAATAATACGACTGTCCCCGCGCGGCGGTCCGGAGAGCTTCAGGATATGCCGCACATGTATTCTTTGCAAAAGAGAAGGCCCGCATTTTTGAACACGGGCCATGCAACGGCGGGAGAATGCAGCCGATCGAAATCAGCCGGCGATATACTCTTTGAGCATGCTGGCCTTGCGGGTACTCCGCAGCTTCTGCAGAGCGCTGTTCTTAATCTGACGCACTCGCTCTCGGGTCAGGTTTGAACGCTCGCCGATCTCATCGAGCGTATTGGCGGTTTCCTGGCCGATGCCGAAATACCGCATGATAACATAGCGCTCATTGCGCGTCAGCCGCGTCTTGAGAAGCTGATCAATCTCTTCCTGCAGGGCCTCGCGAAGCACACTATCGTCAGGAGACTCCTGATTGCCGTCGACAAGGCAGTCCATAATTGTTTTGTCGGAATGCTTGGCAATGGGATCATGCAGCGACGTATGCCGATTGCCGATTTTGACCGTCTTGGTGACATCGGCCTCCTCGAGCCCGACAGCGCGCGAAACCTCGCGCTCGTTGGGGGACCTGAAAAACTTCTGCTCCAGCCGCTCGCGAACCTTGCCGACCTTATAAATCTTGCCGACACAGTTCAGCGGAAGTCGCACAATACGTGACTGATTGGCGAGCGCCTGGAGGATGCTCTGACGAATCCACCAGACAGCGTACGAGATGAACTTGAAGTTCTTTTTCTCGTCAAACCGGCGCGCGGCCCGGATCAAACCGAGGTTTCCCTCGTTGATCAGGTCTTCGAGAGGCAGGCCTTGGTTCTGGTAGTTACGGGCGACACTGACGACGAAACGCAAATTGGCCTTTACGAGCCGGGCCAGCGCCGCTTCGTCGTTCTTGCGAATTCGCTGGGCAAGTTTGGCCTCCTGCTCCGCGGGGAGCGGGGGATGCTTGGAAATCTCCCGAAGGTACAGATTGAGATTTCCGCCCTTAACAAAAAAACCGTTCATCTCGGCGCGTGAATTCATGTGCACAGCCTTTGATGAATTAACCTGTTACGCATCGGTGAACTATCACGATCGCGCTACCCCTGCCTTGAGTCTGCCCGCCGGTCCCCTTCGTCCGCCGTTGAAATCACCCTCCGTAGGAACAGAACCGTGACCGCCGCAGAGACAAGAAACAACGCGAACCGTACCAGCATCAGCAATGCGCTTGCTTTGGCTTGAAGACTCTCCTCAGCACATTTCTCGACAGCCATATAAATAAAAGTCAAGGTTGGCAAATCGTCAACAGTTTTGTCCAATTATAGCAGTATTGATTCTGCCCGCATGCTTTGGCCGCGGACAATTATAGCGAGGTGATTGCTGTAAAAGCCAAAAAATCAGCGTGTTAAAACAAGGCTCCAGGCTGGGGCGCAAGCCACTGGAATTCGGCCCAACGCTGAACAGGCGCGGGCAGGGGCGGCGCTATCCTGCTATATCCGGGAGCCTACCAGGTCGTAGTGCTTGCGCCTTTCCTTTTCCGGAAGGCCGAGGAACCTGTCGATTTGCTCCAACATGCGGGACTTGTCTGAGCCAAGCACTCCGGACACCCGCACATAGTTGTTTTCGTGGTCGCACACCAATTCGGTGGGCACGTCATGGAGCAGTTCGATAAGCCTGCGGAGTTCGTGCACTGTTCCTTCCGGTGTCTGCGGGCAAAACTTTCCATTCTCGATTTCTTTCCAGAGGGGGCAGACGATACCAGTCTGGCCGTCATGCGGACCGTACAGCCACATTCGCCGGACCCGCACGAACCGAGGTTCAATCCGGTTCACAATGCCGGCCGTTGCATGAATATGTTCCTGCCAGCGGTGGGCCCCGCCAAGCCCGAGCAGGACATACAAGGATACCTCGATCCCCGCTTGCTGCGCGGCCGCGCACGCATCTATCACAATGCGCGGAGTTTGACCTTTGAAATGAAACTTGAGTATTTGAAGGTCGCCCGACTCCAGCCCCATGTGGATCCTTCCAAGGCCTGCTTTAGCAAGGCACTGCATGCCCTCCGGGCCTATTTTTCTTACCGTTGAGGCGCGCGCGTAGGAAGTGACCCTCCGCAAGGAAGGAAATGACCCATGCAGGCAGGCAAGAACCGCAACAGAGTCATCGAGCGGGATGCATAACGGATCGGCATCACCAAGAAAAACTCTTTGAACGCTCAGACCTTCCAGCCGCACGGCAATACAGTCAATGTCGCGCTTGATTTCTTCCACGGAACGCATCGAAAACCGCGGTTCGCCGAGCGCGGGATAGATTCCACAGAACTTGCAGCGGTTCCAGGCGCATCCCCTGGTTACGCGCACCAGGACGCTACGCCATTCGCTTGGCGGGCGTATCACGAGCTTCTCGGGCGTATGCTCCTGGAGCACGGAATCACATGTCACGCGAGTTTTCTCCGCTGTTTCTGGTTGGGGCGCAAGGCATTGTGTTGTCGGGCGCTCTCGAGGCTTTTTTGGAGGAACTATCGATCCAAAACGCGGTCTGTCAGTCTCGTTCGCGAGAAGACGCACGCAATGACTCAAGCTCGTTCTCGCTTTCCACCACTGATAGAAGACCGGTCGCCCCAAGCGCCTGCAGGACCGACCTGACGCTTTCCCCCGGCTTGACCAGAGCAAGGACCCCTCCGCGCTTGACAATCGAGGCTGCGCTGAGTACCAGGGCGCTCACTGAACGACTCCGCAGGAGCGTGTCTTGGGGAAGTAGAAGCGCGACATTCAGGCAGTAGAGACCGGCAATACGGTCAATCTCTTCGGTGAGAGGGGAGATGTCCGTGTCGAGATCAAGAGGGCCTTTGACACGCAAGGCCACGAAGTTTCCGCTGCGATAGGACTCTATTTCCACGAGAACCGTGCCTGGTAGATGCTACACGTGTCGAGTAATGAAGGGGCCCTCCCGGCCGGGAGCCCGGAGGAACTGTGTATCCTTATATACGCCTCTGGCCCGGGCTGCGCAAACTGTTTATGCCTCATGAGGTCTCTGGATTGCTGCCAAATTGGACAGCCTCATTCCTGGCGGTCAGAAGTCCTGTATGCCGCCGGCACTCCGCTTTGCCAGAAACACCTCCAGCAACTCGCCGGCTATTCCCTGGTAAGCGTCTGGCAGTAGTATACGATTGCTGACCCCGAGTCCGCGTCTTTTTGTGAGATGGCCGTTGTGATCGCCAGACTGCCGTACAGTTGCCAGCCCTGCTTGAGATATTCGTTGACCGAACTCTCAAGCTCATGCGCACTTCCTGCCGATTGGACGAGCTTGTATTCCATGAAGTCTTCTCCTTATACCGGCATAAGCATAGAGCCTTTGCCGCCTATTGCGCGAGCAGCTTGAATATGATCTGTGCACGCCCGGCATTCAAGAGGCTAGAGTATGAGGTAGTCAATACCCTCGAACTTGTTCCGATCCTTGAAAAGGCTGCGCATTTCCGGCCACGAATCCCATCGGCGCACGGCGCAGAAATAAAATCGATCTTCGTCTTGT
>WJMI01000292.1 GCA_014728015.1 Chitinivibrionales bacterium | reverse complement strand
TCCCTGGGTTCGTTCATCACTGTCCGCCGCAGCAAGCGGATTACCCTGAATACCACGGTTACCGGCGCCGGCGTGAGCGATGATGTTTACAACTTTCCGGTGTTCGTGTGTCTCAGACCGGCCGATTTCAACTTCGCGTCGGCGCATGACAACGGCACCGATGTCCGCTTCCGCAAGCCGGGCGGGGCGGCGCTCGCGTTTGAAATCGAACGGTGGGACAGCGCGGCGCAGCGCGCCGAGATCTGGGTGCTGGTCGATACCGTGTTCGGCAACGATGACGAACAGTATTTCGAGATGTACTGGGGGGACGATGATGCGGACGGGGGCGCTGACGGGGCGGCGGTGTTCGACACGGCAAACGGGTTTGTCGGCGTATGGCATTTCAGCGGCAGTGACATTCCGGATGCGACCGGGTATGCCAACGACGGAACCAATGGCGGAACATCGGTGGGAGAGGGCGTGATGGGGACCGGGCGCGATTTTGGTGCCGGTGAGTATATTGAGATAGGGTATGATCCAAGCCTCAACGTGTCCAGCGCGACTCTTTCGGCATGGATCAGGATAGAGCAGAATGTCGGCGACTGGCAGGCCGGCCAGATGCGCGTATGGGATCGGTGCGCGGACGAATCACCGGCGGGGGTGGATGCAGGGCCGTTCGGGGTAGCGGTCGACCGCGACGATTACGGGGCCTCGGGTTTTACAAACGACCAGCCGGGGTTGCGAATGACCGGAACCGACCAGTTGGCGTATCCCAACTATGCATTCAGCAATCCGGGGGCAATCAGCTCAACCGTTGGAGCATGGCAGCATATCACGGTGACTGCGGCCGATGATACCGCGCGGTTCTACGTCAATGGCGTGCTCGATACCGCGGTTGCAGAAATAGGAACGTTGAACACGAACACGCGCTACGCGCGTATAGGAAATACCCCCAATCTCAATCGCGGCTTTGAGGGTGATATGGATGAAGTGCGCTTCTCCGGGGTCGCCCGATCCGCCGCCTGGGTGAAGCTTCTGTACGAAAGCCAGCGGGACCAGACGCCCTTCTACAGTATCGAGTAGGCGCGGGGATCCTTCAGCAAGAGAGAACGTCATGCGCGGCATCAAGAAAACACTTCTTCTCGCCTGTACTATGCCCCTTGCCCTGGTGTGCACGCGGGACACGAACCCGTTCGGCGACGTGGCCAATGCGCGGGTGGTGGCGGAGCGTATGACGTTTTCCGCACGCGACACGGTCACGATTTTCGACGAAGACACGGTTGACATCGTGCTGGCTGTCGCTGATTTGGTGGATTCGTTTTTGATCGAGGCCGAGAAGAACCGTTATTTCAGCGACAGTATGGTCGTGCGGTGGGGCGGTCAGGGCGAAAGCCTGTACCGGTTCTTCTTCTCGTTCTACGATACCGGCTGGCACGAGATAGCCATTCGGACCTATCGCGGGGGCAGCGATGAAGAGCTCACCGAGCGGATAAGGCTGTATGCGGTTTCGCCGCTGGCGCAATCGTCAATCGATGCGTTGTTCGGCGAGACAGTCTATCTTGAAACACCGGCGGTTGCATCCGCGGACGCCCAGTATCACTGGGACTTCGGCCGGGGTACCGTCTTCAACTCCCCGCGCCCCGCCGACACGGTCGAAGTTTTTGATGCGTCCTATTCCGACAGCGGCTGGCTGTGGGTTTCCGACCTGACCGGCGCGTACATTTCTCCCAAGACGCACTTTCCGTTTTCTTTCGACGACCGCAAGGGACCGACCATAGTGTGTGTCAACGAAGGGTATGTCAATGAAGATACGGTCATGACGGGTAATGCGACCTTCGGCTTGCGCCTGAAGATATTCGACCGTGGGGAGCAGGCCGTGTATGAGGCCACGGCCGACGGAGCTCCATTTCCCCAGGTCCAGGACTTGGTGCACATCAAAATGCTGTACCGCATGGACACCGTGAGTACCTATCGCGCGGTGGTGATCAGCGCCACGGATGATGCGCGTCACCTGAACCGCACGGTGGACACGTTTTATGTGGGCTATGATGCGTCGCTGGCGAATCCCGGCGAGGCCGTCCAGCTCGATCTGCTGGTGCCTCCCGGCGACTCTGCCAGTTTCACGTCCCGTTCCCGCTATCTCTTCGGCGTGCTGTGGAATTACACGAATGATTCGGTTGATCTCGATATCGACGTAACCGTCGGCGACTCGGCATACCCCTCGGTGGAGATAGCCGACAGCGCGGTGCGCAACGAATGGTACCAGACCGTGATGCTTTCTCCCGGGTATAACACGATTCTGATTCGCGCGATCGATGCGGCGGGAGACACGCTTGAGGACACGTCGGTGACTGTTATCTACGATGCCGCGGCAGCAGACACGGTGCCGCCGCAGATCGTGGAGGTGACGGCGGACGGCGAGCCGGCGGATCGGCGGTACACCCCGGACACGTCGGTGTATCTGCGCGCGATCGTGTTTGACGAAGGAAGCGGGGTGCAGGGGGTCACCCAGAATACCCGATCCATGCAGCCCCCCACCGAGGGCGCGGGGTATATCTGGGGAGATCTGGTAAGCCTGCAGCACAGGAAATCCGGGAATACCTTTGTGGTTGTTGCCCGGGACAAGGAAGGCCTGGGCGATACCGCCACGGTAGTGATATTCAATAACAACCCGCCGGTGATTGTCAACGAGCCGGACCCGCCGTTCCCCCTGCTTGTCGGTAGGACCTATAGCGACAGAATATCGATCGATGATGCCGATCGCGATACGGTGATCATTAACCTCCGGACGGGCCCGGACAATTTCACCGTGGATGCCTGGGGCAATATCTCGTGGACGCCGACAATCAAGGACACCGGGGCGAAAAATATCGAGATTCAGTTCACCGACGGGTATGAGCCGCAGTACTATTCGTTCGATGTCGTAGTGCGCGATACTGCGGACACGAGCATGCCGGCATTTGAAACCACCGAAGAGGATTTCCCCGCGTTCCTCGAGGTGGGAGCCGATGCGCTGGCCGAAACGCTGAGTGTGGCCGGCGATCGCGGCACGCCGCCGTTCACGTTCGGGGCGAGCGCGCCGGCCGGTATTACGCAGCCCTCGGTGAGCGGCGAGGTGGTGCGCTGGATCCCGCAGATCACCGACACCGGATTTCAGCGGCTGTACGCGACCGTGACCGACAGCTTCGAGCGCGGCGACACGCTCGTGCCCATTATTCTGGTGGTGGGGCCGAACCAGCCCTGCACCTTGTCGCTCGCGCACGGGGTGGACACTCTGTCTGACGGGCTGCTTGATTTCACGAATGTTGCCTCGGCGGAAACCTTGACTTTCACCATTCACGATCCGGACCACCCGTTGTCGGAGAACCACACGGTTTCGGTGGGCTCCTCGAAGGCTGAAGTCGTGAGCGACGTGGACAGCGCGGGGCGGTTCGATATCGTCGTGTCCCCCGCATCGGTCTCGGCTGATACGGACACGGTGGTTGTGGCAGCCGCCGATCGTGCCGGTAATACGGATACCATCACGGTGCGCATGTTCCGAAACGCGCCTTACAAGGTCTATGTCAATACGGCATCCGCCGGCGTGTCCGAAGATGTCTACGGATTTCCGCTGCTGCTAAGGTTGACAAGCTCAAACTTCGATTTCAGTCGGGCGCAGAGCGGGGGCTTAGACGTGCGTTTCAAGAAACCGGACGGTACCATACTGCCGCACGAGATAGAGCGCTGGGATGCGGGTGCCGGGAAGGCCGAGATCTGGGTGCGCATCGACACCGTGAAGGGCGACAACAGCACGCAATATTTCGAGATGCATTTCGCGGGCGGTGATGCATCGAGCACGTCGGACGGCGCGGCCGTGTTCGACACCACCGACGGATTCGAGGCGGTATGGCATCTGGGCGGCCAGCTCGATGATGCTTCTCCGAAGGCGATGGATCTGACGAATGTCAGTTCCCAGGAGCAAAGCGGGATTATCGGCACGGCCCGCTACTTCGACGGGACGACAGGTAAAAAAATAGAGGCCCCGGACAGGCCCGAGATTGTCGCGGGCGTCCCGGCGGTTACCCTGACCGCGTGGATCAAGACCGAGAGCCTGTCCGCGCAGCAGGCGGTCGTCGGCATCGCGAAAAACAACAGCGGGAGCGCGACAACGGACTCCCGGGCATCGATTGAAATAAACGACGGTGCTTCCAACAGGGTGCGTGTGCTGGGCAGAGCATCCGATGCCGAGGTCGATTTCGAATGGGTTGATGCAGACGGAGCGCTGACGGTGGATACCTGGCATCATGTCGCGGGGGTCCTGCACTATGCGAAGGATTCCCTGTTTGTATATGTGGATGGCGTGCTCAAAGGGTCCGACGAAGACGACTTCTCGCAGAACACGACCTCGGAAACCGCATCGGAGGAAATAACCATCGGGTCGGAAGAGCAAGGCGGTCAGGGATTTGCCGGTCTCATCGATGAGCTGCGGGTATCCGGCGTGCGGCGGCCGGCGGCATGGATCAAACTGAGCTACGAGACCCAGAAATCAACAGGCACGGCCGTGACCGTGCATTACCAGGATGAATATGGCGCCAGACAGAGCATTTCGCAGGTATGCCCGGCTTTTCGTGACGGCAGTTGCCGCGCCGGTCCTCCTGGTATGCACCAAAGATTACAATCCGTTTGCCGATGCATCGCAGGCGCGGGCGGTCGTACTCTACAGCAGCTTTGCCGCCCGGGACAGCATCGAGATATTCTCCCGGGAAACGCTCCACGTGGCCCTTGCCGTGGCGGAGCGTATCGATTCCGTGGTAGTACAAGCGCCGGCCAACCGTTTCTTCGCGGATACTACTCTTGTTTCGGGCAAGAAACCGGCGGCCGACACCCTTCTTCTTTCTCTGCGCGACACCGGCTGGCAGGACATCGAGATACTGACCTACCGCAGTCTCGGTGAAGAAACCCACGAACGGTTCCGGGTATACTGCTCCTCCCCGCTCGAGCAGGCGGCGGTTGAGGGAACGTTCGACGACACGATACATCTGGTTACGCCGGGGGTCGCGGATCGGGATGTCATGTATCATTGGGATTTCGGACTGGGCTCGGTTGTCCAATCGCCGTTTCCTGATACAGCGGCGATAATTCGCAACGCCGGGTTCGACGGGGTGGGGTACGTATGGGTTACCGATGCCCGGCAGGAGAGCGCATCGCCCAAGGTCCCGTTCGGCTATTCGTTCAACGATACGCTGGGCCCGCGCATTGTGTGCGCCAACGAAGACTGCGGCAGCGGTGATACCATCCTCACCGGCGCCACCAGTTTCTTCTTCCGGGTAGAAATAACCGACCGGGGGACTAATCCGGTCAGCGCAACGGTGAATGACGAGCCGTTCGACGCGGTGGAAGGCGTTACGTATGTCAAGGTATTCTCGGAACTGGACACGGCGAACGGCGCCCTGCCGGTAGTGATCTGGGCGCGTGACAACAACGCCGACAAGAATACCTCCACGAAGACCTTCTACCTGGGCTACGATGCATCGCTTCCCGGCGTGGCGGAAGGTGTACGGATACTCGTGCGGATACCTTCGCGGGATTCAACGGTCAGCAGCACTCGCCAGCGATATACCCTCGGAAGCCTGGAAAACTACACGGGCGAGCAGGTGGTGCTCAGTGTGTCTGTGAACGGCGCGGCCGCCGGCGGGAAGGACACGCTTCCGGGAGATTTCAGCGTGCAGTGGGGCCGCGAGGTGGACCTCGACGAGACCGTCAACGAGATCCGCGTGACCGCCAAAGACCTGAGTGCGAGCACGCTTGACGACACCACGTTCACGATGCTCTTCGACTCGACCGTCGTCGATTCGGTGCCGCCCGCCATTCTCGAGGTCACGCTGGACGGTGAGCCGGCTGACGGGAAATACATTGTGGAAGACACAGCGGAAATCCGCGTGCTTGCCTTTGACGAAGGCAGCGGGATAGCGTCTCTCAAGGTCGATGGGATCAAACAGAAGCGGGGCGATACCAGCGGCGTGTGGAACGCGCGCGTGGGGCTCGAGCACGCGGCTGAAGGCAACACCATAGAGATACGTGCGCTTGACAGCGCGGGGCTGGAAGCCGTGACCAGCATCGTGCTGTTCCAGAACGCCGCTCCGCAAATAAAAACCGGTCTGTCCCCGCCCTATCCGATTGTGCTGGGCACGCACTACCGCGATACGCTGATAGCCGAGGATACCGACGGCGACCGGGTGTACTTCGAGAAGGTGATCGCCCGCGGTGATCTCGCGGTGACCGGCGCCGGGGCGGTGTCATGGGAACCGTCCGTAAGCGATACGGGCAGCTTCGAGCTGGTTATCCGGTACAACGACGGGATTGTGTCGCAGCTATATTCCTGCTCGCTGAGAGTTGTCGACTCCGTCTTCTACGAGAATGCCGTTGCCTTCGCGGTGAGCGAGCAGGATTTTCCGTCTTTTCTGGAAGTGGGTCGGGAAACGAGCCTGACACTGAGCACGGTGCCCGGCGGCGGGTCTCCGCCGTTCACCTTTCAGGCGGGCCTGCGTGTGAGTTCCGCCTATGAGAATATCCCGGTCGCGGGTAATGAATTCTCATGGACCCCGGCGCTGAAAGACACGGGATATCAGCATTTCGTTATTACCGTTACCGATCAGATCCTTCGGTCGGACACCCTGTTCCCGACGATACTGGTGGTGCCCGGGAACCGGGCGTTCACCGTCGATGTTAAGCATGGGCTTGATACGCTTTCCGACGGGACGCTTGATCTGCGCGAGGCGGCATCCCCGGAGACGCTTTCCTTTGCCATCGGCGATCCGGATCCGGCGCTCTCGGAAAGCTACACGGTGGTCGTTACGCACGGCGGCACGGAGGATATCCGCACGGTTGACGGGGGCGGCTCGTTTACCGTTATACTCGACCCCGCCGGGGGTGCCGTGGGACGGGACACCATGACCATTGCTATCGAAGATCGCGGTGGGAATACCGACACGGTAACGGTGGTCGCTTTGTATCGCGGGCACAAGGTGATCATGAATACTTCGCCGGGCGGGGCGGACGTGGGCACTGCGGTGTACGATTTCCCGGTCGTGGTCCGTCTCACGAGCGCGACATTCGACTTTACCCAGGCCGAGGCGGATGGAAGCGACCTGCGGTTTGCCACGTCCGGCGGCACATCCTTGCCGTTCGAGATAGAGCGTTTCGATGCATCGGCGCAGGAGGCGGAAATCTGGGTGAAGGTCGACACCGTGCTGGGCAATAATGCCACCCAGTACATCGAGATGACCTGGGGAGATACGGATGCGCCGGGCGGTTCCGACGGCGGCGCGGTGTTCGATACGTCAAACGGGTTTGTCGGCGTGTGGCATTTGAGTGAGGGCAGCTTCGCGGATGCAACGGCAAACGGCAACGACGGTACCAACGAGAACACGGCCGACGAAGAAGGCATTATCGGCGGGGCGCGGGAGTTCAGCAACAACACATACATTACCATCGCGCACGATAAGGGATTCAATTCCCAGACAATAACGTTTTCCACATGGCTTCGCCTCGATAAGAACGCATCCGCCTGGCTGCACGACCAGCCGCGGCTCTGGGACAAGACATCGAGCCCGGGCAATAATGGAGATGCGTTCCTCGTGGCGCTCAACAGGACCCAGGACACGCACACTCCTGACAATCCGGGTATCAGGGTTTCGGGTATGGGCGGGGCCCTTGACTACAGCACTCCGGGTACGGTCCATTCGCAGGCGGGCGTTTGGCAGCACATCGTAGTAGTTTTCGCTGACAATTCTTTGTCGTACTATTTTGACGGCCAACATGATAGAACCAGTACGGGCCTGAGCTCGCTTAACACCACTTCACTGCCGGTCAGGATAGGCAACAAT
>WJMI01000291.1 GCA_014728015.1 Chitinivibrionales bacterium | reverse complement strand
GGCACGTTTCGTGCTTTCCGAAGACACCTCGCCCATGATTCTGGGCCCGGTGGGGGCGCAGCGGTGGAGCTATGCCGCCGCGAAACAACTCCTGGAGCGCGTCATTTACGCCTACGGATTCGAGCAGGGGCTTGAGTATACCATTGTGCGGCCGTTCAATTTTATCGGTCCGCGTATGGACTATATCCCCGGCATCGACGGTTCCGGCCTGCCGCGCGTTTTAGCGTGTTTCATGGAGGCGCTCATGTCGCGGAAGCCGCTGAAGCTTGTCGACGGCGGACGCGCCAGACGATGCTTTACGTACATAGACGATGCGGTCGATGCGCTCGTGCGCATGCTTGAGCGGCCCGATGCCGCGAAAGGCCGGATTTTCAACGTGGGACATCCCGGCAACGAAGTCACTATTGCCGGGCTGGCTGAAAAGATGCTCTCGATATACCGGGAGCTGTGCCCGCGGGCCGCGCACGATATCCCGGAGGTGGAACGGGTCAGCGGGGAAGCCTTTTACGGCGCGGGATACGAGGATTCGGATAGACGCATGCCCGATATCACCAAGGCCCGGTTGCTGCTGGGATGGGAACCCCAGACCGATCTCGACACGGCGCTGCGCTTTACTATGGCCCAGTATATCAGGGAGTATGGAGCAGACTGCGCTCCAAGGGAGGCATGCTGAGTGACGCGACGCTGTCGATGTTCGTGCCCGCATACAATGCAGCGGCCACGCTGTACGGGGTCATCAAGCGGGTGCCCGGGACCGTATGGCCGCGTCTCGTGTCGTGCTGGATCATTAACGACGGTTCAACGGACCTGACCGGGAGCGTGATATACAATCTCACGCAGGCAAACAGAAAGATCCGGGCCGTCCATTTTGAGCAGAACAGGGGATACGGTGCTGTCGCGCAAAAGGCATTATCGTTGTGCAGAAACGACGGATGTGATATGGCGGCGTGCCTGCATGCCGACGGGCAGTATCCTCCCGAGGTCATACCGCAATTCATGGATACGATGCGCGATCGCGGATATGATATCCTTCAGGGATCGCGTATCGCATCCGGCACCGCCCTTTCCGGGGGCATGCCGCGGTATAAATACGTTGCGGGAAAGATTCTGACGTTCTTTGAAAATCGGGTTTTCGGGCTGTCAATGTCCGACTATCACAGCGGGTTCATGTTCTACAGCCGCCGGGCGCTCGATACCATCCGGTTCGAAACGCTCAGCCGGAGTTTCGATTTCGACCTGGAGATGATTGCTTCCGCGCGGGCGCTGGGACTGTCAATCGGCGAAATGCCGATTCCCACGCACTACGGCACCGAGCGTTCATACCTGAACCCGGTAAGCTACGGCCTGCGCGTGCTGCGGGCAATGGGCCGGTACGCGCTCGGGCGGTACGGGAGATCGCGATGATCCTGATAACCGGCGGCACGGGTGTCATGGGAAGGGCGCTGACGGCCGGGTCTGTCCGCGCCGGCCGGTCGGTACGGGTGCTTACCCTCCCCGGCGATCCCAACGCGGTGCGCGCCCGGGCCCTGGGCGCGGATGTACGGTTTGGGGATATCTCGAAACAGGACGATGTGCGGTCGGTGTGTGACGGCGTCACTACGGTGTACCACCTCGCCGCGATAATAATCGCGTATGATAACCGCCGGTACCGGTCGGTGAATGTTGACGGCACGAAACATATGATCGCCGAGGCGCGGCGGGCGGGGGTTGAGCACTTCGTGTATGTCTCATCGGCATCCGTGGTGTACCCCAAGCCGACGCCGTACTCGCTGTCGAAAAGGGCATGCGAGGATATCGTGCGGGGGTCCGGGCTCGAGTACACGATCGTGCGCCCGACGCTTGTCTATGGAAAACAGGGCGGGCGGGAGTTCGACCTGTTTCTCGACTACCTGAAACGGTTTCCTGTCGTGCCGTTTATCGGAGCGGGGCGGGCCAGGAAACGCCCGGTGTTTGTCGATGATGTTACCGACGGCCTTTTGAAGCTTGCGGGAAACGGGGCGGCGCGCGGGAAGCAGTACAATTTCAGCGGCGGGGAAGTGATTAGCATGCGCGAGTTTGCCAGGCTGTGCCTTACACTCGCGGGAGACGGCGCCAGGCCCATAGTACCTCTTCCCGTATGGTTCTGCCGGGCGCTTGCCGGCGTGATGGGCGCAGTAATGAAACGTCCGCCGCTTCGCTGGCCCGTGATCGCGGGCGTGACCCAGGATGCCGACCTGGATCCCGGGCCGGCAAAACAGGACTTGGGCTACGCGCCGGCGGGCGTGCGCGAAAAGCTGCCGTCATGTTTCCCGCGAGGGAGCGCGGCGGCGTGAAATACCTGAGAATGCTCGAATCGAAAAGCTATTATCTTAAAAGGAGGGTGATATGGGAAGGATGATGCGTTGTGCGGCAGTGGTCTTTGTGGCCGGCGCGATGATGCTGAACGCGACCGAGGGCGACAAAGCCACGAAATACACGGTGGGAAGCGGCGCGCCCAAGAAGACGGAAAGAGCCGCGGCGCAAAGCGACACGTTGAAGGTTATTGCGCGTCTCGTTGAAATTGCCGGCACGTTTCCGCCCAATGATTTGTACAATTACGTTTATGTCATGAAATACCGGGTCCTGAAGGTCGTCAACGGCTCGTATGACGGCAAGGAGATCTTTGTCGGCCATTACAATCCGCTCATTCCACGGGCCAAGATCAAGGACAAGATGGATCCGGTCGTGGACGGCACGGTGACGGGCTTCTCCGAGGGCGCCAAGCACGAGCTCACGCTGGTTACGCCCGTTACCGAGGTCTGGAAAGAGGCGGTCGAAGACGAGTATTTCGACGAAGATGCCGACAAGTATTTTGCCGTTCGCGCCGATGTTGTCAAGTAATACCATGCAGTGCACGCGCGCCTGCCGGGCGCAGGACGTTTCATTAACCGCTGAGAATCGGGCTCCGCTGCCATTGGGTGCCCATGGAAAGTGAGTAGGGTCCATGGTTTTCTCGTCCCACGTATTCATTTTCTACTTCCTGCCGCTGACGCTGCTTATCTACTATGGATTGGTGGCTTCGAAGGTCAAGATCAGTTGGGTCAATCTTTCGGTCACTATTCTGAGTTACGGATTTTACGGGTGGACGCAGCCGTGGTACGTTATTCTCATGTTTTCGACATCGCTGTGCAACTACCTCTGCGGGGTGGCCATTTCCCGGCCCAATGCTTCCGTACGGCAGCGAAACATCGCGCTCGTGATTGCCTGCGTGTACAGCCTGGGCGCGCTGGCGGTATTCAAGTATTTCACGTGGTCGCTCGAAACGATGAACGTTATCGCCGGATGGTTCGGCGGGCATGACCCGGTCCCGGTCCTCAAATATCATCCTGCCGATCGGGATTTCATTCTACACGTTTCAGGCGATGAGTTATACGATTGACGTATGGCGAGGCGATGCGCCGCCGGTGAAGGACTTCGCATCGCTGTCGTGCTTTATCGCGCTGTTTCCGCAGCTTATCGCCGGCCCGATCATTCGCTACAACACGGTCGCCGAACAGCTCAAGTCTCGCGTCCACTCGCTCGACAAATTCACCAGCGGCACCGCGATATTCATCACGGGGCTCGCCAAGAAGATCCTTCTGGCAAACACCGCGGCCCTGGTGGCCGATGCGGTATTTCGCGCCGACGGCCCGGATGCGCTTTCCGCGTGGTGGGGGGTGCTTGCCTATCACTTTCAGATATACTTCGATTTCTGCGCCTACTCCGATATGGCGGTCGGGCTGGGCCGAATGATGGGGTTCGAATTCATGAAGAACTTCGATGCCCCTTACCGCGCGGTGAGCATAAGCGATTTCTGGAACCGCTGGCACATCTCGCTGTCGACATGGATTCGCGATTACCTCTACATCAGTCTGGGCGGCAACCGCAAGGGACCGAAACGCACGTATTTCAACCTGGGCATTTCGATGTTTCTGTGCGGGTTGTGGCACGGCGCCAACTGGACCTTTGTCATCTGGGGCGTGTTCCACGGCGCCCTGCTTATCTGGGAACGGACCATGGGCCGCAAGAGCGTGTACCATCGGCTCCCGTTCCCCTTGAAACTCATACTCACGAACATCATTGTCATGTTCGGCTGGGTCGTGTTCAGGACCCCGACCCTGGATCAGGCGCTTCTGTACTGGGGCACGATGTTCGGCGCGGTCGAGCCGGCAGCAACCGCCGGGTTGCTTCGTGCCGAGATATTCAGCACGCACCATGTAATCGAAATGCTGATATGCGCGGTTGCGGTGTTTCAGCCGATACAGGCGCATGTCTGGGTCGACAAGCTCTCGCGGACCAAGCTGGTCATGCTGATTCTGCTTTTCGTGTGGACCATTATCTCCATGTTCAACCAGGATTTCAACCCGTTCTTGTACTTCCAGTTCTAGCAAGGGTACTGTTATGTCTACACTAACCAAGATGCTTTTTGTGGCGAGCGCGCTGGTGGTCTTCTATAGCGTGGGCATTGTCCAGGCCATTGTGGAAGTATCCAAGGGGGAGTCGATACAAATCCTCGATGTTTTCACGGATACCTTCATAACGCCGTCCCGGCGGCTCAACAAGGTGGCGGACAATCTCGAGAAGCTTTCGGCAAAGCTCGACGCGGTAATTGCCGAGCTTGAAAAGGGAAAAGAGATGCGGGAAGCGCGGGCCGCCCGTGTTGACACGGCCGCCGGGGGTGACGTTGTCGAGGCCGGTGATGCGGAAGAGGCAGGGGAGTGGGACTCCTATGAGGCCGAGACCCGCGCGGAAGAGGCCACTGTGTTCGCGACCCACCTGACCGCCCTGGCCGATTCGGTGAACAGGTACAAATCTGCCGATACCACCAAGGCGTTCTACAGGGACATGTACGTCCTGCGCAAGGACGTGACCGCCTACTACGAGACGTTCTACGACAACAGCGATGATATCGATGTATTGCTTGCCGGAGCCGGCCGTCTCAAAGGGCAGGTCGAGGAACTGGCGGCCACGTATCCCCGCCCCTCGGGGGTCGAGCACCTGTGGCTTCCCGTAAAACATTTCTTCTACCATACGGCGTTTAATTCGCGGTACCTGCGAAGCTATGAGAACGAAATGGAAACCAGCTCGGTGTTCTCGATTGCCCTCAGGCCGCACATGCAGTTCTTCCGGTATTGTACGATGCGCGATCTGGGCTCCAAGGGGATAACCGGCAGAGACGGGTGGTTTTTCTACAAACCGGGGTACGAATACCTGGTGCGGCCCTCTGTATACGATCCGCGATCGGTTGAAGTGGATGCAAACGATACGAAATACGCGGACGATCCAGTCGGGGCAATCCTGACCTTCAAGCGCCAGCTCGGCGAGCGCGGGATCGATCTGTTGTTCGTGCTGGTGCCGGGAAAGGCATCGATTTATCCCGACATGATGAGCGAGCTGGTGGACCCCTCGCTGGCCGGCACGCTTTCACATTCGACAAAGCTGCTTGCCACACTGGCCGATTCCGGCGTGGACGTTGTCGATCTGTTCTCGGCCTTTGCCGAGGAGCGCACTCATGACGAGGAAGCCGGTGAGTCGATTTATCTCGAAAAGGACACGCACTGGCGGGCGCGCGGGCTTCGGGCCGCGGCCGCGGCAGTGGCGGCGCGCGTGAAACAGTATCCGTGGTATCGCGAAGGGACCACCGAGTACGCGATAGAGCGTACATCGGTCATGCGCGACGGTGATGTGGGCATCATGTCCAAGCTCCCCGATTACACTATCGGACAGCTCCGCCTGCAGTTCGAGCTTGAGAAGACCCCATGCTATCAGGTGTATGAAGTATACCGCGGCAGCGACGGGGAGATACTGCGCCGGAAACTCTACGGACGGCAATCATCGGGCAGCTCCGATATCCTGCTCATCGGCGACAGTTTCACGCGCATATACCAGCACGATCCCCCGCGGTCGGCGGGATGGGTCGCGCATCTCGCCGCCGAGCTCAAGCAGCCGGTATTCTACGACTACTCCGACGGCGGATCGTCAACGCTTATGCGACAGAAGCTTGCCCGCAATACCGACTGGCTCGACGGCAAGAAGCTTGTTATCTGGGAAGTGGTCGAGCGGGACGTTCGCTACGGGGCCGAGGGATGGAAAGACGTTGAGCTGTGAGTATGATTGCCGTGCAGCACAGGAGAGGAACGCCGGGCCCGATCGGGAGTTCCTCCGTATCTGTCAGAGGAAGAAAGGGATTCTCATGCAAAGAATCGTCGTTCTCGCAACCGTCGTAAGCGGCTGCCTTGCATCCGTTTGTGGCGCTCCGTATGTGGAGCTGGTTCCCGAATTCGACCGGCTCGAATCGAATGTCATGGCACGAAAGATCCCGGTGCCGACACGCGCCAATCTCGACTATGCGGCCTATCATGCGAATCCGGTGTTGTTCGAGCCTGAGAAATTCAAGCCGAAAGCGCCCGGGGAAGCCGTTACGCTGGAGGCCATGACCTTTGGGGGCTACCTCTCCGATGTCGTGAACAGTATCGACAAGACGCCGTTGACCGATGCAGAGAAAGAGCGCCCCATGGCATGGCAGCCGCTCAACAAGGAGCTGTGGGAAGTCACCAAGGACATGGGTTTTCAGAGCGTTACCGGCAAGATCAACGGCTACAAGTGGGCCGATCCCTCGGTGCACATGCCCTATCAGGAAATCGCCACGGCATATGTGCACCACACCGGTGAGGGCCGCGAGATGTGGGTGAAAATCGAGTTCAGTTTCTGGGTGAAATTCCTGGATGCGGCAACCGACAGTGACAATGACGGTATTGACGAGGTGTACGGCCGTCTGTCGCTCAAGGATGCCGACCCCGCGGCAGTGAAAAAAGCGTTCGCATGGATTACGGGCGACTATTTGGTAAAGACGCTTGACCGCCAGGGTGTCATCGACTGGATCACCGAACTGGCATCGTACTGGTATCCGACCAAGAACAGTGATATTGTCGACCAGGGCGAGCACGAATACTGGCCCAACGAGGACACTAAAGACCTTCGCCGGATCAAGCGCACCATGAAAAAGACCCGGATCAAAGACCCAATCGCGGTGGTCGAGGCCAAGCCGTTCGATCCCAAGCATCCGGTTTACAACGTCTACGTCGTCGAAGGGCTGAAAAAAGAGGACGCCGAAGACAAGGCCGAGACATCCCTCACCGACAAGGTGATGGATACAACGGTATCGCAGAATTTCAAGGAGAACGGGAAGCGGTTCAAGGACGAGCTCGACAAACACGGCGGCAGCTACGAGAAATGGGCCGCGGAATGCGCCGGGTACGTCGAGGCCCAGAAGAAAGCGATGGCGGACGTGCCGGAAACCCAGATGGGCATCCCGGGCAAGGATGGGTGGGTGTTTTTCAGAAAGTCATTCGAGTATACCACCGCGGGTGAGCTTGGCGGGCAGCCCCGCGACAAGAATCCATTGCCGCATCTCAAGGAGCTCAAGGCATTTCTCGACAAGCAGAACGTGAACCTGCTGTTTGTCGTGGTGCCCACAAAGCCGGAAGTGTATTTCGAGAAGCTGCCGGTGGCGGTGAAGGCGGATGCCACGGCTGTGATCAATCCCTACGGGCGTAAATTCCTGAAGGATGTCCAGGATGCAGGCATCGAGGTGATCGATCTTCTCCCGCATCTTCTGAAAGCCAAAACCAGAGATGCCGAATACGACGAGCCGGTGTACCAGAAGCAGGACACGCATTGGGGATACCGCGGGCAGCAGATTGCGGTGGATTTGATCGCCGAACGCATCAAGGCCTACAGCTGGTACGACGATGCCGGGAAAACCGGCATTGAGTACACGATAGTCGACACTACGTTTGAGCGCCGGGGCGACAACGTGGACGTGCTTCCCGAGAAGGTCAAGGTCGAGTACCCCGCAGCGACGCTGAAAGCGCGGCAGGTGCATACTCCCGGCGGCGCGCTTATCAAGCGCACGCTCAAGGGACCGCTCCTTGTAATGGGCGACAGCTTCACCGGTGTGTTTGAACTAATCGACTGCAAGGGCGCGGGTCTGGTATCGCATATCACCGCGCAGACCGGCTGCCAAACCGGCCACCTGATAAGCTGGGGCGGCGGGCCGCTGGTGCGGGAACAGCTTGCCCGGCGGGCCGAGAAGACGCTGCCGTCGAAGCGGCTGGTCATCTATGTGATGGTCGCGCGTGACCTCTACAATTACAAGCAGGGATGGGCCGACTTCAAGGTCGAGTAGCCATCCGTTGTTACACTATACGACCTCTTCGCTGTTTTCCCTCAAGCCGCTCGAGGGAAAAGAGGGGTCTTTTTCACACGTGCACGGGCCGCGGGTTATGATACGGCTTTTCCTGGCCGCGGGCGCTCTTTTCGTCATGTTCCTTGCCGCTTCCTGCGGCCGGGACGACGAATGCGCGTGCCGTAAAGACCGCGCGGGCTTTCGCGATACGTTGACTCGTGAAACAGCGTGCGCGGTCGAAAAGGTGCGGCGTACGGTTGGCTTCGCGCATGTTCCGCCGGCCGACAGCTTCTTCGTCATGCTTCGCCACACGGCCGATTCGCTCAGGAACCGGGCGGAAGCGGGTCACCGCGGGGATGCCTGCGCGGATGCGCTCATTCATCAAATCTACCATACCTGGGGAATCACGTTCGATCCCGACCAGGATGACCTGCTGAGCCTGTTGCCGCACACTGTTGTCGAGCGCCGGAAAGGATCGTGCCTCGGGGTTTCGCTTCTGTTCCTGATGCTTGCCGAGCAGATCGGCTGCCCTCTTCATGGCGTGCTTCTTCCCGGGCATTTCCTCGTGCGCTGCGAGCTTGACAGCACGCATCGCAATATCGAGCCGAACCTTGCCGGCTATTGCCATCCGGATGCCTACTACCGGAAACGATACGGTATCGAGGGGCACCCGTGGTATACGATGGAGGCGTTGAATACGCAGGAAGTCATGGGGGTGCTGTATTTCAACCTGGGCAATATGCATCGGATCAACGGAGAACCGGGTGATGCCGTTGCGTACTACCACACAAGCGTGAAATACTTCGAAGACTATGCCGAAGCGTGGGGCAATCTGGCAATCGCCTACGAGGAAATGGGGAAGACGGACAATGCCAGAAAGGCGTTCTCGCGGGCCTTTGCGCTCAGGCCGGCCATGCAGAACCTTGCCATGAACCTCGGTACCTTCGAGCTTCATCACGAAAACTTCAGAAGGGCGGCGAGCGTGTTCCGCGAAGGGCTTGCACAGTATCCGGGAGATCCTGACCTGCTCTACGGGCTTGCGCTTGCCCACTATGGACTCGGCGACAGGGAAAGCAGCAGGTCCATTCTCACGGTCCTTCAACTGAACCATCCGGGATCCGAGCGGACACGCGAACTTGCAGGGCTCCTTGAGAAATGACTCGAACTAGAATCATTCTCCTCTGCGCGCTCGCATTGTTTGTCGCGTTCGTGGCGTATTTCCCGCTCACCAACACCGACATCTGGTGGCATCTGGCCGCGGCGCGGGAGATGCTTTCGCGCGGTGCCATTCTTCGTGCAGACCCGTTCGCGTTTACGCTCGATGCTGCCCGGTGGATCGATATCCACTGGCTGTTTCAGCTCGCTGCATATGGCGTACATGGAATCGGCGGGGCGTTCGGGCTGGTTGCCGTGAAGTGCGTTGTGTTCGCGGCCGCATGTGTTGTACTGTGCGTGGTGTTTCCGGGAACTCGCTACACCGCGGTTGCGGCCGCGCTGTGCGCGGTCCTGATGTATGAGGCACGGTATCTCGTTCTGGCCCGTCCGGTGGTGGTGACCGTCGCGTGCATGGCACTGTACGTGTGGGTGCTTGAGCGATACCACGCCCAAGGGCGGGCGCGTTTTCTGTTGGTGCTGGCCGGCGTGCAGATTGCATGGACCAACTCGCAGGGGCTGTTTGCTCTGGGGCCTGCAATCGCGGGCGCGTATTGGGCGGGCGACACGCTCGAGCGGTGGACCCGCTCTTTGGATCGCCATGAAGCAGTGGCGCGGTGGGGCCCGTTCGACCGCGCGTTGACCGTCTCGCTGGGTCTTGTGATTGTTGCGTGTGTGGTTAATCCATACGGTTTTCAGGGAGCTGTCTTTCCCCTGAAGCTTCTTGGGCGGATCGATCCGGCCCATGCGAATATCTACGCCCGCAACGTATCTGAAAATGCTCCGCTGCTTTCGCTTGCCGGGCCGGATGCGCGGTATGTGTATGCGATGTTCGCGGTCACCGGGCTGGCATTCCTGTCATTCGCGCTCAACAGGCGCGCGTTTCGCTGGGCGCACGTGCTGCTGCTTATCGGGTTCGCGTGCCTGGCATACATGGCCAAGAGAAACATTCTCTTGTACTTCACGGCCTCTGTGCCTGTCCTCGCTCACAATTTTGCGAGCGAAGGCGCGCGCGCAACACTCGCGCGATTCGGCGTGCTCAAACACCGTGGTGTCCGCACCGCTGCCATGGCGGTTGTCTGCGCGGTCGTGATCCTTCACGCGGTGAGCCATGCACGAATAGTCTCACGATATCCCTCGGGTACGGCGGTGTCTCCGTTTCGGGTTCCGGTGGCGGCGGTTGATTATCTCGCGAAGTATCCTGTATCGGGACATATCTTCAACTCGATCCGGTACGGCGGCTATCTTATCTGGCGGCTGTATCCTGAGAAGAAGGTGTTCATCGATGGCCGGCTTATCATTCGCTCGCCGCGGTTTTTTGCAGAATACCTTGCGATACTCGAGAACCCTTACCTGTTTCCCGGGGTTGCAGAGCGGTTCAATATCACGCACGTTGTCCTTCCGACAGCGATATTCGAGCGATACTTCGGGCTGGTCAAATGGCTGTACAATGCGCCGGGCTGGGACCTTGTGTTTGCCGACGGGGCATCGGTGTTGTTCGTGCGTGAGGATCTGCACGAGGGCGAAGGGCTTGATCTGTCCCGCGGGGCGGATCTCCGGAAGGTGAAAGACGAAATAGCCCGCCAATGGGGCGGCGACACGGCGATTCTTGAGGAATCGGTCCTGTATCTCGATCGGCTTTGTCTGTACTTGGCCGGCAACGAATGTGTTATTTTAGGATTATATTAGAGCGGCAGACTACTGGGGGATAACTTCATTCGAGGAGGTACCATGCGTTTTCACCACGTAGCAGTGGCGGCGATTGCGTGCATCGGCGCCATGTCGACGGCCCGCGCCCAGGAAGCCCCCCTGGGGGCAACATCGAAGATGTCCGGCAAGGAAGAGAAAGCCCTGGCGGAGTTGAAGGGAAAGGTTACCGGGAAGATAGTCTGGTCGACATCACGGGCGAACAGCAAGCATGACATCTGGATCATGAACGCCGACGGCACCGATAAGAAGGCCTTGACAGAGAGCGACAATAATGTCGACTGGTTCTCGCGCTTTTCTCCCGACGGCTCGCGGGTGATGTTCTGCCGGAGCAAGATGGGCTGGGTCAACGAGATGGATGCCGAGATGTTCGGCAAGTGGGACCTCTGGATTATCAACACCGACGGCAGCGATGAGAAAAAGGTCGTGGAGGAGGCCGCGTGGGGAACCTGGCGTCCCAACGGAGAGGAGATTGTCTTTGCCCGCGGTCCCAAAGTGTTCAAAAAGAACCTGTCTTCGGGTGAGGAAACCGAAGTATTCGATGCCGAGG
>WJMI01000290.1 GCA_014728015.1 Chitinivibrionales bacterium | reverse complement strand
TATCTAGCATGTCTTTCTTTGCCTTGACTACATTTGAGGGAAAGGCAACGGGTCTATCATTTTCTGTTTGTGCCAAGATTCATCCTCCTCTGCAGTTTCAAATCGTCCCCCGCGGCATGGACGGCGCGGTCGTATTGGGGGCGCTTCTTCCGCATATTTTCTCTTCGTCTTTCCGCCGCCTATAATTCAATTCGTTCCGGTTTATTTACACCAACGTTAAGGATTCTTTCCGAAACGCCACGGGGTCCGCGATAGTGTATGGCGACTTTCGTTTCGGAAAGAATTCAGTTGAACGAGGCCGCGTGCAGCGATGAATGTGGCTGCATTCTATGGATTTTCAATGCTGGCCGTGTTGGCATGCCAGGCGTCAAGATAGAATATACACGACGGGAAATGTTGATGGCTGGGGGGCTTGGGGCTGTATGGCCTGAGGAACGGGGCGTCGCCGAGGGCATGTTTTCTGCGGCCGGGCATAGGCGTGGCAGTGGCGCCTGTGGGCGGAGAATGAGGCGGGGCAGAAGCGTTGATGGTTTCAGCAGAGGATGCTATGCTGCGATCGATAGTGTCCCTCCAGGATCGGGTTTATGGATACGGAAACAGAGGCGCATGCGGCCCTTGTTGCACAGTGGACAGACCCATGTGCGTTCGCTCCACGGCTGCGTGGCATGTGGAGCATCAGGTATGGCATGCGGCTCAGTGTGGCGTCGTTTGCCCGTCAGGCTCATGCACAGGGCAAGCTTCTCAGCCCTGCCACGGCAACTGAGAAATCCGTAGTAGCGGATGCGCACGAAGCCCTTGGGTAGCACGTGCAGCAGAAAGCGGCGGATGAATTCAGCGATGTTAAGTGCCATAACCTTCTGCTTGTGGCCGTCGGCATAGTCTTTCCAGCGGAAACGCACCTCGGTATCATCAAGACTTACGAGTCGGCTGTTGGCGATGGCTATTCGGTGGGTGTAGCGACCCAGATACTTCACCACGGCCTCGGGGCCCGCAAAGGGCGGCTTGGCGTACACGACCCACTGTTTTCGATACAGCGTGTCGAGCAGATCGCTCATCAGCTTCGGCTCATCGCGGTAGCGGCGCAGTTGGCCATGAAACTCGATATCGCCTCCCTCCACAGCGTGCTCGAAATAGTCAAGAAACTTGCCCCGAAACAGCTTTGCCATCACGGCGATGGGAAAGAGGAAGCTGCTGCTCTTCGATGCGACCCACTCGTCATCGCGAAGCCCTCCCGCCGGTACCACACAGTGCAGATGGGGGTGGTCTTGAAGCGTTTGGCCCCAGGTGTGCAGCAGGGCGATGAAGCCGAGCTCGGCGCCCAGCCGTTTCGGGTCACGGCCCAACTCGCAGAGCGTCTCCGAGGCTGCCCTGAAAAGCAGGTTGTACATGCAGCTCTTGTTTCTCAGTGCGAAGGGATTTAGCGCGTTGGGAAGCGTGAAGACAACATGGAAATACGGCACCGCAAGCAGTTCGTCCAGTCGCTTCTCGACCCAGTGTGCACGTGCCTGTGCTTGGCATGAAGGGCAGTGGCGGTTGCGGCAGGAGTTGTAGGATATCTTATCGTGGCCGCAGTGGTCGCACTTGAACACATGACCGCCCAGCGCCGCGGTTTTGCAGCCCATGATGGCGTTGGCGACGGCATAATGCTGTGGCGGTAGCGGGCCGGTGGCGGCGACGAATCGGGAGAAGCCGGCGCGCAACACGTCGGCAAGCTGCAGACTGTTGGTATTATGCATGGACCACCTCCTCCATGTCCAGAGGGCTGACTACGCGGTCAATCTGGGCCTGGCCGACGTGGAGGTAAATCATCGTAGTCTTGATGCTGTCGTGTCCGAGCAACTGCTGGATTATGGGCAACGCCACTCCCGCTTCCAGTAAATGGGTTGCGAAGCAATGCCGCAAGACGTGAGCATGCACTCGCTTGTTGATACCTGCCCTGCGTGCCGCGTTCTGCACAGCCTTACCCATCATGCGCGCACCGAGCGCTTTGCCTCGATGACCGACAAATAGGTACTGTTTCGGTCGGAAACGACGGTAATAGTCCTGCAGTACCAGCAGCGTGTTGTTGGAAAGCAGCGTGTAGCGATCCTTTTTGCCCTTGCCCTGCTCTACACGTACTTTCATGCGACTGCTTTCGATATGGCAGGGCTTGAGCGCGGCGCACTCGCCCACCCGTAGCCCGGAGCCGTAAAGAAGCATCAAAATCGATTTGTGCTTGAGGTTAGTGGTCAGCTCGATCATGCGCTGGACTTCGCTTCGCGAAAGCACCACGGGAATACGTTTGGGAACCTTCACATGCGGGATGTCTACCATCACACGGCTTTCGGGCAGCATGAGCCGGAAAAACGTGCGTACGGCATCCATGTGTAGATTTACCGTGGCGGCAGACAACTTCTTCTCGCGCAGCATGCATAGCTGGTAGGAAACTATCTCGTCGCTGGCCAACTCACACGGCGAGCGTCCATAGTGTCGCGACAGGTCCCGCACCGCATTAACGTAGTTGCGAATCGTTTTTGGCGACAGGCCTCTGCTCTGGAGACTGTCGATGAACTCACGGCGTAGCTTGGTCATGCGGTCCTCCTTGGATAAATGATGGTGAAAAAAAACCATCAGGAGGATAAAACATGCCCTGCCGTATATGATAGGTACGCACCTATGCTGCCGGAACTCAAGATACTCGCCGCAAGAATATTACCAGGTAGGATTGTTTACAGAAGACACTAGCGCTGAAGCTGCCGCGAAGCGGCTTTGTTCAACTACCTCTGGGCAGAACATGAAATCAAAAATGGCTCAATATCAAGGGTTCTGCCCATAGTACCTATGTTCGTTTGGACAGAAGAAAAGTTCTGCCTATGTACCAATGTGGCTATTGTCAGATCCTCATCCCCTCCAAGGGGCTTTCTATTCCGCCTATGTTCTTTGTGCTTACGTGCGTGCGAATTTCCGTGGTCTTCGAACTCGAATGCCCCAAAAGCTCCTGCATTATCCGCAAATCAACTCCCTTCTCAAACAAGTGCGTGGCAAGCGAATGACCAAACCCGTACAACCCGCCTCACCTGTCAACAAGATACTATTTCCGTTCCCGAATTCCACGCTTCATTTGCGGTGCAGAGAAACCGGCCATAATCCAGCCCGATTCCGCTGTCTCCCCTACCCGACCTTCTCGCACAACTCCACCCGCATGCGCTCTATTTCCTTTGCCGCATAGCGGGCGAACTGGCGTTGGCTTTTTTTCGCCTCAGGGTCGTCTTCCTCGTGGCGGCCGATCACCAGGATGTTCTCATCATTGAGCATATTGGCCGGCTCGGTGAAATTGAAACTGCCCGCCACGACCACCGTGTTGTCGATAACCATGAGCTTATGATGCACCTTGCGCACCCCGCTTTCGCGTTTTGGCCAGTAGAGTGTGGCCCCGGCATTGGCCACGGGCCGCGTGGCGGCCCACTCCTGGTTCCCCTGCATCCGGTCCATCACGCCTTCAACGGCAATACCCGCCCGCGACAGGCAGATACAAGCATCATCGATACCGCTGCTCTGGGAAAAAGTGAATATCGCGAACGCCACACGGTTCTTCGCCTTGAGCATCTGTTTCATCATCTCCATCTCGGGTGACTGATCCGGCGCGAAAAGCGCCTTCACTCGCACTCCCGACACATCGTACTCCCGCGGCCGCTTGGTGGTAGGCGTGGTGCCTACTTTCATTCTGCCGGTCCATGCCTCTTCGAACTCCTCCACAAACAGCGCGGCCATGCGCTTGGATTTCATAATAACCACATGGTTGAGATTGGTGTGCGTGCCGGTGGGGGTAAAATTGGTAGACCCGGTAAGCACCGCCGCGCGGGAGGTGTCGGCATCGCGGACCATGAATTTCTGGTGAAATGTCTCGGGGTTGAGATCGCTCATGAGGTCCACCCGCGCCCGCAGAAGCGCCGCCAGGATACGCCGGTTCTCCTCGTTTTCGCCGCCCCGGGTCCAGGGGTCGGCCGGGGCCCGAGAAAGTGTGAGATAGTTCTTCTCCAGGATGAGGCGCACCCGCACACCCCGTGCGCGCGCGGCAATCACAGCTTCGGCTATGGGGATGGATTCCAACTCCTGCACCGCGATAAGCAGTTCCTTGCGCGCCCCCGCGATGAAGTCGCGGATGACCTGTTCCAGGTCATCGGGCGCGCCCAGTTCACGGGGTCCCATGTGCATTTCGAGTCGGCCGAGCGTGAGTGACATGTGCGGGTCCTTTGTATGAGGTGCTTTACTGATGTGCGGATGTGTAACGATTCAAAAATAAGGTGCAATTCACGAGTTAAGTGGCGTTCGGCCTGTGGCGAGCAACGTGTACCCCATGCAGAAGTGCCCGGCCTATCATCGCGCCGAATGCCTACGACCTGCCGCGGCGTAGCTGAAAGCGAAGCCGGGAGTCGGACATGAGGCGCATCCCCTTGTCCCAAGCCGGGCATTTGCCCGACCTGCCACGCCGTAGCCTTCGGCGAAGGCGGGAGGGCTGAGCACGGCCGTTCGGCCGCGCGGAACTGCATGCGGCTGTTGGGCGATCGTGGTTGTGCTCTTCGCGCGGGCAATGCCTACGATCTCGCCGACATTCCTGTATTGGCGTCTGTGTTCGGTCTTCATCCTCTTCTGTTCATGGAGCTAATTCAGAATCCTCACGGTTGCAGCCCCTACCATGCGAATGAATTTAACGGGATTCTTTCCCTTGTTCCAGCCTCCATTTATTTTTCTACAAGACCTTCCAAAGGAGTGAGAAATGAACGCAAAAGACACCGCCCGACACGTCATTGACGGACTTCCGAAGCGTGTGTCCATGGATGATGTCATTCATGCCCTGTACGTTGCCTCCAAATTCGACCGCGGTGATCGGGAAATCCGCGCCGGAAAGGGCGTTTCCGACGAAGATGCCCGAAAGAGACTGGCTAAGTGGCAAAAGTAATCTGGGCGCCCAGTGCTTTGGACGATATTGACGCGATTGCGAGTTACATCGCCCGCGATTCCGTCTACCACGCTTCCCTCTTCATCGACAGGCTGTTCGAAACAGCTGATCTGCTTAAAGAAGAACCGGAAATCGGCCGCATAATTCCCGAGATCGGCAGTCCCGATTGCCGGGAAATCATCTACGGCTCTTACCGAATCATGTACAGAATCCAGAAGCATAGCATCTGGATTAATGCCGTAATCCACGGTGCACGCGACTGGAAGCCGCCTACACATTAGGGCTTGCTGTCGTATCTTCGGCAAGCCTCCCCAGGGGGGAGGTTTGGAGGGGATACAACATGCATTTTCCTCCTGTGCCGCCGTAGCTCAGCGAGCGAAGGCGCATGCCGGGTGTAAGGGGCGGCGAGCCCCTTCCATATGCAGCCTTTCTTCTTACTGAATTTTCCCGCGCGTCTTCTGCACAACCATGTTGCCCCCAACTGGTTCCATGCCGAACCTGAGCCTGCTTACGGCTACGGGCTCTGGTGGTTCGAAAAAC
>WJMI01000289.1 GCA_014728015.1 Chitinivibrionales bacterium | reverse complement strand
TTGTTATACTCGCCGGTTGCGCCGCGGCCCAGCCGCCCGGCACGCCCGGAACCCCGGGTTTCTGGTACGGGGTCTGGCACGGGATCATCGCGCCAATCACGTTTATCATCAGCCTGTTCACGGATATCCGGATCTACGCGTATCCCAACGCGGGCAATTGGTATGATCTTGGCTTTGTGATCGGCATGTGCCTGTGCGGCGGGGGAAGCAGTGCAAAGGCATGCTGCTTTAAGAGGAAGCCTGTTTAAGGTGCTTCACCTTGCAGGCAGCGGCGAATACTTGCACGCGCTGGGAACAGGACACGTGCAGGCATTTGCAGTGTCCGGTCTCGAATCGTTCGAGTACATATGGAATATCGGCTATCCCCTGTTCGCCATCCACCTGTGCGTTGCCGGATGGCTGGTATTCAGATCAGGATATGTCCCGAAGGTCCTTGGCGTTCTGCTGGTTATTGCGGGGGCCGGATATCTGATTGACAGTATCGGCAAATACCTTTCAGCAGACTATAACCTCGAAATCAGCGCCTACACATTTCTGGGCGAGCCGCTTCTCCTGATCTGGCTGTGGAAGCTGTTCTACCTGGGATGCCGGTTTATCGGGTGGTTCCTGCTGTGCATCCTTACAGCGGGAATAGGGTTCCTGTGGCTCATGCCGTACGGGCATACATCGTTTGCGTTGTTCCATGAAGACCTGAAGGCGAAGCAGGCGGAGGTGCAGGCGTGAAAGCGATCGTATGCACGAAATACGGCCCGCATCGCGGGTACTCGAGCTCACCGAAATGCCGGGTAGCGCCGCGCGGGATTGGCATATATCCGGAAGTACGAGGCGCTTTTAGCCGCCATATGCAGCACATGCTTGGCTATTTTTATATGTTTATCTATTCATGCGACGCTGGCGTTGCTGACATTCTCCGGAGGTTTACATGCGTATTTCACGCCCGCTGGTCCTGTCCGGCCTATTTACATTTGCGATCCTCTCATCCGGTTTCGGCGATGTTGAGTTCGAGGTCCTGACCGTTGATGCGAACGAACCCGGGCACTCAACCGCGGCTGATATTGACGGCGACGGGTACAACGACATAGTGGCGGGCAAGTTCGGCCCTCACTACACGAGCGGCACGCGGAGCGTGGTATGGTACCGGTATCCCGACTGGGACAAGCATGTCATTGCCGCGTTCAACTATCAGACCGATGATGTCGTTTGCGCTGACGTGGATAACGACGGTGACATTGATGTGTTCGGTTTCAAGGATGACGACGGAAAGCTCATGTGGTTCGAGAACCCGCTTCCCGGCGGCGATCCGGCGACCGACACCTGGACAGAGCACGCTATCGGCACCGGCGGGGTCGGTTTCGTGAAAGATGCCGATGCCGCCGACATGAATGGCGACGGCAAGGTCGACCTGGTGATACGCGGCCACGGATCCACCGCGGTGTGGCTCCAGAACTCCCCTACCTCATGGACCCAGGATTCCCATTTCGGGCATCACCAGAAGGAAGGCATGGAAGTTGAGGACATGGACGGTGACGGCGATCTCGATATCGTCCTGAACGGGTTCTGGTCGGAAAGCGGCGAGGGATGGCAGGAGCACACGATCGATGCCATGTGGCACAATCAGAGCACGGGCAACTGGTGGGACAATAACGCGTACGTGGCAATCGGCGATTTCAACGGGGACGGCGCCCCGGATGCGGCATTCGGTCATTCCGGCACGACCGGGTTCCCGGTAAACGCATACTGCGCTGATGACCCCAAGGGAACATGGGCCAAGCACGAAGTCGCATCGGTTGTTGACTGGTGCCAAACCCTCGCTGCCGGAGATATGGACAATGACGGTGACATCGATATTATGGCTGCGGTTTCAGGCGGGTACGGGAACAACCAGGAAATCAGCGTGTTTTACAATAACGGCGACGGTACCCAGTGGACCCAGCAGGTGGTCGCAACCACCGGCGGGTACAGCCTGACGCTGGGCGATATTGACAATGACAACGATCTCGACATTCTCGGCGAGCGGGGGCACCATCTCGGGCCCATAAGCGTGTGGCGCAACCTTTCAGATCCGGTGAAAGCGCACCCGGATGCGCGGACAGGCGCGCGACATGTCGAGAACAGCGGTTGGTTTCTCGCGCGACAGGACGGCATTCTATTCACGCCCCATCACGCGAGTCAGGCACAGACAATCGAAGTATTCGGGCTTGACGGACGGCGTGTCGCATCCGTGACCGTGTCATCGGATTCCCCGCGCATGCTCAAGCTTGCGCGAGGATGCTATCACCTACGACAGGACACCGGACCCGCGGCGCGCGTTCTGGTCAGCCGCTAGATTGCCGGGCGGTCTACCCGCCGAGCGAAACCGTCTGCAGTCCGAGTTTTTTTGCCGCCCTGTTTGCCGTGTCCCGGTGGTGTTTGAGGCGTTTCTCCAGCCCGTTCTTCTCAAGCTTGGCGAGTTTCTTTCCGTGCGATGCCTTGATAGTCCAGACCTTGTCTGAGATAGCGCCTTTTTCGCCATTGTACGAGGCCAGGTCAAGGAACATGAACGGCGGAACAATTGACAGGAAATGGTTGTACCCGGCCAGAAGGTTGACCGCGTTGAAATGCTCGAGCGCGCGCACGCTCAATAAATTGCGGTAGTTGTAGCTGGCGATATATGATATGTTGGCGACGGTAGCAGTTGCGGCGTGCTGGGCATCCGCGAGTACATCAGTCCGTTCCCGGTGACGAAATGCGTTTTCGACATACGCGCTGGCAATATCATCAACATCGGCATTCTGCACCAGCACTGCCGGTTTGTACCTCCCAATCAGCTCCTCGAGCCGGGCACGATACTTCTTGCTGTTGAATGATATCTCTTCGAGAACGACATTCGAAATGAATATCTCATACCGTTCTTCTTCGATGAGAGAGAACAGCTGGCGCGCCATGTCCTTGAATTCGGAATCGGCATAGTTGACCATCTGGTACCAGACAGTCGACTCGACATATATCCGCTGCCGCACTACGCGCCCCCCATTTCACTATTGCGACCAGGCCGAAACGCCGGTTGCCCTCCGGCGCACTGTTTTCTATTGCATATCAGCCGTTTTGGTTCCCGGGTCTTCGTCATGCGGGCCCTCCGCCGAATCCTGCCGATCATCCGTCGCGGACTCCTGCGTCGATGCCACCTCGAACACGGCTTCATCATCGATGTCCGAGGGCTTCCCGGAATCCCCTGCCGGCTGTTCGTGAGCGGATGTCTCCCGGGCGGACAGATCACCGGCTTGCGGCTCCTCCGGTTGTTCATCTTGAGGCTCAGGTTCCGACGAAGGCTGTTCAAGGTCAGAGGCCACTGACTCTTCGGAGGGTGCCGGCCCGGATGTAACCGAGGGTGGAGCGTATTCCTGGGCCGGGGGTGAAGATGCCGGTTCCTGCCCGGGCTGGACTTCGGGCGCGGGCGCCGTGTCTTGGACAGCCGGACCTTGTTCCTCCTGACGAAACTCGGGCACGGCAGCGGACTGAGACTCCTGAGGTTCTTGCGTGCTTTCCGTAAGTTCATCTGTTTCATCGGGTTCTTCTGCAACCGCCTCGAGCCCGGCCTCCTCGTATCCGTCCTCGTCTTCCTCTTCGTCTTCCTCGCCGGTATCCGGAGAAAGCCGTTTGGTCTCGCTTATGTATTCGGCGGTACGATCTTCCTTGGAGTTAAGGTATTCGAGGAGCTTGGAGGTGACATCCTCCTCGATAAGGATACGTGTCTGGCGGGTTACCCGCGAGCCATATCCCCACTCATCGAGCACCTCCGGTGTCAGGACAAACGCATCCTGTATTGACACGAAACGGACCTGATCCGCCCGCAGCGCAATGCACGTATCATCGCTGATGCACCCATAGTTGGTGAGGTACCTGATATGCAGTTTCTGGACATCGGCCGACCAGTTAATGCGGCAATACCCCGTGACTACCAGCTGGTCCATGTACTCGACATTGGTACCGGCATACTTGGTCATGAAAAACAGGTACCGGAGCTTGGACTTGAAAAAAGAGGTTCGTGTCTTGGGACGTGAGCATCCGTAAAGGCCGTAGGTGCCGGTTTCGTAGTTCGGATCGGGCGGCACATCAGTAGGATACTCTTCAGGTACTTCGCGGATCGGGATTTCAGAAACCGGATCGGTGTTGTAGTAGACCACCATGCCTTTGTCTGAGCCGCGGTAGTCCTGCCATGATATGCTGTCAACGTGCCTCGGAACGGCACCGGGTACATTCATTGGGTTCTCCTGGGCGAGGTTGTTCGAGATCAGCACAAACAAGAAAGCCCGTATGATCGAAGATGATCATACGGGCTATGATTGTCGCTAAATATAGAACAGGGTCAGCCGGCTGTCAAGAATCATAGAATAATCATGGCATCCCCGTAGCTGTAGAACCGGTATTTCAGGCGGACCGCTTCCTCATATGCCCGGAGCACCCGCTCACGGCCGGCAAACGCGGAAACCAGCATGAGAAGGGTTGAGCCGGGCAGGTGAAAATTGGTGATGAGGCCGTCCACAACGCGAAACCGGTACCCGGGGAGAATCATCAGGCCGGTTTCGCCGGTCCCGGGAACAGGGGGCATGCCCTGCCGGGCGCAATGCTCCAACACACGGACAACGGTAGTTCCAACCGCTATGTTGCGCCCGCCACCCCTGGAGACCTGTGCAATACGCTCTGCGGTCTTCGCGGGAAGCTCAAATCGCTCCCTGTGCATGCGATGGTTGCGAGGGTCGGTTTCTTTGACCGGGATGAATGTGCCAGGTCCCACGTGAAGCGTCACTTCTGATATGGATATTCCTTTGTTTTTCAATATGTTGATCAGGTCATCAGTGAAATGAAGCCCGGCTGTTGGAGCTGCAACAGCCCCCTCTTTGGATGCATACACTGTCTGGTAGGTGTTCCTGTCCCGGTCTCGGGATTCGCGTCGAATGTAGGGCGGCAGAGGAACCATGCCGAAAGCATTGATTGCCTGGAGAATAGTGCCATATCCGGAACCCGGTTTCAATAGAACAATCCTGTCGCCGTTTTCGCATATATCTTTAACAATAAAGCAGATATCACTATTTGAATCAACAAGGACTTCAGACCCTGGTTTCAATTTCTTGCCCGGGTTTCCCATAACTCGCCATGTCTGCGGCGTAAGCTCTTCGATAAACAGAAGTTCCACCCGGGCGCCGGTATCTTTCCTGCAGAACATCCTTGCGGGTAACACCTTGGTATTATTTATGATAAGATGATCACCTCTACGAAGAAGGGCGGGAAGATCTCTGAATCGGTGGTGAACGA
>WJMI01000288.1 GCA_014728015.1 Chitinivibrionales bacterium | reverse complement strand
TCTCCGTCCTTCACTGCAACCTCAAGAAGTCCTTCGGTAACGTGCGGATCCAGTTCGAGACGGCGTTCGATTTCGGCCTTGATCTCATGATCTTTGCGATTGGGGGTGAAGCTCACCTTGATATTGTTTTTCAGTTCGTTAACTCCCAAGATCCCCTTTGTCACGGAAGCGCAGAGCTGCTTCTCGGCCCATGATTCCACGTTGCCCGAAAGAACGGCTTTGCCGTCTTCAACATCGACGCGGATTTCATATGAATCGGTTGCGGGATCCTCCGCCAGCGCGGTAACGATGTCCACGCGGATGTCGCTGTCCGCACGGACCACAGGATACACTTCAATACGATTAACCACTGCGCGAACACCCCTGATCGCCTGGGCGAGCTTGACCGCGCGATCCCGTGCCAGGAGGTTGTCAATGGAGCCCGACAGCTCGACGATGCCGTCATTCGTGCGCACGTCAATAAGATGCGCCGAAACCGCCTGGTCGGAGGCGAGCTCGCCTTTCACCGCGCGCGTAATGGTTATATCCGGAATCCGGCTCTTTGTCTTTTTCGCGAACGCGGCGCCTTGCAGGATCGGGGCTGCGATGAGAATGAATATGCTGAGAGTCAACGAAGATACCGTTCGATTGGCGTTGCTTGTGAAGATAGACATAGAAACCTCCTTTCGAGTACCTGCTCTTCCTCGGAAAGCAGAACGCGCCGGCATGTGCCACACTCGTCATGAATGGAACCTTTTCGGTAGAGAAAGCTTTTGCAAACAGTGTGCCAATGACACAGACGGCATGCGCCGGGATCCCGACACGCTGTGATCATTCCTGCAGTTCACCTTCCGCGCGTAATCCAGTTGTTGCCAGAATCGGGCCCACGATCTCGTGACTGATTGTACTTCCAATTACAATGGAAATGATCGTCTGCCCGAAAGGCTTGAATGTCGGGTCGTGCCCGGCTACAAGCGCGAGGCCAATCACTATTCCTCCTTGAGGAATGAATCCTAAACCGATATGAAATGATTGGCGTATTGGATATTTCGCGAGCTTTCCGGCCAGCAGAGTTCCGGATATCTTCCCCGCGAATCGCAATACAATAAACGCCCCAATGAGCGGCAGTACGCCTTTGAGGACCGTAAAATCGAGCTGCATTGCACTGAGCGTGAAAAAAAGAACAAAGACCAATTCGTCGGTGTACCGTTCCAGGAGACCGAACGCCGAATCACTGAGGCGGGAAAAATTGGTAATGCATGCCCCCATAACCATGCAGGCAAGGAGAGAATCGAAGTTGAATGCTGCTGATATTCCATAGCAGGCCGCCAGCAGCGAAAGAACAATGACTATATGCGCACCTTCGCCTTCTCGTTTGAAAATGCGATCCTCGAGGATCATGAGCGCGGCGAACGCACATCCGGTAATAGCGGCGCCGCCCAGCGAATAAATGACATGAATCAGGCTGGCAAAGAGCTTTCCTGACGTGTGATGTATTAGGACCGCTGCGGCGGTGGTTGCCAGAGTGAAATTCGTCAACCCCATTACGTCATCGAGACCGGCCACGCTGAGAATGGTCGAACTTGTCCTGCCTTTGGCCCGGTACTCGTGAGTAACCGCAAGCGTCGCGGAGGGATCGGTGGGACAGGCAAACGTTCCGAGAAGAATTGAGAAGGGAACGACAGTCTGGAGAAAGCCCGTGAAGCCCGGTTGCGGGAAGAAGCTCAGGAGGAGAACAAAACCGGTTGCGGTCAGGAGCAAGGCTGTTTCCGCCTCGAATAGAGTGATGAGGAGCACGGATGCACCCAGTTTCTTCAGGCGGGAATAGGACAGAGCGCCGCCCACGGAAAATGCGATGACGGAAAGGGCGACGTCGATAGTCAGGTCCGTATGCCGGACAAAAGAAGCGGGAACGATGCGGGTCACCGTGGGATTGAGCGCTATGCCGCCGAGAATATAGCCGGTGACTTTAGGAAGCTTGACAAGACGGGCCATTTCGCCGAGAAGAAAACCGGCTGACAGGACCAGTCCAACTAGGAGTACGCTGTTCATTCAAAATCAACTCGTCAACTCGCCGGCTGCAATGCTCCGCAGCCAACAAGGATCACGCGTGGCAGAAACAATATATGAGCCTAGCGAAATGCATGCCAAGATAGGCATCGGAAGACGGACGCAGGTTCTCACTGGCCATGCAAAAAGATGCCGACTATTCGCATATCTGATAAACGAGCATTTGCAGGAACGACAAAATGATAATTGCAGCCGGCTGCAAGCTAAGGTTTTCGCACCCTGGTGCTGGCACGATGTTTGAAGCCGATAGCAGCAGGAACAAGTCTGCGGAAAATACGCAAGGAAAAGACCCAACGCCAAAGAATCACGCTACGCCAACATCGGGAGGTGACTCATGCTGAGAAGTGCCAAGAGCATTAACGAACAAAGAATCGAGGCCGTTGACGGTCATATCGGCCATGTGGTTGACATTTTTTTCGATGATACCGAGTGGATTGTGCGGTATGTAGTGGTGGATCTGGGCACGTGGATTCCGGACCGCAAGGTCCTGATCGCTACCGCGGCGCTAGGCCAGCCACGGAATATCACGTTTCCGGTGAATCTCACGAAGGATCAAATCAGGAACAGTCCCGATATCGATTTCGACAAGCCGGTGTCGCGCAGACACGAAGCAGAACTTCATTATTACTATGGCTGGCCCGCGTACTGGGGAGCGACCGCCTATGGCGAGCCCGCACCCGGTGAAACAACCCCGCCGGCCGGGGAACCCGACGAGGGTGAGACCCATCTCCGCAGTGCCAGAGCGGTCATGGGATATCATATCCTCAGCGAAAATGGCGAAATCGGGCATATCGAAGATTTCATTGTAGACGATGCCCTTTGGACAATCCGGTATGTGGCGGTCGATACCGCAAATTGGCTGCCCGGAAAAAAGGTCCTGATGGCGCCTGACTGGATCGAGAGCATTGATTGGAAGCCGAAAAAGGTTTTCGTGCAGTTGACCCAGGATGAGATTCGCAACTGTCCTGAATATGATCCGAACGAGCCAATCAATAGGGCATATGAAGAGCGACTGTATGACTACTACGGACGTCCAAGATACTGGATGGAACGGGTTGGCCATGAGTCGTAGCGGGAAACGGGCCAGGAATATAGAGCGTGGTGCAATGGTGCGCGACATGATGCGTGCGGGTGTGCGCATCGCGGGGATTGTCTGCCTGGTGGCGGCTGCGGCGAATGCTGCGCTTTCGGACAGTGCAATCGCGGACGCGCTTGAGAGCGTCCTCCGGCAGGATCCATCGGTTTCCGCACATGCGATCACTGTTGATGTGGAAGAGGGGATCGTCACTTTGTCGGGCTGGGTCGGTAATCTCCTCGAAAAAGAGCGGGCGATTGTTGTGGCCAAGACAATCAAGGGTGTGCGCGGAATCGTGGATGCTGTAGAACCGAATCCGGTGGCACGTGAAAACCAGGACCTTCGTGAGGACATCCGCAGGGCCCTGGCCCTCGATCCGGTGGCGGAATCATTTGAAATCGACGTGGCTGTCGATGACGGAGTTGTTACTCTGAGCGGCAGCGTCGATTCATATGCCGAAAGACGGATCGCGGTGAACGCAGCAAAGGGAGTAAAAGGCATACGGGAGATTATCGATGAGATAAGCATTGACGTTAAGGATACACGAAGCAACAGCGAGATTCAGGCCGAAATTAAGGCGCGGTTGCGGCTCGATCCGTATGTTGACCATCGTACCCTTCATGTTGCTGTCGAGAATGGCCGAGTAGTTCTGAGTGGAACGGTGCGCAGCATGGTGGAAGCCAACTACGCGATGGAGGACGCGCGCGTGGCGGGCGTGAAGAGTATCGATATCAATCAGCTCGAGGTCGACTGGAAGGCGGGGCGGGACATGCGGCGGGATAAGAAGCATCCGGTCCGGACAGACGAACAGATCCTGCGAGCACTGAAGGATGTGTTCGAGCACGATGCGCGGGTTGAGTCTTTCAATCTCGCGGTGACTGTCAGGGGCGGCACGGTGTCGCTGCGCGGTACGGTGGACAATCTCATGGCCCGCAGAGCCGCGGAACGTGGTGCGCGCAATGTCATGGGCGTGGCGGAGGTGCAAAGCTTTCTCAAAGTGCGCCCCGTTGGGGTGGAAAGCGATGCGGCGATTGAGCGGGACGTACGGCGGGCGTTGAAATGGGATCCTGTTGTTGAGCGGCACGACATAACGCTGTGGGTACGCAATCGAAAGGTGTACCTCTATGGCAAAGTCGATTCGGAGTACGAGAAGCAGCATGCCGCCGACGTGGCGGCCGGCGTTTCGGGCGTGGCGGAGGTCACAAACAACGTGGTTGTGCGCACGGTGCCCTGGTCATGGAAAAGCGATGTGCGCATACAGCGGGACATCATGGAGCATCTCCGGTGGGACAGCCGGGTAGATGCGGAGTCAATTGCGGTGGAAGTCCATGACGGTGTCGCTACGCTCAAAGGTGAAGTCGACGGCTTCACTGAGTATGCCGCGGCGCTCAGTGATGCGCTCGGGGGCGGCGCAAAGCGCGTCCGATCCGAACTCAGCATTGAGGGAACCCGACGCACGTATCCGCGTGTGCCGATTCATTTCGGAAAGGAACGCCTGCTTCGCCCGTAGGCATTCCAGCCCATGGCTCACCGCAGAAGACAGGAGGGCCGTAACTTGTATGAAGGAGGGATATCGGCATGATACGACGAGCAACAATGAAAAAGAATCATCACAAGCCAAAGCAATTGTTTCGCATAACCTCAGTCTTGACTGTCGGGACCGTGCTTCTGTGCTGCAGCCGGTATACAGATGCAGCACCGCAAGAGAAGGGACCTCCCGAGGATGCGAAGGTTCAGGCGGCAATTGAGAAAAGCCTGCGCCGCAATGAGGCGGTCTCGGCGCACCTGGTAGATGTCGGGTTCACCGATGGTGTCGCCACGCTCGAAGGGTCGGTGAATAATCTGCTTGCCGAGCGGCAGGCCATTGCTGACGCGCAGACGATACGCGGAGTTCACTCTGTCGTAGATCGTCTTGACGTACAGCCGGTAAACCGCACCGATCAGGCTATCAAGTCGGACATTACATCCGCGTTGATTCTCGATCCGGCGACCGAATCCTTTGAGGTCGATGTAACGGTTAACAACGGCGAGGTGGAACTGAGCGGGACAGTGGAATCGTGGGCCGAAAAGATGTTGTGTGCCGATGTCGCACGGGGCATCAAAGGCGTCTCGGCGATCGAAAACAATGTCACGGTCGACTATGCCGACGATCGAAGCGATGCCGAAATCCGGGGAGAAATCCTGCGGAAGCTGGCGCTCAATCCGTATGTGCATGAGGGTGCCATTCTTGTTGATGTTGACGACGGCCTGGTGACATTACAAGGAGCGGTCGGCAGTGCCAGGGAATGCTCCGAAGCCCACCATGATGCCTATGTAGCGGGCGTACAGAAGGTCGACAGCAAAGACCTGGAAGTGAAATGGTGGGTCGACGATAAGATGAAGAAGAAGAGCACGCTTGTATTCAAGAGCGATCAAGAGATCGAGACAGCCGTTGAAGAGGCGCTTTTGTATGATCCACGCACGCTGTCGTTCAAGATCGGAGTCGAGTCGGAGAATGCGGAAGTGCGGCTGACAGGGGCGGTGACCAACCTCAAGGCAAAGCGGGCCGCCGAAAGTGACGCATGGAATACTGTCGGCGTTCGGCTGGTGGAGAACGATATCAAGGTGCGTCCGCCGGATCCGGCCGGCGACGAAGAGCTTGAGCAGAATCTAGCCAGGGCACTTCGCTGGGACCCTGTTGTCGAACGGTACGAGATCGTCCCCATGGTGCGCAACCGTAAGGCATACCTGTATGGAAAAGTCGACACGTATTTCGAACGAAGCCGCGCAGAGGAAACCGCGGCGGGTATCGACGGTATCGCGGCTGTCGAAAACAATATCATGGTCGACTATGCGTGGCAATGGAAGAGTGACGAGCTCATTGAAGAGAGCATTCGCGACAATTTGTATTGGAGCACAAACGTGGATGCCGGAGATGTCACTGTCGAAGTCGAGGATGGTGAGGCCGTTCTTAAGGGAACTGTGGACAGTTGGCAGGAACTCAATGCGGCAATCGATAATGCGTTCGAGGGCGGCGCCAAGCTGGTTGACAGCAGGCTGAAGATCGAGGGGGTGACGGGGTTCCATCCAACCTACAGTCATCCCGATTACTACTACCAGTACTGGTTCAGGTAAGAAGCTGCTTTTCAAGCGAGAATGGCACATACCCGGCTCGAACCAGCCGGATATCATCGGGGGACTCTCCCGCCAACGGCGGTTCCCGTGAAGGCGAGATAAACCATGGCAGTCTTGAACACGGAGATCGCGGATACATTCTCACGCATTGCCGATCTTCTGGATATCCGCGGGGAGAATCCATACCGTGTGCGTGCGTACCGGAGTGCGGCGCGCACGATAGGAGGGCTTTCGGAGAACGTGTCTGACATGGTTGAATCCGGCGAGAACCTTACGTCGCTGCCCGGTATTGGCAAGGATCTGGCTGAAAAAGCGCGCACGATAGTCAGAACGGGTGCCTTGCCGCAGCTGGAGAAACTTCGAGAGGAAGGCGGTGATGGTCTTATCGAAATGATGCACCTTCCGGGCGTGGGTCCCAAGAAGGTCAAGGCGCTGCACAACAAGCTCGACATTTCGAGCATCGAGGAGCTGGAGCATGCGGCGCGCGAGCAGCGCCTGCGCATTCTCGATGGTTTTGGCGAGAAAACCGAGCGCGCTATTCTTGGGGCCATTGCGCGGCGCAAGACTACCAACCAGCGGGCCAAGCTGCCGGTCGCGCGGCAGGCTGCAGAACAGATCGTACGGTATTTGAAAAAACAGAAAGGTCTCGAAAAGATAGCGGTTGCCGGCAGCTTCCGACGACAGGTCGAAACCGTGGGCGATCTTGACATTCTTGCCACGTGCTCACGCGCCGATGCGCTCATGGAACGCTTCGTGTCGTTTGAAGATGTCGAAAAGATCATCGCTAAAGGAACCACCAAGTCAAGCATCTGGCTTCGCTCGGGCCTCCAAGTGGATCTCCGGATTGTCCCGAAGCAGGGCTACGGTGCTGCGCTCCACTATTTCACCGGTTCCAAGGCGCACAATATCGCCACGCGCAAAATTGCCGCAAAAAAGAAGATGAAGATGAATGAGTACGGCGTATACAAGGGAAACGAGCGGGTAGCCGGACGTACCGAGAAGGAGGTATACGCGAAGCTGGGCTTGCGGTATATCGAACCCGAGTTGCGCGAAGATACCGGGGAGATCGATGCCGCGCGAAAAGGGCAGCTCCCCGTGCTCGTGGACATAGAGCAGATTCGCGGCGACCTGCACGCCCACTCCGAGGACAGTGACGGGAAGCATACCATTGAAGAAATGGCGAGAGCCGCGCGTGAGAAAGGGTATGAATACCTTGCGATAACAGACCACTCGAAACGCGTGCGAGTGGCGCACGGTCTCGATGCGCAACGGTTGCAGGAGCAGTGGAAGGTAATCGAAATGGTCAACAAACAACTGAAAGGCACTACCGTCCTGCGGGGCATTGAGGTCGATGTTCTTGAGGATGGAACGCTCGATCTCCCGAAACGGCTGCTTCACGATCTCGATATTGTGGTTGCAGCGGTGCATTCCAAGTTCAGATTGTCGTCCGCAAAACAGACCGAGCGGATTGTGCGTGCAATGGGAAGCGGGACGGTGAGCATACTCGCGCATCCTACAGGACGGCTGATAGGAGAGCGTTGGCCGTATGAATGCGACATGGAGCGGATTGTGAAAAGCGCCCGGGATGAAGGGTGCGCGCTGGAGTTGAATGCGCATCCGGACCGCCTTGACCTCGCGCCGCGATACTGCCGCATGGCAAAGGAGTTCGGGGTCAACATAGCTGTCTCCACAGATGCCCACAGCACAAGCGATCTTGCATACATGACCTACGGCATCGGCCAGGCGCGACGGGGGTGGCTGGAGGCCGGTGACGTGCTCAACACGCGAGGCATTGATGAGCTGATGCGCTCCATAGAAAAAACGTGAGAGGAGGCATGCCATATGTTTGTCTGGGACATTGTATTCGCGGTTCTCGTGGGGATACTGATCACCGCGATTCTCTCGCTGGGATTTCGCGGCACGCGGACCATGGCCGGCATGCTCGCGCTGTTCTTTGTCGTCTTTCTCATGGCGTGGGCCGGCGGCGTGTGGCTGGTGCCTGTGGGTCCAATGCTGGGCGGGGTACGCGTATTCCCATTTCTCATGGTTGCGGTCATTGCGGCGCTTTTAATTGCCGCATCCACTCCTCCATGGTATCGGCCCCGGACGCGCGGAGAGGCCCTTCGCCAGGCCGAAGCAGAGGAGAATGCCGAGCGACTATTCAATGCATTCTTCTGGGTACTCATCCTCTGCCTGATTGGAGCAATTGTTGCGGGCTACTTCTTGCCACGGCGGCTGGCGTAGATGGTTGTGCATGTCCGACCTGGCAGTGAAGGGAGTATGCGGGTGGTACGACGATCGAGAAAAACGGTGGGAGCGGCAGTGCTCTGTGGCGCGGTGGGGCTTGTTCTTGTCTGTCTCATTTTCAGGAAACGCCGACGAGATGCTGTTGACGCGGAACGGGAAATCGAGCAGGTGGCAGAAGAGATAGAAACGCAGTTGACAGAAGCCGCAGCGCGCGCGGAAAAGCAGCTTGGTGATCTTATGACAAACAGCAAAGGCCGGTGGAGGCGTACGGACATAGAGCAGGCGGCACTGCGGGCCAAGAGCCGTCTGGCGAAGGCCAGCCGGACGGCAACCGAGAAACTCAATGAGGTACTTCAGCTAAGCGAAAATGACTATATCGGTATCTGAACACAATGATACGAAGCCCGGCTTTCTAACGGCCGAAAGCATCCGGAAGCAGGAAGCGGAGCGGTACATTTCGGCGCGGGGAAGGTTGCTTCTGGCGAGCTGCCGGTCGGGCGCAAGGTTCGGGCAGGCGGTGGCCGAGCGATATGCAGAGCTGCTTTCGCTGGTGCGCAGCCAGGACGATATCCTTTACCAGCCCGGCATCGATGCCGGATTCCTTGATTCAGAAGTGTGTGCGCGTATCGAGCATTTTGTGAATGGATATGACGTCTTCCTGATCCAATCGCTCTTTGATCCCAATTCTGCGAGGAGTGTGAACGATAACTATGCCGCGCTTCTGGTTGCGGCACGTGCATTTCGGGAGCATGGCGCCAGACATGTTGCGGCCGTTGTACCATATCTCGCCTATTCGCGCCAGGACAAACCAACCGCGTTTGAGCGCGAGCCGGTGTCCGCGCGTCTTATGGCGGATATCAGCCTGGCGGCCGGCATAGACCGCCTTCTGGTGTGGCATGCGCATGCTCCGCAGATCCGGGGCTTCTACAGCCCCCTTCCAGTTGACATGCTGGACCACACGCGCATGGTTGCGGGACAGTGGAAGCCGTTTGCGGGACGGGGTGATACGGTGGTGGTCGCTCCCGACGTGGGCGCTTCGAAAACGGCGGCCACCCTGGGGCGGGAACTCAACCTCGACACGGCGGTCGGCGTCAAGGAGCGATCAGGGGAAGACGACGTGACGATACGCCGAATCATCGGTGACTTTCGCGGGAAGCGCCGCGCGCTCATCGTTGACGATATCCTCGGCACGGGAGGAACGCTGCATGCGCTCGTGTCAAGACTCGTGGAGGATAAGGGAATCCGGGACGTACGCGTGACCGTTTCCCACAACCTGTGCATGCTGAAGGCGCTGGATCGGGTGGACGACCTTCACAAAAGGGGATATCTTCATACCCTCGCGGTCACGGACAGCATCCCCCAGACCAGGGCATTTGCAGCAGCGGAATTCGTATCCGTGCACTCGCTCGCCGACACGTTCGCAAAAGCCATCAATCGGATTCATTATGCCCGATCGGTGCGCGCAGCCTTTTCGCGGGAATAGGTCCGCGCAGCGCTCGTTCGCATGCCGCCCGGAGCGTACGTATTTGTCGATTTTGCGAAGTCTTTTTGCAGATTCGATAATTTGCCGGCTTCGGACATGGCAGCAGAGGGCCTTGTATGCCGCCGGGCTGGCACTATTGTTGCGGTCTTTCATACCACGGGTCAACAGAAAACAGCGGGTCTTTTCAGCGGCGCCGGAAGCGCCGGGAAGGAGGAGTATATGAGCAAGTGGAAAACAAGGATGATGGCTGCTTTTCATGCCGGTGCGGGAACAATCGTCGCGCTTATGGCCGTTGCATGGTTCAGCACGGCGGCCGCCGCGCTCGAATCTGGCTTCGATGACAAGGACATTACGTACGCGATAGAGCGAGATCTTTCACACGAGGGCGTCGTCTCGGCACATTTGGTCGACATAGCGACAAACGAAGGGGTTGTTACACTCTCGGGAAGTGTCAGTAATCTGCTTGAGAAGGAACGCACCGTGGAGATCGTGCGCAGTATTCGCGGCGTCAGGTCAATTGTCGATCGTATCGATGTCAGACCGGTGGAGCGTTCCGACTCGGAAATCCGCAAGGACGTCACGTTCGCATTCGTGCTGGATCCGGTCGCTGATTCGTATGAGGTTGATGTTGCGGTAGACGACGGCATTGTCGTCCTCTCCGGCTCGGTCGAGTCCTGGGCGGAGAAGAATATCTGCACAAACGTCGCGAAAAGTGTCAAAGGCGTACGCGGAGTGGACAATGAAATCGAAGTCGTCTACGAAGGTGAGCGCAGCGATGCGGAAATCAAGACCGATGTCGAACGCCGGCTTCAGCTCGACCCGTATGTCCAGGACGAACTGCTTGAGGTCCAGGTAAATGATGGAGTAGTCAAGCTGAAGGGAACGGTAGGCAGCCTTTCGGAAAAGGCGTTCGCGCGGACCAATGCACTGGTACTCGGAGCCGAGGAAGTGGACCTCGATGATGTCAGCATCAAGTTCTGGGCCCTTGACCCGGCGAAACGGGGTGCGAAGGTCATTATCAAGTCGGATGATGCACTCGAAAAGGCGGTTCAGGATGCGCTCTCGTTCGACCCGCGGGTACGTGTATTTGATATTGATGTCGGCGCGGATGCCGGCGTAATCACGCTCGAGGGTGAAGTCGATAATCTGCGGGCGGTCCGCGCCGCCGTGGAGGATGCGCGGAGGGTCGTCGGCGTAGCGCGCGTGAAAAACTTCCTGAAAGTACGCATGGCGGAATATCCCAGCGATCGGGAGATTGAGGAAAACGCGGAGTACATTCTGAATTGGGACCCTGTCATTGAACGGTATGAGATTGATGTGGACGTGCGCAACGGCATGGTCTACCTGTACGGGATTGTCGACACCCGCTACGAAAAAGAGCATGCGGCTGATTGCGTATCTTCGGCGCCCGGGGTCGTGGCCGTGGTCAACAATCTCAGCGTGGGCTCGCTGGCCTGGCGGTGGAAGAGTGACAAGGAGATACGCAGGAGTATCGAAAACGAGCTGCGCTGGAGCGCCTATGTGGACGACGAGAATATCTCGGTGAAAGTAGATGACGGTACGGCGATTCTGACGGGTTCGGCGGATACGAAGCACGAATACCGGGCCGCGGTCGAAAACGCGTTTGACGGCGGGGCGAAGATAGTGCAGGCGCGTCTCAAGCTCAACGGAAGAAAGGACATAGAAACCTATTACTATCGTGATACCGATCGCTATGACTGGTGGAATTGAGAGGTCGGGACGGCATGTGGACCAAATGGTTTCCCTGGCGGTTTGTTATCCGGCGGCTGGCGCGGTCGCAGGGGTTTCTCGATCCGATCGCGGTGCTGTCTCGCTTCAACCGCTTCGCCAAGCCCGCCGAAGTGCTCGCCCCCACAGAACTGCTCCGGGCGGGCCTGGTCCTGCACGCGCGCGGTCTTATCAATAGCCAGGCCATCCAGCATAACTTGGACTGGATATGGCCTTTCTGGGTCGAACAGCAGTTCAACCCCAGAAGCGCATCGTTTGTTCCTCGCGCGTTTTCTGTCGCCCATATCAATCTGACGCACCGCAACTGGACAGCCATTGGGATCCCCGGAAATTCCGCAACCCCTGTCGTGGATGCCCGTGGTCTGGTCACGCCTCTGTATGACGGGTGGTCTGTGGATGCATGGATAATCGGCGATGACGGATCCGAAATCATACCCTCTCGATCCACCGAGGCATCACAGCGGCTGGAGTGCGCCGGGAACCTTCAGGTGCAAACCACGGTGGCGGGCGAAGCGCAGCATCTGGAATCCACAGCCATGGTCCGGGTTGCCGATGGAAAAGCCATCTGTGAGATTCGTTATCGGGGCCGCGTTCGAAACAGCGGATGGCTGGTGGTGTCACTCCGCCCGTACAATCCCGAAGGCGTGAGTTTCGTGCACGAGATAGAAGTAGACTCCCGGAGAAAATCATGGCGAATCGATCAGAAACACACGGTGGCATTCGCCGTCCAGCCGGAGCAGTGGCGGTTTTCGCGCTATGGCAGGGGCGATGTCTACCATCGGATTCGCGATGCCGAGGGCGGACGAACGGACCGCATCGCGTGCGACACCGGTATGGCGACCGCGGCTGCCATGTTCAGACTGGAACCGAAGCATTACCGCGAAATACGTGTCGAGGTACCGCTGAGCGAGGATCGGAAGACATGGGGGCCGCGCACGACGAAGTTGACTGTCGCGAAAACATGGCGAGAAGCGCTGACGGGCGCCTGCGGCATCGATATCGCCGACAAGCTCGTTGGGCGGCTCTATCAGGCGGCCGTACGAACAATGGTACTCCATGCATCAGACGACCTATATGCCGGCCCGTACACCTACAAGCGCTTCTGGTTCCGGGATGCCGCCCTGATCGGACACGCCATGATCTGCTGCGGGCTGGGGAACACCGTCGGGCGCGTCGTCGACATGTTTCCCGCGCGTCAAAGCCCGGCCGGGCATTTTGTCTCGCAGGAAGGTGAGTGGGATTCCAATGGTCAGGCCATCTGGCTGATACACCGGCTCTCCGAGCTGACCGGTGAACGGATACGCGCGCGGTGGCTGCGCGCCATCCGTCATGCCGTGGCCTGGATAGGGAAAAAGCGCGTGACCGAACATGAGGACCCGGCGCATGCCGGCCTGCTGCCGCCCGGGTTCAGCGCCGAGCATCTCGGCCCCAACGACTACTACTACTGGGACAACTTCTGGAGTGTGGCCGGCCTGCGCGCCGCGGCGGCGTTGTTCGAACGGATTGGTGAAACCGCGGAGGCGGAGACTGTTCGACGCGATGCGGACTCATATATGACCAGCATCGAGAAGAGTCTTACCGCATCTGCTTACCATATTGGCTCGCTGGCCATGCCGGCTTCTCCGTATCGCCGCCTGGACAGCGGGTCGGTCGGTTCACTCGTTGCCGGTTATCCGCTCGACCTGTGGGAAACGCACGATCCGCGGCTCGCACAAACCGCTGAATACCTTCTTGCGCACTGCATGATCGACAATGCGTTCTTTCACGACATCAGCCATTCGGGCATCAATCCGTATCTCACCTTGCACATCGCGCAGGTGCTCCTGGCGGCGGGTGATCCGCGCTATCGCGACCTGATGTACCGCATTGCCGCGCTCGCATCGCCAACAGGTCAATGGCCCGAAGCCATTCACCCCCAAACCGGGTTTGGCTGCATGGGCGACGGGCAGCACGTGTGGGCGGCGGCGGAATGGATCATGATGATTCGCAACTGCTTTGTACGCGAAGAAAGGAGCGGGAATGCGCTGGTCCTTTGCGGTGGCGTCGATCCCGAGTGGTACAAGTCAAAGAACGGCGCCGCTTTCGGACCGGCGCCGACCGCGTTTGGTCCAGTGCGCATCAGGGTACAGCGCGAGGGCCGCCGTGTCGCGGTCCAGTGGCACGGTGAATGGCGGAACATACCGTCTACGATTGAGGTGGCGATGCCCGGCTATGAACATGTTGTCACACAGGACGCCAATCAGAGTCGAATAGTCCTCACGCGAAAGGGGAAACAGTGAACATTCTGATGATGACCAATACCTACGAGCCGTTTGTCGGCGGGGTGGAACGGTCCATACAGATGTTCTCCGACGAGTATCGGAAACGCGGCCACCGGGTCATTATCGTGGCGCCGACGTTCGAGGGCATGCCCGATCGTGAGCGAGATGTCGTGCGCGTTCCCGCACTGCAGAAATTCAACGGCACGGATTTCTCTGTGCAGCTGCCGGTGCCCGGAGTCTTGAACAGGGCCCTCGAGGACGTTACCCCGGACATCGTGCATTCACATCATCCGTACTTGGTGGGCGACACGGCGCTTCGACTCGCGGCCAAGCACGACGTGCCGCTCGTGTTTACGTTTCATACATTCTACGAACGTTACACGCACTATGTTCCGCTGGATTCCCCGGGCATGAAACGGTTTGTCATCTCCCTAGCCACGGGATATGCCAACCTCTGCAACCGGATCTTTGCCCCCAGCGAAAGCGTGGCCACGGAACTGGTCCGCCGGGGCGTCGCGAGCACCATTGATGTCGTGCCGACCGGCGTGGATACCGGGAGCTTTGCATCGGGCGATGCTACCGGTTTTCGCGAGGGCCTGAACCTGCCTCCCGAAGCGTTCGTGATCGGTTTTGTGAGCAGGCTGGCGCCGGAGAAGAACATCGCCTTTCTCACGCGATGCGTCGGGGAATTCATGCAGAAGGACGACGATGCGTACTTCGTCGTCATCGGTAAAGGCCCTTCAAGACAGAATATGCTGAAAGCCCTGTCCGAGTTCGGCGTACATGAGCGGGTACGGGCGCCCGGCACGCTGGAGGGGCACGGGTTGGTCGATGCCTACCATGCCATGGATGTATTCGCGTTCGCATCCACCACCGAAACCCAGGGCATGGTGGTTACCGAGTCCCTTGCCGCGGGCGTGCCGGTGGTGGCTGTGGATGCACCGGGGGTCCGGGACGTAGTACGAAACGGCAAAGACGGCATTCTGGTTGCCGAGAAAGAGAAACCGTTCATACAGGCGCTTCGCGGTATCAGGGATATGAGCGAGGATGCAAGGGAAGAAATGCGCGCCCGGGGCAGGCAGCGGGCGCGCCAGTTCGACATGTCTGCAAGCGCCGGGAAGGCCCTGACTGTCTACCGGCACCTGCACTCCACGCATGCGCGGTTCCCGCGCGCAAACGATGAGCCGCTGCGTGATGCCCTGCGCCTGGTCAAGGCGGAATGGGACGTCCTGGCGAACATGACCAGGGCCACGGGGGCCGCGTTCGGGGTGAAGGGAAAACGGGCGACTGTGCTGTAGGCCGCACCAGCGAAGTGTGGAGCGCCGGCTACGTACCCACGAATTTCTCGATGTCTTTCCCGGCGACACCTTCCTCGAGGTCGAGCTTCATAGAGAGAAACTGCAGCAGGTCCTTTACCGTCAGTATGCCGGCCAGCGAGCCATTCTCGTCGAGCACGACAAAGCGCGAATTCCCGCTTCGCCGCATCGCCGCCAGCGCTTCTACCGCATCGGTATCGGTGCGCAGGGTGTTCTCGTTAGTGCACGGTTTGGCGATATCGCCGACCGTACGGTTGGACCACTCGCCGCGGTCAAGGTCCTTGACATCCCGTGTTGTCACACATCGCGGCCGGGCCCCGTTCTCCGCCACCGGAAACATCTTGTAGTGGTGATGATACACATAGCGGTCGACAAAATCCTCAACAGTCGTGTCGGGCTTCACCGTGATCGCCGGCTGTTTCATGAACCGCCGGACCGGTTCTCCCTGCAGCATGCGGCGCACCAGCATATGCTGGTAGGAGGACTGGGAGGCACTCCGCAGGAACATCCCGATGAGGAACCACCAGATGCCGCCGATGAAAGATCCGAACACGAACGAGAGAATACCGAAAAAAATGAGAAACAGGCCGAACCCCGAACCAATGCCGGAAGCGACTCGCGTGGCCCAGCGAAGGTTCTTTTTCCATTGCCACAGGCCCGCGCGCAGCACCCGGCCGCCATCGAGCGGGAAGGCTGGCACGAGATTGAATGCCGCGAGGATCAGGTTTATTCCCGCGAGATACTGGATGACGCCGATGGTGGTGGCGCCAAGGGCGAACCCCCGGCCCAGCCCCACCACGGCAAACCCGATTGCGCCGATGGCAATGCTCGCCAGGGGCCCCGCGATTGCCATGAAAAACTCCGCTTTGGGGCTCGGCGGTTCTTCGTGCATCTCGGCGACCCCGCCGAAGATGAACAGGGTTATGCCGCGCATGGGCAGGCCGAACCTGCGCGCAACCAGCGAGTGGCACAGCTCGTGCACCACGATGGAACCGAAGAGTCCGAGCGCGCCGAGCACGCCCATCCACCAGTACGCCGATCTTATCAGGCCGGGGTTGTAGTGCGGGAAAAGCCCGGTGGCAAGCGACCAGACAACCAGGACAAGAATGATGATCCAGCTCAGATCGATACGGACTTCAAAGCCGAGCAGCTTGAACAGGGTCAGTCTTTTTCCAAACATGGATGCCGCCTCATTTCTCTCGTGAAGGAACCACGGTTACGGGAACAGTGGCTTTCCGGACGATCGCTTGACAAATGCTTCCCATGAGAGAGTCCAGTATCCCGCCTTTCCCGTGGGATCCGATAACGATCATGTCCGCATTGGTCTTGTCTGCCTGTTTCACTATCTCATCGGAGACATCGCCGCCGACCATGAGCGCGGTTACCGTGGCGCCGTCTTTTTCGAGGTCATCGGCAATGTCCCGCAGTTCTTTGTGCTCCTTGCGAATGGTCTTGGCTACGTTGTCGCGCACTTCCTGGGGGCCGGCATCATAGTTTGCCGGCTCGCCATCCAACGGCGCAACATGCACAAGCCACAGGTGGGCGTCAAAGGAGTGGGCAAATAGAGCCGCGTTCTTGATCAACCGTTGGGTAACATCTGAAAAGTCTACGGCTGCAAGGATATTGCGCATGCATACCTCCTCATCCTGGCTTCACAACGGGCCCTTTCTCGCCGAATGCCTCAGGGCTGCTGGAAAGAATGCTTGTCGAGCTGAATGGCTCCGGCACTGCACGCTTGGGCCGCCTGCCGGACACGGCCCTCGAGCTGTGCCGGGACATCCTCTCTTGCGGCCCGCGCTTTGCCTTCGGCATCGAGCTCGAATATCTCGGGGCAGAGCTCTACACAGCGTTTCAGACTCTGGCACGCGTTTCTATCTACAAAGACTTTCATCGACTGCTCCCTCTGCTTTCGCGATATCAATTCATATCGTATTGGAAGGGAACAAATATCGTGCCATTGGGGGGGGGTGATGGCACACAATGCAGCACTCTTGAAGGAGCCCGGCATCAAGCTCATACGGACAAACCGGGATGCAGGGTCAATTCTCAATTACGAGAACAGGCTTCGCATATGCGGGAAACAGGAGCGTCCCGGAGTGGCAACAGATAAGGCCGAAAAGAGGGAAAGGACATAGCATTTTCGAGATAGTAGTACCACCCCATGGACCGCTCGTCCTCATTGTACGGGTCAACGGTTGTCGATTGGGAGATATGCTGCGCATGGCGAGGCTCCTCTCTGCGTCGTCTCACGATCTCCTTCCCCTGCGAGGGAAGATGGCGCAAAAACGCTCCGCTCATGGGAAGGAGGGTGGATTGACGAGAAATGGAGAGGTAGTATGAGGGGTGTGTAACTCTTCGAGAATGAGCGAGTTAGAGAAAGAAATGGGCCGCTATGCAGTCGAATGCAAAACAGCCCAAAAGCAGTGGCGGAGGACGAGGGACTCGAACCCCCAAGACCGTAAGGTCGGCGGTTTTCAAGACCGCTGGATTACCAATTATCCTAGTCCTCCGTGTTGAAAAAAATAGATTCTCTTTGCGCGAAGCGCAATGAAGGCGTGACACGTTGGCGGGTAGCGGTCAGGAGCGGAATTCCCCCAAGAACGCCGTAATCAGTCCCTCGCAAGCGAGAGTACTCTGACCGACAGTGCTCCTTCCTCGAGCAGTATGCGCGTGCAATGCGCCGTGGTCGCGCCCGTGGTTACGACGTCGTCAACAAGCATCAGGTTCTTTCCCCGGACTGCATCGGCGCCGCCGGGATTCAGGCCGAAGGCCCCTTTCAGGTTTTTTTCGCGTTGTTCCCTGTCGAGCTTGGTCTGGGTCCGGGTGTGCCGCGTTCGCTTGAGGGCCTTGCCCAGATAGGGAATACTATTGCCGTGGCCGGCCAGAACCCCTTTTGCCAGATACTCGGCCTGGTTGTACCCGCGTTTCATCTTGCGACGGAAATGGAGCGGAATGGCAACCGCGGCATCGATTCCCTCGAGAAATTCCGGCGGCACCAGCCGGGCGTAGCGCTTTCCCACGTGAAACGCCAGGCTTTTCTTCCCGCGATATTTCACCTGGTGTGCCACGGCCTGCACGGTTTCGTCAAAGTCGAACAGTGAATATACCCGCTCGTAGGGATGGTCCCACACGAGGTGGCACGCGCAGGCATGCCGGGCGCGGTCCTGGCTGCATCGGGGACAGGCATTGCGCCCGGATGCATTGGCGTTGAGCTTGTCAATGCACGCATCGCAGAACCACGGGTCGTTCTTGGAGAGAGGATTGTCGCACAGGATACAGAGCGGGGGATAGACGAAGTCGCGCGCGTTGGTGATAATGCTGCGAGCAAGACGCGTGATGGACTTACGTCCTAGAATGTTCATGTCCCGGATTGCTCATTTCGAATGCCTGATTTACGCCACCAGCGCATCATCCTTCTTCCCCGGGTCCTTCTTCAGGCGTGCTTTCGGCCGGCGGTGGTGGTTGGTGGGGTTCGGGTTCTACCAGGACCTCCGGGACAGGCTCCTGCGGGGCGGGGGCTTCACCCAGAACGCTTTTCAGCATGAGCCCGCCGAACACGACAAATATGCCGATGCACACGATCTGGTTATGAGTCAGGCCGAGAAGGTGCTCGTCGGGTGTGTAGTAGCGCGTGAAATCAACGGCGAAGCGGAGTATCGAATAGAGAATGCCGAAAAGAAAGAACTCGAATCCCGCAAAGACCTTCTTGCGGCCGAGAGCCAGTATGATGAGCGCGATGATCAGCCCGCCGGCTGACAGGTAAAGCTGGGAAGGGTGCAGGGCGTCCGCGTGCACGCCAAGCTGGTAGTGGCCGGCGGGGCAGGAGGACGGGAAATCCACGCCCCAGGATGCTTCCGTGGGCGCGCCGAAACAGCATCCATTTAAGAAACAGCCTATGCGCGTGAGGAAAATGCCGAACCCGATTGTCGGGGCGGCGGCATCGGCATACGGAAGAAACGGTATTTTCTTGATGCGAAAATACGCGACACCGGCGAGAATCGCGCCGATATATCCGCCATACATGACCAGGCCGCCGATACCCATCGACCCGCCGTGAAACGGGTTGATCACCCCGAGGATATTATCGGAGAACTCTTCGAAATGCAGGACCACATAGTACAGGCGCGCGCCGACAATGGCCGCGAGAATGATCCAGAACCCGACATCGGAAAGCACGTCGCCGTCAAGCCCGCGCCGCTTCGCCCGCCACCCGCCGAACCAGATGCCCAGAAGAAACGACAGGGCCAGCATGAAACCATAGGAGTGGATGGGTAGTTTGCCTATCTGGAATAGTATCGGGTGCATTTGTCAGTTTTTCTTTCGCTAGAGATAATGTGTGTGGGGCAATGCTTTCCCCCTGGTTTGAGCCGCAAGGATGCGTCTCAAACCCGACAATTTGCGCCACTGGCGCGTCGGTCCCCATCTGCGGGGTGCCATTGCTGCCACCGGCAGCGCACTCCCCGCAACGCCCCGCTATTATAGCCATTTCCACGCTATGTTTACGCGTGGATGAATCTTACGGGCTTTTTTCTTGTTGTCTGCTATGGTGTCCGCAGAACAAAGAAAATACTTTTAGATAGCATAAGAATTCTTGGTTTTTCCAATTATCATGCCGCTTTGCGGCATACCTTATGCATTCTTGTCTATTGCTGAAAAAAACCCCTAGAATTCCTGGTCGCCAACCTGGGCATTGAGCAGCAGGCCCACAAACACCGCTACGGTCAGCGTGAATGAACCGCCGTAGCTGAGGAACGGAAGCGGCAGCCCGGTTACCGGCATCATGCCGAGTGTCATGGCAATATTCACAAAGATATGAAACGCGAGTATCGATACGGATCCGACGATGATCAGATTGGTGAAACGGTTGCGGATGTGCTGCGTGGCAAGGAACCCCCGCATGAGAAGGAACAGGAACAGAAAGACCACGAGGGCGCACCCGAGAAGCCCGAACTGCTCTCCCAGCACCGAGAAAATGAAATCGGTATGCTGCTCCGGAAGGTAGGACAGCCGGGTTTGCGTTCCCTGCAAATACCCCTTCCCGAAAACGTGCCCCGATCCGATTGCCACCTTCGACTGTATCACCTGATAACCCGACCCGAAAGGATCCATCTGCGGATCAATGAAACTGATAATGCGTTTCTTCTGATAGTCCTTGAGGAAGGAGTTCCACAAGACCGTGGTCATGGTTGCCGAGAGCACGTTGGCTATGAGCGCGCCAATGATCACAAATATCGGCGGACGGACGACATAGAACACGGCGATGAGGATCAGGAAGAACAGCCCCCAGGGTATTGCGCCGACAACGCCCAGCGTTTCCGCCTGGCCGTATGCGAGGATCAGCGGGATGGCCGACAGCACGATGGAAATCCCGGGGGAAATAAGAAAGAAAACTTCGAGAAGCGACATGCCCGCCCAGTAGAACATGGGAAGGGCCATGGCGCAAAACACGAGCGCGGTCCCCAGATCGGGCTGCTGCAGCACGAGCGCAAACGGCACGAGAATGAGCAGGCCCGGCACGATGAACGACGTGATCCGGGTGAGACTGACCGAGTGCTTCGACAGGTAGCGGGCGAGCGCGAACAGGAGCCCGACTTTGGCGAACTCCGACGGCTGGACTTTGACACCTCCAAACGAAATCCACCGGGCCGCGCCCTTGATTCCCACTCCCGAGAATATCACATACAGGAGCAGCAGGAGTGACAATGCATACATGGGGTAGGCCAGGGCGTAGTATATCCGCGTGGGGATGGACACCATAGCAAGGATGATCAATACGCCCATGGCGATCCAGATCGCCTGTGTGCGCGCAACACCGGCGAGCGGGCCGCTTTCGTGAATGTGCGTGGCACTGTAGATCAAGGCCAGCCCGATAATCCACAGGGCAAGCGCCGCGAAGAAGAGCGAGAAATCGAACCGGTTCTTTCGTCCTATCTCAAGCATTGCCAGTTATGACCGTTTCCGCCGTTCGAGATAGTGATTTACCAGATCAACACCTTCGTCGGTATTGTTGAAGTAGTACCGCAGAATAGCGCCGGCAATGGGCGCGGCGACCGTGCCGCCGTGCCCGGCGTTTTCCACGACCGCTGCAACGGCGATCACCGGGTTGTCCACCGGCGCGCAGCAGACAAACAGGCCGTGCGTTTTTTCCCCGTGCGGATTTTCCGCGCTGCCGGTTTTTCCGCCTACGGGTATGCCGTCCACCCGCGCCCGCCCGCCGGTACCGCCCGGCTTGATAACATCCTCGAGCGCAAGACGTATCACGCGCACGGTGGCGGTATCAATCTCCAGCTCGTGCAGCACCTCCGGCTGGCGCTGCTCCAAGACGATGCCCTCCCTGTTGCGCGCCTCTTTGTTGAGGAACGGCCGGTATACCGCCTCGCCGTTGCCCATTCCGCCGATCATCACCGCGAGCTGCAGGGGCGTCAGCACCTGCTGCTGGCCGATGGCCAGGTCGAGCACAATCCCGCGCGTCCATTTCCAGCCGCGCTTGGCAAAACGCTTGTTGTATGCCTCTTCGCCGCTGAGCCAGCCGGAGCGCTCTACCGGCAGGTCGATCCCCGTAGGCTTTCCCATCCCGAACATCTCGGCGTATTTGTTAATTGTTTTGTCGCCGACTTTCAATCCGAGCTGGTAGAAGTAGATATTGCACGATTTCTGTATTGCCCCGCGTACGGCAAGCCGTCCGTGACCTTTCGAATACCAGCAATGCGCCACCCGCGAGCCGAACCGGTACGCGCCCCGGCAGGGGACCGGCATGTATGATTTGGGCGCGACGAGCCCGCTTGCCAAACCGGCAAGGGCGCTCATGGGCTTGAACGTCGAGCCGGGAGGATACTCGCCGGTCGTGGCTCTGTTGTTCAGCGGCTGGTTGGGATCCAACGCGACTTCGGCCCAGCTTTTCGAGCGAAGCGAGGCGGACATCGAGAAAATATTGGGATCGACCGATGGACTGCTGAACATGACCAGGGTTTCGCCGTTGCGGGGATCGATGGCCACCACCGCGCCCTTGAGCGAATCGGGGAACGCGCTGTCCGCGACGGCCTGCAGGCGCGCATCGAGGGTGGTATAAATGTCGCTTCCGGGGAGGGGATCCGAGCGGGGCATGTGCTCGATGAGCCCCAGGCTTTTTCCATAGGCATTGACTTCGATGTACTCTCTTCCATCGGTACCCCTGAAATCGCCTTCGTACTGCTTCTCGAGGCCTGCTTTACCGATGACATCTCCGTAGTGATAGCCGATCTCTTTGAGCGAATCGAATTGCTCTTCGGGAATTTCGCTCATGTAGCCCAGCACGTGAAATGTCACGGGGCCGAGCGGGTACTCGCGGCGGGCCTCGGTGCGGACCACGATTCCCGGAAGCTGCATGGAGTGCTCTTCGATAATGCTCACTACATCGAGTGATACGTCTTCTTTTATGCGCGTCAGGTCGAACCTCCGGTAGCGGGCCGCCGTGAGGTCCTTTTCCAGCTGCGCGCTGTCGAACACGGCATTGCCCCCGGCATCGCGGATCTTCAGGAGATTTTCGACCAGAAGAGTGTCGTCCTTGATCTGATACGGCAGTACCGAGATTGAGTACGAAGGACGGTTGCGGGCGAGGACCTCGCCGTTGCGGTCGAAAATCCTCCCGCGCGGGGCCTTCAGAATGACCAGCCGCATCTGGTTTTCTTTGGAAAGCCGGATGTTCACCTCGGCCTGCACGACCTGGATATAGAAGAGCCGCAAAAGCAGTATGATGAAGAAGCATGCCACGAGCCCGGTGAGCCAGAGACTCTTGCGGAACCTCTCGTGCTGTTCCTGTTCCAGAAGGATTCGCGTGGCCATGGATGAAATGCTAGCGGTTCAGACCGGGTTTCACGAAATAATCGTATGCATATACAATCGCGGCTATCAGCACGCTGTACAGCGCGCGGGGAAGCGTGCGCGTGAACAGCTCCGAGAATACAAGCGGAAACGAAGCATCTGTCTTGATTACGGTCACGACGGTAAAAACGGTGTCGTGTACCATGAAACTCAGCACCAGCAGGATAAGCTTCATGACAGGGTCGGTCCGCATGACCTTTTCGTTGAACAGCCCGATGAAAAAGCCCGTGATAGTCTTGGCCAGAGCGCTCTGGCCGAGGAGTGACGGCGAATACAGGTCCTGGCCCAGGCCGATAAGAAACCCCGCATACAGCCCGGGCATGACCCCGGCCCGTATCGCCAGAAAAAACAGCACCACCACAATGAGATCAGGGGCAATGCCGCCGACAGCGACAACCGGCATCAGCGTGGTCTGCAGCACCAGGCACAGGACAAACGCCGCTATCCATTTAAGGGCCGTGCCTATCATTTTTCCATCTCTACGGAATCGAGCTCGCCGCGCAGGACAGTCCACTGCGGCGAGATCTGCATGACAAACAGTTCTTCCAGGTGATCGAAATCAACGCTTGGTTCGAGCAAGGTCTTTTTGAACAGCGGGTCAACCCCCTCTCTGACCGTGGTGACCGCTCCCACCACGAGCCCTTTGGGATAAATACCGCCCAGGCCCGATGTTATGATGGTATCGCCCTGCTGAACATCAACGTGGGTGCGGTGCCTGATGAAAAAATCCCTGCCGTTCTCGGTCTCGAGGATACCGACCGAGCGGGTGCGCTTGGTCATGACGCTGGTACGGGCCGACGGGTCCTGCAGGACCTGGACCAGGCTGATATGACGCATCACCTGCACCACGCGCCCCACGATACCGTCCTTGGAAACCACGGGCATGTACAGATCCACGCCCTGGTTTTTCCCGACATTGAGCACCAGGCTGCGGTAGAGCTGCGACGGTTCGCGCGCTACGACCCGGGCGGGCAGAAGCGTGTAGTCGAGGCTCTCCCGAAAGCCCAGCAGGTCGCGAAGGCGCTCGTTTTCGGCGGCCTGCTCCTCGAGGAACGATGCTGACGTGCGCAGGGAAGTCAGCTCCTCGCGAAGCCGGCGGTTCTCGGCGAAAATGTTGCGGGCGCGGGCGACCTGCGCGACGGTGAATTGAAATGGAAAAAACACGGTCATGGTGAGTGTCCGGGCGATCTTCGCCTGCCGGGCATCGCTGCCGGACAGCATCCACAAACTGAGCATCACTGTAAGGAACAGCGATGACAGATTACGGTGATGGACGATGAACTGAATGATCCACTGCATTGGCGAGAAGATCGAATTGCCGGCGTCGCCTACCGCCCCCGTTTGCCGGTATTCATGAGTACGGGCTTGAACGTATCGAGATTTTCCATGATTTTAAGCGAGCCGCGGGCCACGCAGGTAAGCGGCTCGTCGATAACGTTCACCGGGAGGTTCGTTTCCTGCCGCAGGCGCTCGTCGAGACCGCGCAGCATGGAGCTTCCGCCGGTCATGATAATGCCCTTGTCGAGTATGTCGGCCGACAGCTCGGGCGGCGTCTGCTCGAGGGCCTGCTTGACCGCTTCGACAATGGTTGACACCGGCTCGTTGAGCGCATCGCGGACTTCGGTCGACGTGATGCGAAGCGTCTTGGGAATGCCCGCCACCAGATCGCGTCCCTTCACCTCCATCTCCAGCTCATCCTCGAGCGGGAACGCGGAACCGACCTGAATCTTGATCTGTTCGGCCGTACTGTCGCCGACCAGCAGGTTGTATGTCTTTTTGAGATACGACACTATGGCCTCGTCCATTTCGTCACCGCCGATGCGCACCGACATGTCACACACCATGCCGTAGAGCGCGATCACCGCGATTTCCGCCGTGCCGCCGCCGATATCGATAACCATGTTGCCCGACGGCTCGTGGACCGGAATGCCCATGCCGATGGCGGATGCCATGGGCTCGGCAACCAGGTAGACTTCGCGCACGCCCGCGGTTTCGGCGGAATCGATAACGGCGCGCTTCTCGACCTCGGTAATGCCCGACGGCACGCCGATGACCGCGCGGGGCCTGAAAAACGACGGGTATTTCTGTACTTTACGGATAAAATATTTAAGCATCTGCTCGACCAGGTCGAAATCGGCAATCACGCCGTCTTTCATAGGGCGAATCGCCTCGATATCGCCGGGTGTCCTGCCCAGCATACGCTTGGCCTCAAGCCCTATCGCCGTGACCTTCTTGGAATCTCTGTCAAGCGCTACCACTGAAGGTTCGTCGATGAGCAGACCGCGTCCCCTGACATAAATGAGCGTATTGGCCGTACCCAGGTCGATGCCGAGATCATTGGACATAAAAGGAAAAAGGCCCATGGATCACCCTGTAAAGCAGAACGGTTTGACATATACGCGCGAATGCGCGCGTGAATGAAGCAATCATCGCAAAATACAACACTTTCCTAACGCATATGCAGGAAATTCTCATTAAGTATGGAATATGGGCCGCGCCCGGGTTCCCCGCGGGCCACAGGCCGCGCGCGGAACTGCAGGCCCGGCAGGACATATCAGTCGGTTGTGTCTGACTCGCTGTTGCCGCTCTCGGGCTTCGCGGGCGGGGGTTCGGTCAGCGGCTGTGCATCATCACCTGGATTGTCCTCCGGCAAAGGGGCCGGGGTATTGTTGTGCTCCGCCTGCGCCCCTTTGGAGGGACCGGCAGGGCCGGGTTGCGCATCTTCCGGAAGCGTATCCGCGGGCGGCTCATCCGCAGGCGTGCCGGCGGTGTCCGCCGCCGCATCGGGCGCGGCCTCGAGTGCCGTGCTGTCGATCTGCGAAGAGTCACCAGGTTCCTGCTCGACAATACCGCTGCCGTCACCGGGCGCGGCCGATGTATCCGCTGTATCACTGTCGTCCGCCGTATCGGCGGGAGTCACCACCAAAGCCTCGGTTTCAGGGACAGTCACTTCCTGCCTGTCGCGGCCGAGGCTGATCTTCTTCTTGAGGGTGTAGGTGACGGCCACCCGGTACTTCAACTCCACGTCGTCAACGAGCTTGGGAATGACGAACGAAAAATCGCCTGAGAGGGGCGCGATGTCGAGCCCCGCGCCGAGATTGAGTATTTCGGTATCGTGGTTGAAACGTTTGCCGATGCGAAGGGCCACCTGTTCGATCGGGCGGATTTCGATGCCGGCAGGGACCATTATTCGCTTGTCCGCGTTGCGGAATACGATATCGAGCGCGGCGCTATACCCGATTGTCTTGAGCGTGTCGATCCATGCCACGCCCAACCGTCCGCTTTTCGGGAACCGCGCGCCCTCGCCCCAGTCGAGCGCCGTGTCGAGCATGCTTGTGGCCGTGCCCAGGTGAAATGCCGAAAGCCCGATAGTCAGTTTCCCGGGCAGGGGACTGGCGACCGCGCCCGCGCTTGCCGACAGGCCGTAGGACACGTATTCGGCCAGCCGCTCCTGGACCCCGTTGAGGCAGACCCCGATGGCGAACCGGTTGGAGCGAATGCGGCCTACGGTCAGCGCCAGATGCGTTGTCTGCCACGAAAATTCGGCGTTTTCGTTGATCCTCCCGAACCAGTCGGTACTGATAATGCCGTCAACGGCCGCGGTGAACGCGCTGGCCCCGATGAACCACTTTTGAAACGGCCATGCGGTTTCGAACAGCGGGCTCCGGAGATCGCCCGCGGGATGCCCGCCGTATTCGAGCGACACATACGGCCTGCCGGCGAGCGCGGGCAGCGCGGGATTGTAGTAGGCAAAACCCCGCGAGGGCACGGCCGTGCCCGCCGAGCCCATGCCGATAAGAACGGGGTTCACCGGTTCTTCCAAAAGCTGGAAGCCGACGTTGGCGGCGTTGGCCCGGACCGCGGCAAGCCCTGGTGTAGGCGATGCGCCAAGCGCCATTGCCAGGACAATGAATACGGCGCCCGGACAGGCGGCGAGGCTCGTGTGTGTATGTGCGCGGCAATTCACGAGATACCTTTCAGAATACCAGGAGAAAATCCAGCTGGTTTTCGACGCCCGCCCAGACCTTGTCGGTGGAGAAGGCGTAGTTCAGCGAAAGTCCCTTGACAATCGACGAAAGGTCGAGCAGGAACCCGGCGGTGACCGCAAACGAAAATGCATCACGGTACCTGCTCCGCGCGCTAACCATATCGCCGTTGAGGTCGATGTCGCGAATGCCGGCCCGAATATGGAACGTGTCCCAGTTCTGCCATTCGAATCCGTTGTTCAACACCGCCACCGGATGCTCGAGCTTTTCGAAATCGCCGTTGAGCAGGTACCCGGCCAGATCGCAGCTCCAGATAAACGGTTTGTCGCGAAGCGACCCTTTCACCTGACTTCCCAGGGTCAGTGACGGGAGGAACTTGGTTTCCAGCGGTACATCGTAGTCCCAGTCGCCGACCGTGTTGAGCGTGATGCCGGCCCCCAGGTTCTTTACGACCAGGCCGAACGATATATTGTCGGCGGTCTGCAGCCGCGCGCCGAAATCGAATCCGCCCATGTCGATCGATGACTCGTTTCGCAGCTTTTCACCGCGGTATCCGACCGGCAGGCTCTGGTAGAACGCGCTCACGTTCCCGCCGAGATACAGCACGCGCGTTACGAGATACGCCAGTCCGATTTTGAATGTCAAGGTGCTGTATGCCCCGCGTTCCAGCTCGTTTTCGTCTTCGTCGTAGAGGCGGTTGAGAAAGGGGTCGCCGCGGTACAAGACCGACAGTCCCATGCCGACCCGGGGAGGCACGCGGAATTCCCACCCACAGATGCCTTCGGTCCGGCCCAGCGAGCGATACGCGCCGCCCAGGGTCAGCCGGCGCTCCTTGTCGCTGACCAGCATGGACGGGTTCCACCAGGAAAACAGGTGGCGCGGCGCGGCCGTGTTGGCGCCCCCGCGCGCGCAGGCATCCGCGCCCACCGGCGCGCGCAGATACGCTCCCGGCTGTCCGCCGAGCCGGCCGGCATGCACAACACCGGCAAGCAGTGCCGTCAGGAGAAACAGCGTGATGCGCAGCATATGTGAAGAGCGATGCATTGGCATCCTGACATGTATATTCGGAGCCTCAAACACAGTTCCCCGTCGCTTTCCGAACCCCACACCCTTCGTCTCGAACCGGAGACACCGATTCAGAACTCGGGCTTGGCGACTACGAGCTTGCCGAACGCCCGTCCGTTCTTTCTCGATTTCACCCGGAAATAGTACACGCCCGGCTCGACCCGCGTGCCGTTGTTGTTGTTGAATGTACCGTCCCACGAGTCTTCGCCGGCATCGGTGCTGCGCGCGCGTCCGTCGGGACGGTTTTTTCCGGCGTACCGGAACCGGTTTTCGATTATCCGGATCACATGGTCCATGTTCCAGTCGAATATGTCAATGGTTACGTCGTCGTCCTCTTCGAGATTGTACGCGAATACCGCCCGCTGGTTCTTGTAGCTGTCGTTGAGAATGCTGGGAAACGCGTATACGTTGCGGTTCTTCAGGCCGGCCGGTACGGTCTTGTCCCGCCGGATAATCGCGAGATTGCGCAGCGAGTCCGGCCGGAAGTCCTTCGAGTAAGACAGGAACAATCCCTCGGTGGTGGGAATCCACAGTATGCCCGTGTCCTGCGTGGTCGTATAGAAAATGTCGTTGATAACCGGGCTCACCACGTCGAAGTCGAGCTGGCGCGCGCTGTAGCTTCCCCCCTCGGCAAATCCCTTCTCGACAATGCCGATGGTGTCGATATCGGCCCAGTGTTTCACGTCGTTGCCGCGGACCAGGTACACGTGCTCGCTGTCGAGGAACGTCAGGGCGAACGGCGCTTTTTCATCGGTGAACCGGCTGCGCTCCCACGAGACGCCATCGCCGGAGGCGAACGCGTACAGGGAGCCGGTGTCCGACGGGGACTTTTCTCCCGGTGATGCGACATGCATCCGTACCAGCACTCTGTTTGAATCCCAGGCCCAGACGCCCGACATTTCCGCGGTATCGACCGCGGTATCGCTGATCATGGTCCATGAGAGCGAGTCGGTGCGAAGCCGCCACAGGGCGCGTCGCTGCACCACCCACAGGCTGTGCGACGGCGCGTGCGCATCGAGCGCAACCGTCTGGGCATCTTCGCGGGCGCCCGTACTCGAGAAGCTGTCTGTTTTAAACGCCTCGAACTCCACCGGCTCACCGGTGCCCGGATACAGGACCGTCGTGTCGGATCCCATACGCACCACGCCGCCGTCGGTGCATGAGAGCCACCAGTACCCGTCGAGGTATTCCGCGGCGGTGGCGAAAAACTCGGGATCGCTTGCCCCGCGAAGCGATGTCCTCTTGAAGTCGAAGCGGACGGAGGAAGGCTTTTTCGATGCGGAGAAGATCAGTATGTCATTGGCTGTTTCGCCGGACCGGGGAAACAGGGGGACAATCGCGGTGCCGCCGTGATACGAGATGCCGTATGCCACGACATCGCGGATATCGTTGCTGTAGTAGCCTTGCCATGACGGCGATTCCGCGAGGGCGTTGGTCGTGTAGTTGACTCCCCGGGCGGTGAGCACCCACACCGTGTCGCCGTTCCCGTCGACCGACCACATGTCGTTGCTCGTTATCTCGCTCGTGCCCGGGGGCGCGGCAGAGACCAGGCCCGCGCACGCGAGCGCCGCGCACACACGCGGAAGGCAAAGCTTATTCGCGCGTATCAAGGACCGATGCTCCTTCGGGGATCTGCAGCGTGAACGTTTCTTCGGGGAATTCTACGCCGAGCTTCGTTTTTTTGAATGTGTACGTGCTTTCGTTGCCGTTGGTGTCGACAATGTGGAGCTTCTTCAGGATCATTTTCTTGGTGTCGACCCAGACCGTGATGGCATTGGCGTAGACGTTCGCGGCATCCGGCGGCCTGGTCCACGAGAGGACCGTCTGCCTGCCGCCCGTTTCCTTGACCGTGTATGCATATTCGTGCAGGTAGGTCGAGATAATCTGCGACGGGTGCATCGAGAGATCGACATCGAGCAACTGCTTGATAACCACCTGCTGCGTCGCCGTGCTGTACTGCCAGTACGTGCGCCCGTCGGAAACCCAGACCGTGGGGCCGAGCTCGAGCCGGAACCGGTCGCCGGGCGCCAGCATGAGCGTGCCCGATTTCTCCTCGGTTTTTTCGCGGACTTTCCAGAATATCTTGAGATCGAACGATGCTTCGAGCGTTGTCTCGCCGCTGTACTTCCCCCGAAGCGCGGTGACGATGTCCGGGGTCTGGGCGACGCTGATCGCACAGAAGAGGACGAGGATACTCACTGACATCTTACCATTGCGCATGAATGCTCCTTGACATTGCAGGTTAGTATCCCAGGTCGGAAAGGACCTGCTCGAGTTCTTCCGGGCCGACCAGGACCTCCCGCGCCTTGCTGCCTTCCTGCGGCCCCACGATCCCGGCCTGGTGGAGCTGATCCATCAGGCGCCCCGCGCGCGCATAGCCCAGTTTCAGGCGCCGTTGCAGAAGCGAGGTGGACCCCTGGCCCACGCTCACCACCGTCCGGGCGCCGTCGGCGAAATACTCGTCACGCTCGCCCGAATCGGCTCCGCCGCTGCCGTCACCGCCACCGGTGTCGCCCGTGGCCTGCTCGAAACTCTCTATACGCTCGAGCTCGACTTCCTGACCCTTGACCGCATCCACGATCCGCTCGACATCTTCTTCGGAGATGAAGGCGCCGTGATACCGTTCGATATCCGGCGCGCCGCTTCTCAGAAACAGCATGTCGCCCCTGCCGAGGAGCTTTTCCGAACCCTGGTGACCGAGAATCGTACGGGAGTCGACCGCCTGGATACACCGGAATGCTATGCGTGACGTGAGATTCGCCTTAATCGGCCCGGTGATAATATCGACCGACGGCCGCTGGGTTGCCACGATAAGATGTATCCCCACCGCGCGCGCGAGCTGCGCGATCCGCTGGATCAGCGCCTCCACGTCACCCTTGGCCGTAAGGATCAAGTCGGCGAGCTCGTCGACGATAATTACGATAAAGGCCAGGGGTTTGTTGTCCTCTTCGGGAAGCGCGCCTTCACGGATTGACCCTTCGGTTATCCGGCGGTTGAATGAATCGATATTGCGCGCGCCGGCGCGGGCCAGGATCTTGTAGCGGCGCGTCATCTCAATAACCGCCCACTGGAGTGCTTTCACCGCCTCTTTCGACTCTGTCACCACCGGGGACATCAAATGCGGTATGCCTTCGTAGTAAGAGAGCTCGACCTTTTTCGGGTCGACCATGATGAGCCGCAGCTCCTCGGGCTTTTTTGTCATGAGAAGACTGCAGATAATCGAGTTGATGCACACGCTCTTGCCCGAGCCGGTCTGCCCGGCGATGAGCAGGTGGGGCATCTTGGTGATATCGCTGACCAGGGGCGTACCGGCGATATTGCGG
>WJMI01000287.1 GCA_014728015.1 Chitinivibrionales bacterium | reverse complement strand
TTTTGAATACCTCCGGACAGGTGCCAACACACAGCTCGCATCCCGTGCATTTTTCCGGTATGACACGTGCTCGCATGCATTCCTCCCTTGTGAGCTATGATTTGATCATCACCAGCGCCATTTTGAAACGATCCGGCGCATCGACGGCGTGCGGCTTGTCCGCGGGCAGGATAATGAACCGGGGAGCGTCAACCATATACTCTGTTTCCTCAATCGTGACCGCGGCGGTACCGTCAACCACCTGCAACAGGGCATCGAAAGGCGCCGAATGCGTGCTCAGCCGCTCGCCCTTGTCGAACGCAAACACGGTCACCGTTCCCGCGCCCTTCTTAATGATAGTCCGGCTGACCACCGACCCTTCGTTGTAGTCCACCAGGTCCGCATAGTCCAGCCGCCTCGCCACCAGCTTCTCATCGATAGCCTTTTGTTTGGTGTCTGCCATTTCGTCTGTCCTTTCCGGTGAATCTTGACGCTTGAAATTTGATGCCCCGGCCATGCCAGCCACTGACCGCTGACTTCCCGCCTTCGCCCCCGCTTGGTCTGCATATCAGTGGAGTTCGGCGCGGCAAGCTGTCCTCTGCTCACACCCACTCCTCGCTCAGAATCTTTCCCTGAAGGCTCACGACTATTGCTTTTATCGGCACCTTACGCTCGCACTGACCGGCTGCGTGCTTCGCCAGGCGCAGGAGCCCGCCACAACAGGGCACCAGCATAATCATCACGGTCAGTGTATTTATTTTGGCCTCATCGATCAACACTTTCAGCTTGTCAACATACACTTCCTGACCTTCGTCGAGCTTGGGACAGGCAATGGCAAGCGCTTTGCCGTCCAGGTAGTCCTTGTGAAAATCACCCAGGGAGAAGGCCACGCAGTCTGCCGCCAGAAGCATGTCCGCGTTGCGGTAATGGGGCGCGAGGGGGGACATCAAGTGCATCTGGATCGGCCAATGGGCCAGGGCGGACGGTCGCTTGCCGACTACATCAGCGGCTGCAGTGTCCTCACGCGCGAATGCCATGGTCTTCGCTCCCGGGCACCCGGCAAATGCTCCCGCGTTCATGGTATCCTCCTTTGCGTTATCAGGTAGAGCGATATTGTGATCGCGCAGGTATTGCTTGGCCTTCGCCAGGTAGTGGTCCTGGCCGTGCTCGGTAAGGTGTTTCAAGTGTGCCTGAATGGTATTCGCTCCGGCCTTGACGATATTCTCCATAACTTTGTACTCGTCATACGGCTCGGCCTCGCGTTCCTCTGTAGTGATCGCCCCCTCCGGGCAGTGCCCCAGGCAGGCTCCGAGCCCGTCGCACATGAGATCGCTTACCAGCCGCGCTTTCCCGTCGATCATCTGGATAGCACCCTCCGGGCAGTTCGGTATGCACAACCCGCATCCCGTGCATTTGTCTTCGTTGATATTGATGACAGTCCGTTTCATGGTGCTCTGCCTCCTTCGTATTTCTTCTGCAGTCTCTTTTAATATACGGATTCATGTATCTTTTGACCTTGACATGGATCAAGAAAAGGCGAGGAAAAACCGCGGGGCGGACCGGGGAATGCCCTGCTTGATGTATGGTTCGTAACCATGTCCGGGAGACAATGCGTGGCAGAGCACCACCGGAGAGAAGAAATCCTTGCACGAACAACGCTGTTTGACCGCATATCACGGCAGAGCAGGGAGGCCTTGGCCGCAATATGCCTTCCCGCGACATTCAACAAGAGACAGGTGCTGTTTCTGCAGGGCGACAAGGGCGAATACATCTACGTGCTCATCGCGGGCGGCGTGCAGCTCTCCAAGAGCGCGCCTGACGGCAGGGAGATTGTGATCAAGGTCGTCAAGGCGGGCGAGATGTTTGCCGAGGCCATACTGTTCGAGCGGGACAGGTACCCGGTCAGCGCGGTGGCGCTCAAGACCAGCCACTTGTACAAGATTCCCAAACTCCAGTTCTCATGCCTTCTTCAGGATGAGGCATTCCGCAATGATTTTCTTGGGAACCTGTTCGAGAAAATGCGCTTTCTGGCGGATCAGATTGAGTATCTCACTTCGCACGATGTCGAGGACCGTCTGTTCCTGTTTCTTGAAGAGCAATTCGGCCGGAAAACCCGCATCGTGCCCAACATGTCCAAGAAAGATGTTGCCGCGGCGATCGGGGCGACGCCTGAGACTTTCTCCAGGCTTCTGCTCCGCCTCAAGAACGCCGGGAGACTGTCGTGGGAGGGGAGGACGATTGTCGTATCTGCCGATGCATGGAAGAAGCAGAAGACGGGAGAGGCCGCCGGCGAAATCCGACGAGGATAGTGCACCATGAGTTCCCCTGTGGCGGGTACTGCCGGGCAATCCTACCAGGTCGCTTCGTAGTCCATGGGCGCCAGGTCCCACTTCTTGCCATATACGTGCACCCGGCGCGTTGATATACTGTCGTTCACGAACTCTCTGCCGGCATGTGCCCACGCGAGCACGCCGCCGACCAGATTGTAGACTCTGAAGCCCTTGCGTTTGAGCTTCTTCGCATATACGCCGCTTCTGTATCCGATTGTGCAGTAGACCACCACGGTAGAGTCTTTATAGCGGCGCCGGTTCGACTCGAATTCATGCCGAGAAATAGCGCCGGGAATCATGGATACCTCGCGCTCCTCCTTTTCGCGCGCATCCAGAAGCACGTACCCCATTTCCGCCGGACCTTCCAGGAGGGTCTCGACGGTTATGTCCGCTACATCGGCAAATGCCTCCACTTTGTATTCATAGTACATCTCCAGCATCCTGTCGTGACGCCGCCTGGTCATCTTATCATAGGCGCTTGAACTCCGGGCACCCGCATCAGGAACGAGCCCGTGCGCAAACACAAGCGCCAGGACGAGGTACCTCTGCGTAAATGCACTCATTCGGCAACCGCCTTCCGAGCCCCTGTCCCGCGACTCGAAATAACTTCCGGATGCTTTTCGGATTCTTCCCGTAGAAGCATCTCGATATCCTCTTTCGGAAGTCCGGCCTCCCAGCCGCGCTTGAGCGGGAAGTACTTCTCTTTATATTTGGAGTTGTCCAGGTCCACCCCGCCCACATCTCCGAATGTTAATACCTGAAGCGGGCAGTTTACCACGCACGCGCTGCATCGCACGCATTCGACATCGTTCATGGGTATGCCCTTGTTTGCGTACGACATGACATCGATACCCATATGGCATACCTTCGTACATATATTGCAGGAAATACATCGTTTCTTGTTGGACATGATGCGGTACTTCGAGAACCTTGTATAGATATGCATAAGCGCGGCAAGCGGGCAGAGAAAACGGCACCACACGCGGCCGGACCAGAAGAAATACACACCGAGACCCAGAACCCCTGCAAAGAAGATATCGACCACGACGTTGTACACGTGCCCCGCCACATCAGAGGCAGGGCTTCCGCCCGAGCCGGCCAGCCAGGCAAGCAGCGTCACAAAGCCGGCTCCCCAGAGAACGACCTGCCCGGCGTTATCCGCCTTCTTGGCCGCGGACCCGTGGAATGCCGTGGTGCGATACTCGTCGCCCAGCGTCTCGGCGAGCGCTCCGCACGAACAAATCCAGCCGCAGTAGGCGCCTTTTCCCCACACGTAATTGAGCCAGGGGATAATCAGAAACGTCTGGCCAATGCCGGCAACCAGCCAGAACAACGTTGGCTCTCCCATAGCAAGGTTGTGGATAAACAAGGGCCAGGCGAGAATCAGCCCGTATGCGCGCCAGTACGATTCGCCCGGAAAGACGTTCTGCATGATCCAGTCGTTGAAGAGCCCGGTCGTGCCCATCCACGGGAAGATGAACATCGGCAGGATGAAGAGCGGTACTACCTGGAACGCCATGAGCACATAGGTCTGGCGCGTGATATAGCCTGTCGGCTTGAGGAAAACGCGCCGGAATCCGAATACGACGATTGTCAGCGAATACATGAGCGTATACCATCCGCCCATGTCCCCGAATACCGGGCGCTGGCCTGCCAGCTTGTAGGCCACGTAAAGATAGGCAAATAGCACTGCCGTGGCCGCATAATAGGAGTATTTAAAGGAGTTCCATGGCCGGTTGAAATAGCGTGATGCATTTTTCGCGAAGTGTACGGCAAGGTATCCAAGGCACAGGAGCAAAGCCATGAAGCTCGTCCAGGCGATCATACCGTTCAGCATCCTGGGCCAGGTTTTCGCGAGGAACACTGCGGGAAGACCGAAGAAATCCATGAAACCCGATACCGGCGTATCTGGCGCTTTCTTGCCGAAATAGAGTACCGATGCAAACAGAAGCAGGCCGGAAAATTTCATATAATACGCATGATCCCGGTCGCCTTCCATGCGGATATTGGATCTTCTGAAGAACCGTATGGGTATTTCGGTCCCGATGAGCGCGAACACGGCCTGGTTCGGCAACGTCTTTTCACCCTCGCTCGTGTTGAGCACTACATCGTCTTCCCGGATTTCTTTGACCGTGCTTTCGAATATCGCCGTGATTTTCCCTTGGCGGGCCAATGTGTCGAACGCCGCTACATTGTGCTCTTTCGGACGCGAAAAGGATGCTTTGCGGTAGGAAAGCGTTACCCGGTTTCCCTCCCGGGCCAGCGCCACGGCAGCCTCGAGTGCGCTGTCGCCGCCGCCCACCACCAGAACATCGGCATCCTGGTACTCGCCAGGATCGATAAGTCTGGTAAATACCTTGGGAAGCTTTTCCCCCGGGACATCGAGCATGCGGGCATTGCCGGTTTTGCCGATTGCGACGATTACGCGAAGCGCCCGGTAGCTGCCCTTTGTTGTCTTGACCGTGAACCCCTTTTGCTCCCGAATGACCTGTTGGACCATTTCGCCTTCATGGACCGGGAGGTCCTTGCCCTTGATGTCTTCGTGGAGCTCTGCAAGAAGCGTTTCCTTGGTTCCGTCGCTGAAATCCAGGGCGGATTTCATGGGGGGATCGACCGGCGTCACATAAATGGGCTTACCGGCGGGGAAATTGACGATCGTATTGAATTTCTGCGATGACTCGAGTACCACTCCCGTATACCCGAGCTCCTGCGCGCGCATGCAGGCGGCCATGCCCGATGGTCCCGCGCCGCAGATTACCAGGTCGAGCATCTCGCTATCGGTGTTTCCCTCGCGCGCACGACGGAACGAGCTGTCCGCATGGAGCTTCTCGATCAGGTCGTATCCCGATTCCGCCGCGAGCTTGATAAGCGGTATGCCTGTGAGGTCGCCGGTGCAGTAGATGCCCGGCACCGATGTCTCAAACCCGTCACGGATCTCGGGAAGCATATCCACCGTGCCGGTGGGATTATCTTTCTGGAGCCAGTTGAAGTAGAGAGCAGGAAATTTCATAGGCTGAATATCACTCAAGGTTACCTGGCGGAAGTGTCGGCCGGGGCTTCCCCGGGTTCTGGCGGTTCCTCGCTGTTTTGGGTGTTGTTCCCGCTCGCGGCACCACCCGATGCTTCTTCGAATAACGCCCGCACTTCCTCCATCCGGGCCCGGTTGACTCCCAAATCGCTTTTCCCCAGGCGTGATGCCGACCTGAAATGAATGACCTTTTTCTCATCGTCGAAAATAAATTCAACATCGTCAACAAAACGCCACACTGCGGAGGTGAATTCCACATAGAGATAGTCTTTGGTTTCCGCGACAAGCTCGGTCCGCGGCATGGAATCGACCGCTGCTTTCAGTGTCGCCATGGCATCTTCCATCGAGCCCGAATAAACTAACGGCGCGATAGCATGAGCGCTGTCGTCGGCGGGTGCTTTCGTGGACACGCAGTTCGGAGTCCCGGGGCAAGGCGCCAGTGCGCCGTCGCCGATATGCGACGGCCTCGTTCCCGTGCACGATGCAAGAACCAGCGCGAGGAAAACAATGACTGCTATCTTCATGTGTCAGCTCCTTTTTCCGGCGAATGGCATTTCCATGCCTGATAGTCGGCCATCATATCGATGTCGGTGAGTTCACGAAGCAGCTTGTACGAATCACCATGACGCCGAATCGCCGCCACGGTTTCGCCGAGCAGCTTCGATGTTCCCCACCCCGATACCGAAAATACATAGTCCTTGCCGCGCGTCAGGGCGATCAGGTAATAGCCGCCGTCACTTGCAGGGCCAAGAACAACATCGGTGCCTGACCGCACCTCAGCGAGAGCAGCGGTAATATCGGATGATTGCGTTGAAGGACAATCGCATCCCAGCGCGCATACCTCACGGTAACCCTGGCCGAAAAGATGCTGGAACGCGTGCTGAATTCGCTTTCCCAGATCACCATCGCATTGCTGAAAAAAGGATGAGGCTGTCCCGAATATGTCTTTCAGAGGTCCCGGCGCATCGGCGCCGGTAAACGCGACATGGTGGGGAAGGGGTGACACGATGCGGGCCGTGGCGCCGAGCAGTTCCGCATATACCTGCTCCGCGGTCTCCTGCCCGTGGGTCGCGGCAATGCGCGATTTCGCAATACCCAGGCCGGGGACCTTTGCGAACACCACTGCTGCCGATGCTATACCGTTCATGCCCTGGCCTTTCCATAATACATTCTTTCAAAATCGGCGCAGTCCTTACTGCAAAGGCCGAACGCCCGGCGAACGATATAGAGCGTTGTAAGCGAAATCACCTTCAGGAAGTTCCTGGCGTAGCCCGCGCGTTCCCACCCGCGTGTCGAGCTGACGACCCCGCCGCGCACAAATCCCGCAGCGCCGAATTCTTTTATGAGCAAGGACAGCTCAATATCTTCCATAAGCCGCAGCGGCGGTATCCTGTCTGCGATCGACTTCCGCCTGAAGAACTGTCCCTGGTCTCCGAACGATATGCCAAACACGCGCGCCCGCAGGTTGTTCAAAAACTCCGTGAAGCGGAAACGGGTTTGGCTGCTGTCATACCGGGCGCTGAATGAGCCGCCCACGACATCGGGGCGCCGTCTCAGAATATCGATCACCCGGGGAACAGCATCCGGCTGAAGCCGCGAATCCGCGTGCAGGACGAGCACCACGTCTCCGCCAGCCTCCCGCGCTCCCCGACGGATTTGCACGCCGCGTCCCGACGGCGAATCAATCACGCGTGTGCCCGCGGCGCCTTCGGCTATTTCGCGCGTGCGATCATCAGAACCGCCATCGACAACCAGTATCTCGCGCACGCCCTCCTGGTTGCGTATCGAATCAAGGCACATGCGGATGTGATCCTGCTCGTTGCGCGCGGGGACTACCACGGAAACATCCTGCGGGGATCCGTAATGTCCCGGTCCGTGGCGATTCCCGGTCACCATGGCCCGGAGACCCATGATGACAAAAGGCACATATTCAAAGGTGATAAGCAGATTCGTGGCGTGCCAAAATGGATCCCGGGCCCATGGGTTAAAAACGAAGATGAGCGCGACTGATGTGATGTGCAGCGCGAGCCACGGACCGGAACGGTAAAGAACAAGAAAAGGCGTTATGGTGAGCAGATACCATGGATGCACGGTCGTGCTGAACACGAGAAAGGCTCCAAGCGCATACATGGAGGCCCGTATCCTGTCGGTGGTGAGAAGAAAGATTGTGGCGAGTGTGATGAGCAGTAGACAGGCAAGGACGGGGAGCACATTTGATCCGCCGAGAATCGGTCTGAGAAGAAAATCTGCGAGACCGTTGTAGTGATATTCGCGGGCGAACATGGCGGGCACGTGAAGGAATGACACACCATCGGTGAGATAGGGAACAGAAAGAAGGAATGGTATGCCAAACAGCGGGGCAAGGCGCAAATTGTTCCGTCTTACCAGAAACGGGACTACGATCGCAGCAGGAACCTTGGTCATGACGGCCAGCCCCAGGCTCACGTACATGAGCGCGTAGCGTCTTTTGGCATACGCCAGCATCGAGAGCATGAGCCAGAAGGCAACGACTATCTCGAGATGACCTTCCCCGGCGGTATAGACGAGTACAAGGGGATTCAATGCATACAGGAGTAGATGATGCGGCGGGGTATTCAGCCTTCGCATGAGAGCGAAAAGCAGAAGCATGATGCCGAGATCGAACAGTGTGAACAAGATTTTGAATGCAAGGGGAGAGGGTGCTGCTGAAACGACAGCCCGAAACAGCATTTGAGAAAAGGGCCAGTAGCTGGTCGAAACATGTTTGTGATTTATTCCCTCCCAATTGTCGTCGCGTGCCGTTTCCAGCTTTTGCGCATCCGGGGCGAGAGCGAAGGGATTATGCCCCAGATTCTGAATCCTGCCTTCCCAGATATACCGGTGAACGTCATCGCTATGCGGAAAATTCAAGAAAGCGATGCGCGCGACTATGCCCAGAATGACCACGGCAAGCACGGCTTTTGTCCCGCGGCACATGCGCCACAGGGCGAGCATGCCGGCGAACATCAGCGCATACGCGGCCAGCAGGCGGAAATCGCCGACAATGCGCTCGCCGCGTGACCCTATCCAGAAGGCACAGCCGAGGTAGAGGGCCGGGAGGGCGATACATAGGGCTGTGCGGGCGGAATTACGCAGGATTTCCTCCGGGATACCGGGAACAGCTAGTCACAAGAGTCTGCGTCGTTAAGGTCCCAGTCATAGTCGAGAAAACGCACTTTGACTTTGCCCGTGATGCCGAGCACTTTCTTGACGTACTCCTCATAGCCGCCGTATTTCTTCTTGAAGTCGCCGCCGTACCACTTGAGTATCTTCGAGAGCACGAGTGTATTGCCCTCGATGCGATTTCTGGCCGTATCGGTGAGGAATGCCTTTGCCGCGCTTTCGAGCTGTGCATCGAGCCGGTTGCCGACATATGGTTCGTCCCGAAGCGCCGGGCAGCCCAGCGATGCGCAATTGAGCGCGAAATGAATTCGGGGCTTGTCGAACTGCTTGCGCATGATCTGATGTTCCACGTGGTCGAGAGAAACAGAGTCGCCGAACAGCGGTACGATCTCTCGCGCCCATGGTTTGTCGATTTCCTTGATTGATTTGACGGGATAGTGGCCGGCAATCAGTTTCAGCGTATAGAAGTTGTACAGGTTTGCGAAGAACGCTATTCGATCCTCGCGGCCAAGCGTTTCATACATCTGCCTGGTAAGCGATGTAAACTCCTTCTGGACGGGATCCAGCGCCGCATCCTGGACCAGCGCGGCGTAATCGACTCCCGCATCGCAAACGTATTCAGAAAGAATCTCGCTATACATGGGATATGCGGGGTCGAATGCCCGGGCCGATGCGATGCACACGATAAGAAACAAAAGCGCGCGTTTCATGGCCACCTTCTTTCTGTGAGTTTGAACCGAAGAGTGACTTTTTCTCCTTCTTGAAAGGGGAGTCCGGATATCGGCGCAAATCCACACGCGCCCTTGGCTAGATCGCGCATGGTATACGCGCGGTTGCCGATTGTTCCTCCCGGACAACTTTGCAGGCATACCACGCCGCCGGTGCGCCACTTGGCTCTGTGCCGCAGATTGCCTGAAAACCGGAACTCGAACTGCTTGCCGCGATTGTCCCGAAGCACATCGTCGACCGTGTAGACCGATCTCCCGAAACGAATTTGTATTTCTACCGGGTCGCCGTTGGTACGGCGGTCCGGAGCGCGGGACAGGCTGTCGTCCCGTCGAGACCATGTTTCGTACATAAGGTTGTTGCCCGGCCGGGCGCCGGCTTCGTAGAGCGCCGCGTGAATCTGGCTGTCCGAAGCGAACGTGGTGAACAAAGCGTGCGGCGCGGCCAATCCGTCTTCCCAGGCCGCGAAGTGGTGATTGGCAATACCTTTGTTGGCGGAGAAGCGTGACGGGAAATACTCGGCGCGCGCATCAACGTACCCGCTGTCGCTGCTGACAACAAGGGAATCGGGTTCGAGCGAATAGAGCGCGAGGGCCGCCAGGACAAAGGGGTGATTGTATGTGTCAAGCATGATGCTGCGGAAATCGTGATGATGCACAGGAGTCGACAGGATTTCCATGCCGTTGACCACGAGTCGCGCCTTGCTGTCTACAACGTGGAGCTCCAAACGCCGTTCCTCGCCATCAGGGATCATGCGAGTGTCGATATGAGCGTACGTAGTATCTGTCTCGAGATATTCCGTATCGAGAGCGGATGCACGCACCCAACGATCTGAAAGCTCTACCACGAGCCGGCCCGTGATAATGGTGAAAGCGCAGGCGCAGCCGCGGCCGCCCGGCCGCATCAGCATCCCCGAGCGGTCGATGCGCGGTGGATAGAAGTCGATGTGAAGCGTGGCATTTGAGATCGCCCGCCTGGCAGGGATTTCGAACCGCGCGCGGGAGTTTGACAGCAGGCGGGTTCCGAGCTCATCTCGTTCGCAAGCGCCCTCAACCATTGTACCGCTCCCAAGCCCCTCGAGAAACGATAGGTAGAGCAGGGATTCGCCCCGGGGTTGGGCTGGGGCTGATGCCGCGGCTGTGAAGATGAGAACGAGTAAGCCGGCGAGTCTATTCATGGATAAATATTAAGCGCGATACCAAGGTTGACTGAGTTGCCGCGGTGCCGCAGGCGGGCATCATCGGGGGATTTCTTGAGTGTCGGCCCGGCGCCTGCTTTCAGATTCAGGTAGACCCTGTCGGAAAGGGCGAACTCTCCGTAGAGATTCGGGACCGTTCCCAGGGTGGTTTCGCGCCAGTCTTGTGCCCAATAGACGCTTTTCACCGATGCAAGCAGCTCAAGGCCGATTCTGGTTCTTTCCACGGGTCTGAAGCTGATCTTGAATGACGGGAGGAGCTCCCAGCTCTTCCACATGGCCAGGGCGTTTGGGCCGGGCAGGTACAGATCGAACATGACTTCCCCGGCCGCATTGAGCCTGCCAACCTCGCGCACTTCCGAGTTCAGCCCCAAACCAGCCTGCAGTTTGACGTTTCGCGAACCAATCCATACCCGGTCGGTGCGGTATCCGGTGGGCACTTTCACGCCCAGGCGCGGTTCCAGCGGCCCCACGGGCCTGCCGACATACAGGTTGATATCAGCGAGCCGCACCAGGCCGTTGTCATAAGCGCCGCCTTTGGTACGCACGCTCCACAGAAGCGGGATACCCGCGAACGCCTTGAAACCCATGAAGCTGACATACGCATTAACAGGAACCTTATTGAAATACAGCACTTCGGAGCCGGCATCCTTTGCGATGTAGATCCAGGAACCAGCGCCGGTAGTCACCAGATCTACGGAAAGCGTCTGTGCGTTCCCTGCGAGTCCTATCAGGATACTCAGCGCCGCGAGAATTGGCTGAGAGCGCATTCCTGATCGAACTTGCCGGCAACCAGATATTGCATTCTCATTCATTCTCAGAACTCTTTTTTAACGCCGTTTCTTCAATCCCCAGCTCGGACACAGCATCCCGAAGGAACGTCCGGGTGTAATAATCGTTGTCGAGGATCGTTCCGTTCCACACCACAATGTCCAGATCGATTGTCCGCGGTGCATACCGGTTATCCGTCCGTATACGCCCCAGTCGATCTTCCATTCCGCGAAGCAGCGCCTTGAGATCGTGAATAGACAGTCCCGTTTCGACCATCGCCGCTCCGTTGAGAAAATCCGGCTGATCCGGGTCTCCCACGGGTTTGGTCGTCACGAATTGAGAAATGCTTACGATGGAAACCCGCGGGTCGGCCCGCAGGGCCTCCCGCGCGCTCCCGATGTTTTTTTCGGGATCGATATTGGAGCCGATGCCGATGATCGCGCGATTCATCAGCTCCGTTTCGCGTGCATTTCCACTGATACTGATTCAGCGAAACGAAGCGCGTGAGGTTTGTCTACCCGGACCGTTGCTTCAAGCACGAGGTTGTGCTTCATGACCGTGTTGAGGATCTTTCCCGCCAGTGCCTCAATCAGGCGATATCGGGAATTCTCCACCAGCGTGATTACGTCACGCTTGATTCTTTTGTAATCGAGCGTGTCCCTGAGATTGTCCGTCCGGGCCGCCTTTGCGGGATCGAATGTCATGCTGACATTTACGACGATGTCCTGACGTTTCTTCCGCTCCCACTGGTTCGCCCCGATGATGGTTCGCAGCGCGAGGTCTTTGATGCGGATCGTCGCCCGATCAGGAACAAAATTCTTCATCAGCAGATTCCTTTCCAGCGTCCGGCTCACAGCTTTTTAAGCATATCGCGGGCATGCCCTTTCGCTTTTACATTGATCCAGACGCCCGCGATCGCGCCGCCGGGGTCAATCAGAAATGTCGACCTCACCGTACCCATGGATATCCGGCCATAGCGTTTCTTCTGCTTCCACACGCCGTAGGCCGCGATGACCGACGCATCCGGGTCGCTGAGAAGCGTGATGCCTATGCCGTGCTTGCAGCGAAACCGGTCGTGCGACTCCACGCTGTCCTTTGAGATTCCAACGACAATCGCCTTCTTCTCGGCGAATTCTTTGGCCAGGGCCGAGAACTCGACAGCTTCTGCAGTGCACCCCGGTGTGTCATCCTTCGGATAGAAATAAACAATCACCCACATGCCTCGCAGGCCCTGCAATGATACATCATTGCCGTCACTGTCTTTCAGTGTGAACATCGGGGCTCGCCGGCCAACCTCAAGCATCAGGCTTTCTCCCGGGGTATGATGTATCTCACAGCTTCAACAATTGCACATTCCGTACCACTAAAATAGATAGTACAGGGTGTCTCGTAATACATATTTGTAATGACGGCAGCAGGCACTGATTCTACGGGAGACCGGTGACAGCATGTGTTCCGGGCGCACAAGCGAAACGGAGCGTTGTGGCACGGTAGTTGTTCCCATAATGCGAGAAGACCGGGCGACCGTTATGGACATCGCGTAAGCGCTGGAAAGCGAGCCATGAATGGCGAGCGATGATGATTCTTTTCGTGTGGACTCTGTTTTTCAGGAGAGCCGGATTCGGGGATACGAGAGGGTGCAACGCCGCGAAGAACGTGAAGGGCGGCGAGAAGGGAAAGAGAGACAGAAACGGCGTTCGGGAGACTATTTCAGGACCCTGGCCAAACGGGCCGAAGCCTCCAACGAGGAACTCGAAAAGAAGAGGCTGCCATACCGGTTCCGCGTGTATCAGGGAGGACAGAAGGTATTTATTGATCTTGTCACCCTTCATGCCAGCGGCAAGGTGAAGAAAACCGTGCGACGTAATATCACTGATGAAGATTTCGACAAGTGGATAGAGGACTTGTCTTCACTGGAAGGTCTTTTCCTGGATACAAGCGCATGACCATATCAGAAGGGCCGCTCTCATGAATGAGGCACGGGAACATGATGCGCCACGTTCGAGCGCGAGCGATCGCGGAGTGACAGGCTTCTTCGGCAGCGACGGGCTTGCCCGCCGTGTTTTCGAGGCGATTCCCTCTCCGGCCTTCGTTGTGGATCGTGACCGCAGGATCGTCGCCGCCAATGCCGCCGGGGAATCGCTGATGCATGGTCGCGACAAAACGGTATATCGGACAACGGCCGGATTGGCGTTCATGTGTATTCACGAATCCGACAGTGCCAAAGGGTGCGGACACGGGAGCTTCTGCGAGCATTGCGCTATCAACAGAAGCGTGAGTGAAGCGGTCGAGGGGAATCATGTCTCAAAGAAGAAGTACCGGCTGGAGCGGGTCACGGGAGACACGACCGAGGACGTCTATCTGCTCATATCCTCATCGCCGATCGAGCACAATTGTCAGGTGCTTGCATTGGTGGTATTGGAAGATGTCACCCAGCTTGCCAGGCTTCACAGCGTGCTTCCCATTTGCGCGAAATGCAAGAAAATCCGCAATGACAGCGACTATTGGGAGAACGTGGAAACCTACATGAGAGATCACGAGAATATCGGTTTCACGCATTCGATCTGCCCGGATTGCGTTGCAGAGTTATATCCGGATCTCTCGCGCTAATTACCTGAATCGCATGCTTTTCGAATTATATATTTCACGGGGGTTTTTCGTTTTGAGAAGAGAAACAGGGAATGGTTGAATACAACCGGTCACGACGCGAATTCATTGCCGATTCTACTCGTATCGTGCTGGCCGCGGCTGTAACCTTTGCAGGTATTCATTCGTGCAAATCCGGCAAAGAAGCCGACGGTACTACCGGCGCGACCGACGATACCGTTGCCCTTGATGTATCTCTACCAGAGTACTCTGTTCTTGCGAATGTCGGCGGTACAAAGAAGATCAATGTCGAGGGAGAAGACAAACCGGTAATCGTGTACCGCATTGACCAAACCGGCGTCGTGGCATTGTCGAGCGAGTGCCCGTACGATCAGTGTGAGGTCGGCGACCTCACCGGCACCAAGTTCGTGTGCCCGTGTTGCGGCGCCGAATACGATGAGTGGGGCACTATGACGAAGTCTCCTCAGGGAGAGCCGGGATTCAAGCATGACCTTGCATCGTTCTGGGCGGGTATTGAAGGCAACATCATTACCATTACCTGGGGAAATTAACACGGAGGTGACCTGTGAATAACGCGTCAGAAGTTTTCGACCGCCGACGTTTCGTGAAGCTTACCACCGCCGCGGGCGCGGCCGCGCTGCTCCATGGTCATCTCGGGGCCGCGTATGCCGCTGCGCAGAAGAAGAGCGCGGGGCTCACGTTCCCGGATCTTCCGTACGAAGTCGATGCGCTTGCACCGTATTTGTCCGCCAGGACGGTTGGTATTCACTACAAGGAGCATCACAAGGGGTACTACGACCTGGTGGCCGGATGGGTCAAGAAGGATGCCGGATACCAGGGCAAATCGCTCGAGGAACTCATCGGGACCACCCGCGGCGGCATTCTGCGCGATGAATCCGTGTTCCATATGGCTGTGCTGCTATATAATCACAACCTCTACTGGCCGAGCATGAAACCGGACGGCGGGGGTGAGCCCTCCACAAAGCTTGACGTTCGGGGCGCTGTCGAAAAATCGTTCGGCTCGTACAAAGCATTCCGCAAAAAATTTGTCGAGGAGGCCATGAAACTCGGTTCCGGCTGGGTCTTTCTGGTGAACGGGCCCGACGGGCTCGCGGTATTCAGAACAGACTACCACGACACGCCTCTGCATCACTATTTCACGCCGCTTCTGGCGCTCGATGTGTGGGAGCACGCGTACTATCTCGACTATCAGAACAACCGGCGGAAGTACGTCGATACGTTCTTCGACAAACTGGTGAACTGGCAGTTTGCCGAAAGCCGGCTGAAGCAAACCCGGCGGAAATAGGAGTCAGCTCTCTTCCGCGGCGTCCAGCAGAGGGTCCTCGATAAACAGATCCGACTCGGCCCGGGCGGACAGGATACGGACGATCGGTAGTGTGGGATCCTTCGCGGCAATCCGTTTCAGGATGGCTCCCTTTTCCACGCCTGCCAGGACGGTCACGAGGCGCGCGGCTGAAACGAGCGGCCGCGGGCCCAGGGTCACTCTGCCGTGCGGAGGGTTGGGGCTGCGGGTCTCGAGCACGATCGATTCGCGATCTTTCAGGTAGTCTCCGCCGGGAAACAGACTGGCTGTATGGCCATCATCCCCTACGCCCAGAAAGACCACGTCGAACACGGGTTCTGCATCGCCGAACGTCCTGCCGACAATGTCCGCGAATGATCGTCTGGAGGTCGGCCAGTGTTCTTTGTCGTGTTCTTTGTCCAGGGGCGCCAGAAACCCCCTGTAGGCGGTTCCCCAGTTGCTGGCCGGATCGTTAAACGGCACCAGTCGCTCATCGACCGGGAAAAAGGATGCATTGGAAACGTCCGGCCGCGTTAATACCCATTGGGGAAACAGCTTGGCAAAAGTCTGTCCGCCGGAAAAGGCGACCCTTCCGGATGTAAGAAGATCTGCCGTTTGCCGGGCCAGATCCTCGAAACCATCAAAGACACTTACCCGCGCCACCGAGTGCTCTGAAAAACGCACGCTGTCCATGCCTGCCCGCTTTCTGGCAGCCATCGTCCGGGGCTGTCGATAGAAAAATACGGTACGCGCCGCGAGAACGGGTCGCCGGTTGACTTTGCAGTGTGCAGTCGTTATAATTATGGGGAACAATCCGCAATAGTGGTCCGATCACGCCCTCCAAGAGAGTTGCCATGGCCAACGAGCGTTCATCAGGGAACGGAAATTCTGAAGAAAAACGAAGTCTCAAACGCGTCGAGCCCTACTACTATCTGCGCGTGTACGACGGTGACACCAAGTCGTATGTGGGCTCGGTTGTCGATATCTCGAAGAAAGGGATGAAGCTTCTGAGCGAGAGGCCTTTTGAGATAGACTCGACGTATCGCCTTCGATTGCCCCTTCCCGAAGACAGCATTTTCGGCGACACGCTGAAGGTGGAGGCCAAGGCATGCTGGTGCACGCCGCTGAAAGGCACTACCGGGTATGAGTCCGGATTTGAATTCGAGCAGCCTGTCAATGACGGGGTGTTTGCCATAGAGTCGATCATACGCGATCTCCGCAAGGAAAAACTAATCTGACCCGCGCGCTACCGCGTTCCATCGCCCCACCACAGGGCGCGGCGTGCCGTATATCATATGCTGACTATCATTGATGTACCTGAAGAGATAGTCGACCTCTACAAGAGAAGCAAGCTACCTGCATCCGCCATTGTCAGCAGTATTGCCAAGGAATTCCCCTCACAGAGCATTGAAGCTGGCACCGATTTGTGCGCCGCCTGCCCTTCGTCGATGGTCGTGATCCGGAACGGCATGTTCAAATACTTGACCAACGGGAAGCTCATCCGCTTCTATTCGACCGGTGATATCATCAGTGTTCCCGAGAAGCCGCTCGGCGGCATAGCGATTACCAACGAATTCGGCGCTGAAATCTGCGTGATTCCGAGCACGCGCTTTGTCTCCCTGGTAGCCTCCGACCGGGCATTGCTCGATCACTGGAGCGCCTATCAGCATGCAAGCGACGTAATCATGCATGTTTTGTGTTCGCTTCATATCAAAGAGGATTTCGAGCCACATGCCGAGTTGCGTCAATACAAAGCAGGTGAAACGGTCATCAAGGAGGGGGATAAGCCCGATTATCTGTTCGAAATGCTTGAGGGAACAGCATCGGTGACGGTCAGGGGTACGGAAATTGGAACGGTTCATGAGGGGGAAGTGTTCGGGGAGGTGAGCTTTCTGACCGGGACCGAGCGCGGCGCGACGGTCATCGCGACGTCATCGTGCCTCATCCAGGCCATCAAACGTCCGGATCTGGAGCTGTTCGCCAAGCACCGTCCCGGACTGATATACAAGCTCTCGCAGACACTGGCGTATCGGCTCAACGAGGTCAACAAGCGACTGGTAAGCATATCGTCGCTGACATAGGGACTGTCGAGGCGGCATCATCGGCTGGAGGTCCTCCGGTGCACGAGGTTACGGCCGACACGGACAAGAACCGGCTGTACGTCACTCTTTCGGGGAACATTTCCCGTGAAGAAGCTGAGCGGACCGTGGATGCGGTTGTCGCGTCCGTGAGCCGCCTGCGGGACGGGTTTGATGTTATCAACGATTTGTCTGAGCTTCGGCTCAGCCATCTCAGCGCGGCCGGTACTTTGCGCAATGTCATGGATTTCCTCAAGTCCCACCATGTGGGAAGGGTGATTCGTGTTGCCGGCAGGTCCCGCATGGGATTCACCCAGTTTTTGCGGGCTGCCGAACGTTTCACCGCATACAGGCCCGAATATGCGCGCAGCCGAGAAGAGGCCGAACGCATGCTCGAACGCTGAGAGATCACGCGAAGCGGAGAAAGGAAAAGGCCCGTCCATGTCTGTGTGGTTCGCACGCTATTCGCCATGCATACGACGCTGTGGACTCGCGGGCGCAGCGGCCCTGGCGATGATACATATCGGGTGCATGAAAGTGATCACCGAGGTGTATGTGAAGCGTGACGGCAGCGGGACCGTGACCGAGACGATGTATATCGACCGGCACCTTGTTGAGCTGGCCGAGGCACTCGGCGACCGGAGGGGCGATGTCGCTCCCAAGCCGGACAAAATCAAGGGCATCAAACGAGCGCAGAGCATGGGTGAGGGAGTCACGTATGTCTCTTCGGAGGCGGTGACCAGCTCCAATAACGATCCGGGAATTCGTACGGTGTTTGCGTTTGACGATATACGTACATTGCGGGTGGGCGTAGAGCCCGAATCGCTTGCCGCGGAGATGCAGGCTGTGGGCGGCATGCAGAAGAGCGTCGAGCGCAAGCCGCTTACCTTTGCTTTTTCCACCGAGCCGGTCCCTACATTGAAAGTGCGCGGACTGCGCCAGGACAATGCTTTGGGGGACACTTCCGGGAGGCGGCCACAGAAGTCTTCCGGGACCGACAGCGTTGCGCAAACCTCGGCAAAGGGAACGGGCATGCTCGAAATGCTTCGCGGATTCGGCATTTGGATCCGTGTACGGGTCGAGGGAGCTATCACGGAAACGAATGCTCTTCATGTCAATAGCACAAACGACGGTGTGACGTTGCTCAAGATCGATTTTGCCAGGATTCTCGATCAGGCAGAGGACCCTTCGAGGCTTTTGGGCCTGGACAAAATTGACAATTTAGCATCGGCGCAGGCAATGCTTATGGATGTGCCCGGCGTGATAATTCAGCCTGCCGAAGAGCTGACCATAGCGTTCAAATAAGCGCGCGAAACGGGCGCTTCTGCGCGAAAGCATTGACTTCGGCCCGAACTATATTCACAATGTAAGATGCAAAAAACCTGTACGAGTGTGGGTTTAAGCGTTAAAAGGGAGACGGTGATGCGCAGGAAATCAAGCATTCGGTGGGTCGCGCTCCTGGCGACCTTCTGTCTGGTCGCGGGAAGCTGCAGTCCATGCTACAAGGCCACCCGCCTGAGACGAAAGGCGGGGCGCACGAGCGGACGGGAGCGCCACATGCTCGAGGGGAAGGCCGCGAGCCTTGAGGCCGCGTGTCTGAAGAAGCGTGATGCCAAGTATGAAAGCAAGATGCAGAAAGAATTCGAGGAAATGGAGGACAAAGCCCGGAACTAGACCTACCCGCTTTGCTCCTTCAGTGTGATCCGCCCGAAGGGGCCGCGTGTGCGGCCAAAGCCACCGTTTGATGAGCCTGTGGTTGCGACCACGATCTGTCTTGCTCCCGAAGTCCACATGCTGTATTGGTGGACAGAAGGAGCAGGACCTTCCTTCCATGCAGCGCCTTGATTTGCCCTGAATCCGCAGATTTCCGCTATTTTCGGGCACGGCATATCTGGCACGCTTTGTGCATTTACGGCAACTGGGTAGCAGATTATAGGGCATTTGACGGAGGCAAGGGGGCCATGAGAGCAAGCAACGAGAATATTGAGAGGGCCATAGATTGCGCGCGCGAACTGCTGTTTCTGGCAGACAAGGGAGACATGCAGCGGGAGGACGAAGAGTGCGGGGTATTGTTTGGCATCATTCGCGACACCGGTTACCAGATACGCAGGCTTGCGCAGAAAGAGCGTGAGCGTCACAGGCAGCGCGGCACGTGGGACGATGATACGGGCATGAACGAAGCCCGAGCGATCAGGAATCGTACTGCAGGTGTCCGGACGGATACCCCACAAATAGGTTGATACTTATGTGCGTTGTATTAATTTTCTGTTTTCACACGCCAAAGTGTAGAGGAGGAATGCAATGATAAGCAAGAAAATGGAAAAGGCGCTGAATGGACAGGTCAACAAGGAAATGTACTCGGCGTATCTCTATATGGCGATGTCATCGTATAGCGACGGAATGGGTCTGAAGGGGTTTGCCAACTGGTTGATGGCGCAGTATCACGAAGAAATGCTTCATGCAATGAAGATTTACGAGTATATCACTCGACAGGGGGGGCGGGCGCGTGTGTTGGCCATTAAGGAGCCGCCGGCGGACTTTGGCACGCCGCTGAACATGTTCAAGAAGGTCCTCGAGCATGAGAAATTCGTGACCAGATCGATCAACGACCTTGTGGATTTGGCCCTTGCGGAAAAAGACCATGCAACCCATATTTTCCTTCAGTGGTATGTGACCGAGCAGGTCGAAGAAGAGGAGAACGACAACGACATTATCGCCCGTCTGGAGATGGTGGGAAACAGCAAGGACGGGCTGTTCATGGTGGACAAGGACCTGGCAGCTCGGCAGACAACCGTGCCCACGGATTTCAGCAAGGGAATCGAGTCTGCCATGAAAGCGGCCGGGGAGTAGTCCGGCGTGCTGCGAACCGCATGTTTGAAGGCGTTTGTGCTGTGCATGTGCCTGCGGGCGACCGGCATAGCTACGGGGGCCGATAGAGATGCGCTGTCCGGGGCGACGTCCCGGGGCGCGGTATCACTCGCTGTAGAGAATTTCGTGTTCGAGCATTACATCAAAGACGGCAGGCTTCACGGGACACTATCATATCCGACAAAAGGCTGGATAGCCGTCGGTTTCAAGCCTGTCAAGAGAATGAAAGACGCGAATATTATCATGGGATACGCTGACGGGGACGATTTTGTGGTGAGCGATCAATTTGGCACCGGCACGACATCGCATAAGCCTGACAGCGCGATTGGCGGGACCGATGACGTTCTGCAGGGGTCCTGCTCCGAGAAGAACGGTGTTACGAGCATGTGGTTCGTGATCCCGTTGGATAGTGGTGACGAGAAAGACCGGAAGCTGACGCCGGGCGAAACCGTTCCGGTGATTTTTGCCGCGGGAAAGAAGGACAGCTTTCATTTCAAGCATGGCAAGGTCGCATCAAAAAAAATCACCCTTCAGGACGTCAACGAAAGGACCGCTGATGAGTGATATGTGGGAATTCGCCAAGGGATTCGAGAAGGAAGGGAAGGAGTACTACGAGCGGCTGGCCAAAGAATCGAGCATCGAGGAGCTTTCCGGGGTGTTTTCGATTCTCGCGGCCGAAGAGCAACGCCACTACGACCTGTTCGACAAGCTTCAGAAGGGCCAGCAAGCTGAAGCCGAGAATTCCGGCGCACTGGGCTCGGCCAAAGAGGCGTTTGCCAGGCTCTCGAAGGACAATGACATGCCCGAGGTAATCGAAGATGCCGAGAGTGTGTACCGTAAGGCGCTGACCCTCGAGAACAGCAGCATTAAGTTTTATGAGGAAGCACTCGTCAAGCTTGAAGATGCCGAACAGAAATCGATTGTGACTGACGTCCTCGATCAGGAGCGATCCCATGCCCGGATCATCTCAGGCATGATCGAGTTTATCGGGCGCCCGAAAGAGTGGCTTGAGAATGCCGAGTGGCACCACCTCGACGAATACTGACCTTCCGGGCTGCTCAGAATGAGAACAACACGAGCGGGACCACGGTGAACCCCGTGTATCCGTATGCAACGTAGCGTTCGTGCCTGTCTTTCGTACCATCATCAAGGCTCGTGGCTGTACTGAGCCAGATTCCCGCGGCTGTGATGGCAAATCCCACGATGCGATGCGCAGTCCTGAGACGAAGTGCGGTTTCACCATCAACAAGAAGCGTTGTCAGGCCGAGGCCCGCGTTGATTCCGAGCAGTCCAAGGTTTGTGCCCGCGGCGGCTTTGGCCGGCCCGGTCTCGGCATCTTTAAGTGTCATCACCGAAGCATATCCGCCGCCGAGTTCGATCACAGGAACAGTCACATAATGCGAAAGCGCTTTCCATGCATGTGCGGGCGAGGTAGCAAGAAGCGCTATGATCGAAAAAACAACCAGCTTCCTTTTCATATAAATCCTTTTCGGCTACGCATCAACACTCGCATTTTTCCGGACTGGTAAAAATACGTAAAGACCGTCGTGTCCGGCAGAGGAGCACTACGTGGAGCATCTCAAGAAGGGCTATCCCTACCTCTTCTCGCTGGCCGTCCGCACAAATCCCTTTGCCAAGAAACCGTCGGTTATTGTAAATTGACGGCGAACTGGCAGGCACTCGGATGCAGTTGCTTAAAGGACTTTTCCCATGAGTTCGAAAGTACTGGTGACGTTCGGTACCATGACCGGCACGACCCGGGAGGTGGCCGAAGCTATCGGCGCGGAGCTGAGAGCCGGCGGCCATGCGGTCGAAGTCGCCCGTGTTGATGAAGCAAAGAGCATTGACGATTTCGATGCGGTTGTGGCCGGGACGCCGGTCATGATAGGCATGCTCAACGGTCCCTTTAGGAAGTTCATGCGGCGCAATGCAAAGAAGCTCGCTTCGAAGAAGGTTGCGTGGTTTCTCGTGTGCGGCTACATGAATGAACCCACCGATGAGAACGTAAACAGCGCGCGCAAACGTGTCGACAGCATTAGCGGGCTTGTGCCTGATGCAAACCCGCTGGCCACGGCCATGTTTGGCGGAGCGATTAAGACCCAGGGATCTGATTTCGAGCGGCTGAATCCTTTTCTGAAGTTCATGTCCGGCAAAATCGCGGCTGACATGAAAGACGGCCGCGATTGGAATGCGATCAAGGCGTGGGCCAGGCATTTGGCCGCGAAACTCTAGTTGTTATAGCCGGCATGCTGTTCGCGGGAGATCCCGACAGGTATCTCACGATGATTCGCTACCAGGTCCGAAAGAACGAGGCGCTGGAGGCCGCGAATTCCAGTGCAACAGACGCAGAGGGGGAGGCATTGGTCCGAAACATATTTTTCAAAGCTGGGACGAGTTTCCGACCTGGAGAATATTTCTATGCCTATCTACGAGTTCTATTGCCCGAAGTGTAACACGATATACAGCTTTTTCTCGCGTGGTGTGAACACCGAGAAGACGCCCTTGTGCCCGTCATGCAAAAAGGACACGCTTCGCCGGCGAGTGTCGCTCTTTGCGGTAACAGGCAAAGCGGAAGAGAAGGGCGACGATCTCGACAATCTTCCAATCGACGAGTCCAAAATGATGGGCGCTATGGAGTCGCTTGCCGGCGAGGCCGAAAACCTCAACGAAGATGATCCTCGTCAGGCGGCAAAGCTCATGCGCAAGCTCTCCGACATGACCGGGCTCCGGTACCAGGACAATATCGAAGAGGCACTCAGCCGGATGGAGGCTGGGGAAGATCCTGAGGCTATCGAAGAGAGCATGGGCGATGCGCTCGAAGGCGATGAAATGCCGTTTGTACTTGACGGCAAGAAGGGCTCGGTCGCGAAGAAACGCCCGCCTCACCGGGATGAGAGACTATACGAGATGTAGCCCTGAGGGGAGTACTCCCGCGCGTGCTACCGCTTCACCCGCGCGTTACCTTCCCAAATGCTCCAGACCTGGTCTTCGTTGGAAGGCTGCCCGTAGTCGGTGAGATGTGTGGTGGCCAGGGCGCCGGTCGCCCAGCCGAACTGCACCCATTTCTCCGGTTCCCATCCTCTCAGAATCGCATATACCATGCCGCCCACGAACCCGTCGCCGCCGCCGATGCGGTCAAGCACGGTGATGTCGCGCGGTTCAACTACGTGCCACTGGTCGCCGGCGCGCATGATCGCTCCCCACAAGTGATGGTTGGCGCTCACGACTTGGCGGAGGGTAGTGGCAAAAACCTGTGCGTTGGGATAGGCTTTCTTCGCGCTGTCGATCATACCCTTGAAGCTTTCGATTTTTGCGGCGAGGTCTTTGCCGCCCGCCTCGGGCCCTTCGATGCCGAGGCAGAGCTGGAAATCCTCTTCGTTGCCGACCAGGATGTCTGAAATGCCGGCTATTTCCGCGAAAATGTCGTGCAGTTCTTTTTCACGCCTCTTCCAGAATGATGCCCGGTGGTTGAGATCGAAAGAAATGCGCGTGCCGTGCTTCTTGGCGGCCCGGGCGATTTCGAGGCAGAACGTACCGGTCTCGGGCGACAGCGCGCCGATGAGGCCGGACAGGTGCACCACCTGAACACCTTCCTTGCCGAATATCCGCTCGAGATCGAAATCCTTGACATTGAGCGTGCGTCCCACCTCGCCGGCGCGATCGTTGTGTACACGCGGCCCGCGTGATCCGGTGCCGCTGTCGGCGATATTGAACTGATGGCGGTACCCCCAGGGCCCGCCCTGATCCACTTCGACCCCCTCATAGACCATGTGACGTCCGGCCAGGTTGTCTTTTATCATGCGTGCTATCGGGCTTCCCTTGACAAAGGTCGTCAGAACTTTCACCGGAAGGCCCAGGTAGGACGATACGCTCGCCACATTGGTCTCTGCACTCGTTACCTGCATGACAAAGCTCTGGCTGCAGTGCACGGGCTGACCGTTTACCGGGGTCAGCCGCACGCCCATGCTGGTGGGGACAAGCAAAGCAAAGTCGCAGTCTTTCCGGAACTCGATATTCATCGCTAGACTCCCTTCGAATCGCATTGCGGAGTGTGTGGTTTATCGTGCCACCTGCGCGGGCGGCGGAATGCTCAAGGTGTGAAAGATAACCCCTGCGAAGTGTGGCTGAAAAGAAAAGGGGGGAGAAGAGGAGAGAATGCGGGACGTGGAACAGATGGGAACGAACCGCAATGGGCCCGGTCCCTTCCGCCTGTAGTGATCATGCTGCAAGTACGGGCCGAAAGCTCATATCTGTTGCATTATTTATGCATACAGTGTCCATAATAGCTGCGGGCGCTTGGTTGAACGCGCATTGTGCATGGCCTGCAAGAACAACATCACCGTCCGTGATGGCCTGTATTGCATTCTCGCAAGAGCACTGGCCGCCCCGCTTGCTACACTTGACCCGCGGCTCCAGAACGCGGCCGATTCACTCGGTATTGCGCCGTATCAATACCGATAGGGCCACCTGAGGGGATTTCGAAGCAGCCCGGTCAGGTTCACCTGCGGGCTTTTCTCGACCACTGGTCGAGGGCGACTGCGATCACCAGGACCGACCCGAGAATGACCTTCTGCATTTGTGCCACGATGCCCATCATGGACATGCCGTTCTTGATAGAGGCCATGATCAGGGCGCCGAGCACCGACATGCCGATGGTGCCGCTTCCACCCATAAGGCTGGTACCACCGATAACACATGCGGCAATGGTCTCGAGCTCTTTGAGATCGCCGATATCGGGCGCGGCAGAGCTGAGCTCGGATACCGTGATGATCCCCGCGAGCGCGGAGAGGAAACCCATCAGGCCGAATATGCCGATGGTATTGCGCGCTATTGAAATGCCCGAGTAGTGCGCCGCCTGGCGATTGCCGCCCACCGCGTACACGTAGTGACCGAATGGTGTGAGCCGTGTGGCAAGGCTGATAATCGTCGCGACTGCCAGGAGAATGACCACCTGCACGGGTACACCTTCGCCCTGAAGCATTACCGCGATAAATGCAATTATCAATCCAGCGGTGAGCAGGTATTTCACCACATCGATCCATACCGGATTGACCTCGAGCTGGGCCCTGGTATGTCGTTTGCGGGTTTGGACGATACTGAGAGCCAGGACCGCGAGCACGACAACCATCAGCCCGATGCTGAACCAGTGCGGTACCGATTCCTGGGCGATTGCCTTTATCCATTCCACGCGGATGGGTATGCTTTGACGGGCAACGTATTGGGTGACCCCGCGGTAGGCGATGAGGCCGCCGAGGGTCACGACGAACGCCGGGATATTGAAAAAATGCACGAGCGAGCCGTGCACGCACCCGACAGCGAATCCCAGAAGGAGCACGGTGGCAACACTGAAATGCGGGTCGATATCAAGATTGGTTACCATGGCGGCGCAAACGGCGCCGAACATCCCCAGTGCCGAGCCAACTGACAGGTCGATATGGCCGGAGACGATTATCAGTGTCATGCCGCAGGCGAGTACGGCGACAACAGTCACCTGGCGGAACAGGTTGGCCATGTTCTCGGCGCGGAGTATGTATCCGCCCGACAGGATGTTAAAGACGATCCATATCGCCGCGATAAGGGACAGCGTAAACACCACCCGCTTATCGAGCGCATTCCATAATTTCGCGATCTGTGATCCCATCTATTCCTCTTCCCGCTTACTGGTTTGCCACGGAGACACAGCGTGAACTTTGGTCTGCCGGAGCTACCTCGGTGCCCGCTTTTCTGTACCTCCGCGACTCCGTGGGTTGGGTCCCATCACACCCCTGCTGCCAGGGCGAGGACCTCTTCTTCGGTTTTCTCGCCGTGCCCGAATTCGGTGCGCATTTTTCCTGAATGGAGAACCACGATTTTATGACATACTCCGAGCACTTCGGGAAGCTCCGATGATACAAAGATGATCCCCATACCCTGCTGCGCGAGGGTATGTATGAAGCGATAAATCTCGTACTTTGCGCCGACATCGATACCGCGCGTGGGATCGTCGAGGAGCAGAAGCTTTGGCTGGTTCATGAGGAACCGTCCCAGGATGACCTTCTGCTGATTGCCGCCGGAAAGGTTCTGCGCGGGAAACTCGATAGAAGGCGTTTTAATATTGAGCTGTTCGACATACCGGGCGCAGCCGGCATTGGTCCGCGCGTGATCGATGACACCGTGCGTGCAGAACTGGCGAAGCGATGCTATGCACAAGTTCTCGCGCACGTCGGCCGTGCTGATAAGCCCGTAGCGTTTTCGATCTTCGGTGACCAGCGCGATACCACGCCGGATGGCATCCGCGGGCGACGCCGGGCGATATGCCGCATCGCCATAGCGTACCTGTCCACGATGCGCTCCCTTGAACACTCCGAACAGGAGACTCAGCAGCGCGGTACGTCCGGAACCCCGCAGCCCCGCAATACCAACGACCTCGCCCGTGCTGCAGGACAGGGAAACGTCGCTGAGAATGTCCTTGTCCGGGTAGTCAGGGTGGGGGAGCGTAACATGGTCGAGTAAGAGCAGTGATTGCGCCTGCGGCGGCTTTAGCTCGGGAAATACGGTCTCAAGCGAACGCCCTATCATGTCCCGCACGATCTGTCGCGCATCGAAACCCTCACGGGTATACTGGGAAACGCGGGTGCCGTTTCTGAGGACCGTCACCGTGTCCGCAATATCGAACACTTCATTAAGCTTGTGCGATATATAGACGATGCCCAGGCCCTGCGCGCGGAGATCGCGGATGAGGGAGAGCAGGTTTTCAACATCTTTCTCCGGAAGTGCTGCCGTGGGTTCATCGAGCACGAGCACGCGCGCCCGTTTGGACAGGGCCTTCGCTATCTCCACGATCTGCTGCTCGCCGATGGTAAGCTCTGCAACACGCTGGTCGGGCCGCACCGAAGAATGCAATGTGGCGAGGGCCTGCTGCGCTCCCCGCCGCATGGCTGTATAGTCAATGCATCCCAGGCGCCGGGGCTCGTCGCCGAGAAAGATATTCTCCGCCACGGTCATCTGGTTGACCAGTGACAGCTCCTGGTGAATGATCCGGATCTCGGAATTCTCGCTCTCCCGGACCGAGTGAAAGCTGACCTCGCATCCGTCGAGCAGCATGCGGCCGTCATAGGAGCCGTGCGTCCATACGCCCGCGATAATCTTTATGAGCGTGGATTTGCCGGCGCCGTTCTCTCCGACCAGAGCGTGCACCTCACCGGCCTGCACGTCAAGCGATACATCGCTCAGCGCGCGCACTCCGGGGAAGTCTTTGGTGATGTTCTGGAGGGAGAGGAGGGGCATGGAGTTTCGTGGAGAAGCGGGGAATAGAAGTCAGAACTCGGAAGTCAGCCTCCCGCCTTCGCCTTTCATCGCAATATCCGCTGGCAGCTTTCCGGCGCTCTGCGGGCAAAACTCAGGGATACTCTTCTTGACCAGTTCCCGTCCATGCGGGCCATGATCTCGGGCAGGAACACGGCGATTGTCGCGCCCAATCAGTGGCTCGCGGTCAACTATGCCATGTGGTTGCGCGCGGTAGGCTTGACCATTCCACAGGATATCTCAATAGTCGGGTTCGACAACTTCCTCCTGCTGCGACCGACATCCGTTTCCACGGTGGTCATGGCGCTCGCTGATGTCGGTTATGCTTCAGCGCACATATTTCTCGGCGACGTACCTGTTAAGACCGACCGGTGGGGCAATGTCTATCGCCCGCCGACCTTTCTCGACCGCGGATCCATCGGTCCACCGCGACGGAGCCATCGACGGCTCGTATGATGCCGCTTCTCAGGGGGTCCGGCGCCGCCGGCGCATGGCTGCCGGGGTCCCGCCGTGGTAGCGCCTGAACAGACGGTGAAACAGGGACATATTCGCGATTCCGCAGTCCGCCGCAATGCCCGTGAGTTTGTCATCGGTGCTCTTGACACGGTACACCGCGTGGGCCATACGCACCTGCGTCCGGTATTCCATGGGAGAGATGCGGGTATACTCCTTGAACAGGTGGGACAGCCGCGAGCCGCTCACGTTCAGGGCTCGGGCCATGTCGGCCAGGGAGAATTGCTTCCCGAAATTCAGGTTGATATATTGCACGGCTCGCGTGACAAGCTCGTTGTCCTTCATCCAGGCGGGATCGTATGTGCGCGTGAGGTGCGCTGACACGGAGCGCGCGATCTCCACGAGAACCAGTCCCGTCCTGATCCACGCCGCCAGCCGATCGTGCGGACTTCCCGTCTGCGACAAAGACAGTACATCTTCGAGCTGCGCGACCAAGTCCCGACGGTTTTTCAAGACCGGCGACACGCCGCTTCGAAGCGCGGTGAAGGGCTGCAAAAGAAGGAGCCCGCGTGTGTCGCCATGGATGTCGACCAGCGATTCACTCGAGGTTATCATGATGATGAAGCTCACGGCATCGCCCGCTGTTTCGTGATCCATCATGCCGTCAACGAAATACACGTCACCGGGTTCGATGGGATAGCGACGGTCCTCCAGATAGACTATGCCGGTGCCCGACAGCACCGCTCCGAGCTCCACGCCGCGATGCACATGCGCATACTCCAGACTTCGCTGCATATGCGTGCCGGCTTTTGTCTCATGACGGGCCACATAAAATGAGACATCAGAGATGTACTCCTTCGTGTGGGGAGGGAGGCGAACGGATCGCGTTTCGCTGGCTTGCACGTGTTTCCTCTTGTTTGCGGTGAGAAAAAGGTTCGATACCGCTTGAGCGGTACCCACCGTCTGGAAAGTGGTTTGTGCGCTGGAAGACGCTCTTAATATAAAAACATAACTCCGTCCTTATGCCACCTGAATCGAGAGGTTCACGCACGGTTCCGTGAGCGGCTGCGGGGGAAGTTCCCGTGGTCTACTCGGCCCAAACATAGATGTATATTGGTTGCGTACTAGTACTAGAGTTTTATACTGATTGCTATTGAGAGGCGGGTCCCGGCATGTCAAAACACCGTCGGAAACAACCACTGCATCTGACAACCGCCAGGAAGCTTGAGGAAGATATTGGCGCGACAACCGCCGCCCGGCTCCCGGCCCTTCACGTGCTCTCCAAAAAATATTCTGTTTCACCCGTTACCATGCTGAAGGCCATACATGTGCTTCGCGATAAGGGAGTGCTCAAGGTTACGCAGGGAAGCCGCCCGGTGGTGGCGGGGCGCCAGGAAGGTTCGGTTGACGAGGATAGCTCGTCGCATAAGCTGTTCGAAGATATCAAGCTCAAGATATCCGAAGGGCACTATCGCCGCGGTCAGCGCCTTCCCAAGATAGAGTATTTCACTCTCAGCACGCATGTTTCCCGATGTGCTGTATGCGAAGCGTTCGAGCTTCTGCGCAAACAGGACCTGGCGCACAAAAAGGGCAACCGCTGGATTGTCGGCCCGGAACGCAGAATGGCGCACCCGCCGGTATCGATGGCATCCGCGCTGAGACTCCGTCCGGTCGTATTCGTGCTTTCGGCCAGCCGGGAGGGATGGGTCAGGTATTGCGAGAACGGGCATCTCAGGCCGTTTTTCCTGACGCTGGGTTCCGAGCTGGATCGGTATGGTATTGCCACGGCCAACGCAACGGTGGAACGCGGCGATTTGTACATGGCTGATGCCGCCGCGCCCGGGGACAAGGCTGTCAAGAAGATTATCGATGACCTTGGCGATCGGTACCGCGGTACCCTGATGCTGTCAAACCAGTATAACAAGTTTCCTGATCTGGCGCAGTGGGTCCAATGGCTGGGTACGTATGGCAAACCCATTCTATGGTTCGATCACGATGACTCATGGCCGGACATCGACCGCCGGAGCACGGGGACCCGCACGTTTTACCGGTGCTGCTGGAACCAGACCCAGGCGGTCAGGGATGCGGTCACCGCGCTCTGTGATCTGGGCCATCGTTCGATAGGCGTGCTGACCAATGTCCGCTATCGCCACTTCCCCTGGCCCGACGACAGGGTCGCGCTGGTGCGGCAGTTTGCCGCGGAACATCCGCTTGCGCCATCCATTGTGACCTACCGTCAGGAAGAGCTGCTCTGGCTTCACGGGGCGGAAAACCAGAATACGATTGCGTGGCATGAAGCGCGGCTGTCCAAAAAAATTGAGCGGGAACATCCGTCGGCACCGGATGAAGAGCGGGAGAGTATGCTGCGCAATGCTCTTCTCGAAACGGTACCCTCACTGGGCTCGCTGGTGTCACCACCCAAGGTGACCGCGCTTGTCGCTGTCAACCAGTGGCTCGCCCACAATTATTACTACTGGCTGTCCAGAGTGGGCACGCGCGTGCCCGAGGACATCACGCTGATAAGCTTTGACAATCACCTGGAGTTTTTCCTGACACCTGTTTCCACCATGGATTTCGGGTTCGGCGATCTCGGTTACTCCGCCGCGCATGTATTTATCGGTGACATGCCGGTGAAAGCGGACCGCCGGGGAAATATCAGGAATGTCCCCAAGCTCCTGGACCGCGGATCGCTGGCTTCACCGAGAAAGAGACGGTAGAAGGAAATCCGCGATCAGATGTGAATCGCCCATCCCTCGACCGCCCGCATGGCCTCCATGATGCTTTCCGACATGGTCGGGTGCGCGTGCACCATGGTCGCGATATCCTCGGGGAGAAGCTCCGCGGACTTGGCGAGCAGTATCTCGTGTATCAGTTCGGTGGCATCGGCGCCCACGATATGCGCGCCGAGGATCTCCTTGACCTCGGGATCGTATACGATCTTGACCATTCCTTCGGATTTGCCGACCGCGACCGACTTGCCCGCGCCGCGATAAGGGAACGTTGCGGTCTCGCAGGTAATCCCGGCTTCCTTCGCTTTCTCTTCGGAGTAGCCGAAGCTTGCCACCTGCGGCTCGCAGTAGACTGCGCCGGGAACGGCATTGGGATCGAGCCGGGTGTGCGCCGGTGTATGTCCGGCCATGAATTCAACAGCGATTTCAGCTTCCTTGGATGCCACATGCGCCAGCATGGGTGATGCCACGATATCGCCGACAGCGAACACGCCGTTGGCCGCGGTCTGGTAGTAGTCGCCCGCTTTCACGAAACCCCTTTCAATCTCGACGCCGATCTTCTCGAGCCCGATGTCTTTCGTATTGGGCGCGCGCCCGACAACCACCAGTACCTGCTCGGCCGAAACACTCTGCTTGTTGCCGTCTTTGGTCTCGAGTTCGACTGTGCATTCGGCCTTCGTTTTCTTGAGCGACGAAGCCTTGGTGCCTTCGTACAGCGTGATACCACGCTTGGAGAAACTCCTCTGAAGCACTTTCACGATTTCGGTATCTTCGAGAGGCAGGATATGATCGAGCATCTCAACGAGATGGACTTCCACGCCGAACGCGTTCATAATATGGGCAAATTCCGCACCGATTGCGCCGCCGCCGAGAATCAGCATGGATTTCGGGAGCTTTGTCAGCATGAGCGCGTGGTCGGACGACAGCACCTGTTTCCCGTCGAATTCAAAGCCCGGTATTGCCCGCGGCGATGATCCTGTCGCGACCAGGATGTTTTTTGCCGCCAGCGTGTCGCCGTTGTCGAGTTTCAGTTCGCCGGGCTTGGACACGCTCGCGGATGCCTTGATCAACTTGATCTTGTTTTTCTTGAGCAGAAACGCAACGCCCTTTGACAGCGTGTCCGAAGCCTGACGCGACTTCTTGAACACGGATTCGTAGCTGAATTTTCTGGTGTCGACAGCCACGCCCATATCGGCAAGTCCGTCCGCGGCGCGGAACAGCTCCGCCTGATGGATCAGGGCTTTGGACGGAATGCATCCGATGTTGAGGCACACGCCGCCCGGCTTGTCTCTTTCAATGCAGGCGACGTTCATGCCGAGCTGCGAGGCCCGTATTGCGCCGACATACCCGCCGGGCCCGGCGCCGATTACCACGAGATCGTAGGACGTGGAAGGCATCAGAGACTCCTTTCCTTTTGCTTGCGATCAAAGAAGGCTGCACCATACGCGCGGAAGCTCGGGGCGCTTCCGGTTTACAGTACAAGGTTAATCGGATCCTCGATCATACTTTTCACGGTCTGCATAAACGCCGCGCTCACCGCGCCGTCCAGAATACGGTGGTCACACGACAGCGTAAGTGTCATCAGCGGTCTGATAGATATGCGATCGCCTTCTTCAACCACCGCCTGCTTCGATATTTCGCCCACCGCCAGAATCGCCGACTCCGGCGGGTTGATTATTGCGGTGAACTCGCGGACACCAAACGTGCCCAGATTGCTGATAGTAAATGTGCTTCCGGAGTATTCCTCGGGCGTGAGCTTGTTGGTCCGCGCCCGTTCGACAAGGACTTTGAGCTCGCCGTCTATCTGGACAATGCCCTTGCTTGCGCAGTCCCGCACGACGGGCGTGATGAGACCGTCAGGCTGCGCGACCGCAAGCGCGATGTCGATGCGTGCGTGCTGGACAATGCTTTCGCCCCGCCATGAGGCGTTGACCATCGGGTGGCGCTTCAGCGCTTCGGCAACGAACTTCATGAGAAACGCGTTCAGGCCGACTTTCTCGGATGCTGCCGCGTTCACTCTGCGGCGCTCTTCGAGAAGTGTTCCGGCATCGACCGCTGTCTTGAGGTAGTAGTGCGGCGCGAATTGAAACGAACCGGTCAGGCGGGCCGCAATGGCTTTTCGTTTTTCAGACACGGGAATGATGTGCCCGCCCCCGCGGCCGGCGGCCGGGACAGGAGAAACACCTGCCGGCGCCGTTTCCAGGTCGCGCTTGACAATGCGCCCGCCGGGGCCGCTGCCGCGAACACTCCGCAAATCAATGCCCTTCTCCCGAGCCAGACGCCGGGCCAACGGCGAAGCAAGAACCCCGCCGGGCGCCGCGGATGCCTCCGGGGCTTGTGGCGCCGGGCGTTGTGCGGATGGCCCCGCGGGAATACTTTCTGGCGGGGGGTTTGTTGCGGGCCCGGCCGCAGAATCCTCTGAAGGAGCAGAGGCGGGCTTTGGAGACGCTGCTGCCGACGCGGATGCGACCTGCGACAGGAGCTGAGAGATGTCTTCGCCTTCTTCACCGACAATCGCGATGGGATCACCGACCTTCACCTGCCCGCCCGATCCAACGATCACCTTGAGCAGGGTCCCGTCGGCGGTGCTTTCGTATTCCATGGTGGCCTTGTCGGTTTCCACCTCGCAGACAACATCGCCGGATGCCACTGTATCGCCCTCGTTTTTCGTCCATTTCGCGATAGTGCCGGTTTCCATGGTGGGCGACAGAGCGAGCATAACGAGTTTTTCGGCCATAGCGGGCTCCTACTTGTAAAGTGCGCGCCGCGCCGCCCCCGCGATCGTATCGACCGAGGGCTGAGCGGCAAGCTCCAGTTGGTGATTGTACGGCATGGGCACGTCCTCGCCGGACACGAGCTCGACCGGGGCATCGAGATGGTCGAAACAGTTTCTGGATACGAGCCACGCGATATACGAGCCCACGCTGGCCGCCGGCCAGGCCTCGTCGACGACAATGCACCGGTTCGTCTTGCGTACCGATCCGTAAACGAGTTCCTCATCCAGCGGGCGCAGCGACCTCAGGTCCAGTACCTCGGCATCGATACCGTCCCGCGCGAGCGCCTCCGCCGCCTGGACAATGGTCCTCATGGGCTTGGAGAAACCGACCAGGGTAATGTCGCCGCCCCCGCGTCTGATTGTTCCCTGGCCGAACGGTACCGTATATTCCTCATCGGGCACCTCGCCTTTCCACGCATACATGAGCTCGCCCTCGAGCACGATCACCGGATTGTCGTCACGGATGGCTGTCTTGAGCAGTCCCTTGGCATCGTAGGGCGTTGACGGCGCCACGACTTTGAGGCCGGGCACGTGCGTGTATATGGCCTGGAGCGCCTGGGAGTGCTGCGAGCCCAAGTATTCAGCCGGCCCGTTGGGGCCCCTGAAAACGACGGGTATCGAGATTTGTCCGCCCGACATGTAGCGGGTTTTCGCCGCATTGTTATAAATCTGGTCGATTGCCATGAGCGAGAAGTTGAATGTCATCCATTCGACAATCGGCCGCAAACCCGCCACGGCCGCGCCGATGCCGATCCCGGTGAATCCCTCTTCGGAAATTGGCGTGTCGATGACACGTTCTGGACCGTACTTCGCCAGAAGCCCCTGGCTCACTTTGTACGCGCCGTCGTACTGCGCGACCTCCTCGCCGAGCAGAACAACGTTACCGTCGCGGGCCATCTCTTCATCCATGGCCTGACGGACAGCTTCGCGATAGGTTATTTCGGGCATTGTATTCTGCTCGTGTTCTTGTTTGTCATTTCACCGCGGGGCATGGACTCACGCCAGTACATCTTCGTACAGCGAATCAACCGACGGGTCCGGGCTGCTCTCCGCGAACTGCACGGCATCCTCGGCCTGTTTCTTGGCCTGCGCATCCATGGCCGTGTATTCCTCATCGGTAATACGCTTCTCCCGCAACGCAGTATCCTTCAACAGAAGAATGGGATCCTGCTCCTTGTACGATGCGACCTCATCCTTGGTACGATACTTCGCGGGATCGCTCATGGAGTGGCCCCGGTACCGGTAGGTCCGGATTTCCAGGAAACCCGGCATGCCCTCGGCCCGGGCAAGAGACACGGCCGCATCGACTTCATGGTAGACTTCGAGTACGTCCATGCCGTTTACCTGTTTTCCGGGGATGCCGTATGAGCCGCCCATCACCGAGAAATCGGCCACGGCCGACACGCGACGGTAATCGGTCCCCATCCCGTACTGGTTGTTTTCGCATATATACACAATCGGCAGGTTCCAGATTCTTGCCATGTTAAGGCTCTCATGGAACGAGCCCTGATGTATCGCGCCGTCACCGAAGAAACACAGGACAACGCCGCCCTCTTTCTTGTACTTGATTTTCAGCGCAACCCCGGTCGCCACGGGAATCTGGCTTCCCACGATACCGTTTCCCCCAAGCATGTGTTTCTCGGCATTGAAGAAATGCATTGAACCGCCCTTTCCCCGCGAACACCCGGTGGCTTTGCCGAACAGCTCGGCCATGAGCGAGCTGGTGTCCAGGCCGCAAGCAACGGCATGGCCGTGGTCGCGATAAGCGGTTACCACGTAGTCTTTCGCAAGGTCAAGCGTGGCGATTGCGCCCGTCGCTACGGCTTCCTGCCCGATATACAGGTGCAGGAACCCGCCGATTTTCCGAAGGCCGTACGCTTGCGACGCGCGTTCCTCAAAGCGCCGAATGAGCAGCATGGTCTCGAGGAGACTTCGGTAGTCGGGGGACGGTGTTTTCCTTGCACGCGTTGCCATGGTTACTTCTTCGCGAATGAAACAGTCTCCTTTGTTCCTTTGGCCGGAACAAAAAACGTCGCTTCTTCAATGACTGTCTCCAGGACCACCATTGCGTGCTGATCGTTCGCAATGTGCCAGAATGTCCTCAGGCGCGGCCCAACCGCCTCGAGCACCTCCGATTGCACGGACGGACTATCGAGCAGCGCGACCGTGCCTCGCGCGTTGATCACTTTGTCCAGGGCCCGTGTCTGAAACATCCATTCGACCTTCGGGTTGTCCTTGACATCATGCGCTTTCGCGAAGGCGGGGGAGGTGACCATGAACACCGATGCGGGATGGCCTTTGAGAATGGCCGGCGTTACCCAGCGAACATGCGGTCTTCCCTGCGCATCGGATGTTGCCAGGACAGCAGTTTTCGCGTCGTCGATGACACCCTGGATTTGGGCCATAATCTCTTGTGAGTTCATATG
>WJMI01000286.1 GCA_014728015.1 Chitinivibrionales bacterium | reverse complement strand
ACGCACACCTGTCCGGCATGATACACTGTCATTTCCGGGCGCATACCTGCCATTTCTGAACGATTACCAGCCCCTTATGGGCAGCTACGAGCGGCGTCAGAGTAGCCGCGCCTCCCGGCCGCACTAAATACAGGCACCTTTCCGGCCTGATACGCTGTGCCATCCCACCCCGTAATCTTGCTTTCCATTGCGAATATTTGGCCATTCGAGTGTGTTTACCCGGCATTTCTTGTGTAATTCAAAGTGCTTTGAGCGGACTTACCTGCAGTTTCGGGCGCGGCAACCCGCCCCTTGGCGCCCCATGCGACTCCATTTTCCGCGGCTTCGAGCGGCTGCACTACGCATGCCTCGTGTGTTGGTGTGCAATACATCGCCTTTTCAACGACCCAAGTGACGAGCACCCTCCGGCGCACGGCGCCCGCCTCGTAACGGAACCGCTTCTGCCCATGGCCCGCACTGGCGCGGCCCGGCTCCTGCCACAGGACGCCCTTCGTGTACATATAACATGAATTACCTCGCGGTTGGATTAATTTACATGCAATCACATAGCAATGCAAGAAACATTTGAGCTATTCCTGCATTGGTTACGCCACCATACCATAGCACTCCGTGCAACGCCATGGAATACGCTGCCATTCCCCATTGACGCGCGACCGGGACTTTCGTATAATTGCTATGAAAGTGTTAGCGCTGCATGCGCATCATTGCGAGGGGGCGGATGATGGAACCCGAGGGCATATCACCTATAATGACCCTTGACGACGTTGCGGGATATCTCAAGATTCACCGGCGCACGGTGCACCAGTGGGCGATAGACGGCATTATTCCCGCATTCAAAGTGGGCAACCAGTGGCGATTTGAGCTGGACGCGGTCCGGGAGTGGTTCCGCTCGGGCACTGCGCGGAAGCGCTCGCCGGTGCGGCAGGCCTCCCCCGCTCAGACCCCGGCCCAGCCGTTGGCCCCCGCTAAACCTGCCAGAAAACCGTGCATCGTTATTGCTGAAGACCACGAGCATTTGCTTGGAGTTTACTGTGAAGTGTTCGAGACAGGCTTTCCCGGCGTGGATGTCATTCCCGCCCGCGACGGCGTTGAGGCCCTGATACACATTATCAAGCGCGAACCGTGCTTGATAGTCGCCGATATCACGATGCCGCGTTTCGACGGCCTCCAGCTAAGAGAATTCCTTCTGCTCGATGATGCCCTCGGTCGAATCTGTTTCGTTGCCGTGTCCGGCACTGCCGGCGCGGAGCTCGGGTTCGATGAAGACAATCCGCCGTTCGACCTTTTACTCAGAAAACCGGTGAGCGTCGGAAACCTCCTCAACGCAATAGCCGAGATCGCCCCGGGACGGAGCTGCGAAGCGCTCTTTGCCGGCCGCGCGCCGGAGCCGGCGGGAAAGAAGAAGGGGTGAGCATGCGACATGCCTCGTTTCACAGTAAACTGTTACAGGGCAATGGTTTGCTCGGCGCAGAATCGCACCGAGCAGTTTGGTCGATGCTCCGGGGCTTCGGCAAGGGGAGGCCGGTGATTCGCAACCGGTCAGGACAGGCCTGGCGTGGGATCCTGCTCGTCGCGCGGAACCTACCGCGTCACCATCAGCCTGGTGCTGACGCGACGGGAACCTGTCTGAACGCTCAGAACATAGGCACCGGCGGCGAGACGCTTCCCCGACGGAAGTCTTTCATCCCAGGATATCGTGTGGATTCCCGGTCTGCGGTGATCGCGCAGCAGGGTATGGATCTTCGCACCGTGCGGATCAAACACCGCGACCGTGGTTGGATGGCCGGGGGAGTGCCCTTCGGGGACCGTGAACCGGATATTCGTTCGGCTCGTTGCCGATCCCGGTGACCGCGCGACCCGCAGCCCGGTGCCACCGTATCCTCGGCGGGATATGGGATCGCGCACACTTGCCTCGATATCCGGTTTCCCCGGGGCCATAATGCCCGGGGGAGACCGCAGAAGCAGCTGATCGTGCTGGGCAAGGGAATCGACCCGCAGTCGGCCATTGGTCATGGTCAGGGTCCCTGCGGGGTGGATGTACGGAGGAACTGCGTTGTTGCGGGTTACGTTGAAAACGATAGGATCCGGGTAATCTTCGAGTTCTTCAACGATCACATTGACGTCGTAGGTCATCTTTGGCCGCAGGGTTGTGAGCGGCGTCTTGCGGCTTCCCGTGTAGTTCACCAGCCCGATCGCCCAGCTCGAATCCTCGTTGACACCCGCGGTAAGGTAGAGCGGGCACTTATCCCCGAACGCGTAGGTCATGGTGGTGTCTTCACGCCGCCAGTACTTGGTGGGGTTGACATCCATGAGGTTGGAGACTGCCTTGCGCATGCGGCACCCGTATTCGAACGTGCGGTTGAACTGAACAAAGTAGTAGAACTTGGTGAGTATCATGATATCCTGGTACTTCTCGCGGTAGAGAATCAGGTGCAGGGCGTTGCGATTGGCCCACCACTCCGCCCACTCGTCACCGACTCCGGCAATGCCGAGATGGAAGAACCACACCTGGCACAGCCGGTTCATGTCTGAGTACAGACGTGCCGTGATTGAGCTTGCCTGTTCGGCATTGCCCTCAACCTCTGCAAAGAACTCTGATGCCTCGGTCTGCCAATACTGTTTTTCGCCGCTGAGAATGAACGTGTCGACAAGGGCTTCCATCTCGACAGAGATGGCGCTGTTGTAAGAGTGCGTGGTGAATACGTCCAGCGCGTTGAGGGCATCCTCGTCCTCAATGATCCTTGCGACCAGTTCCCGCGGTTTCCATGCGGTACTGCTGATATCCGGCCCGACCAGACCCACATCCTGCAGACCGAGGGCATCGAACGCCGCCCGCATCTTCTTGGTGACAATGGGTGCTTCGTAGTCGAGAAGCGCATCGTGGTTATCCGGCTCGTTGGCTATGCCGCAGTAGTCGATCTGGATCCCATGGTCATAGACGAGGCTGCGGGCCTGTTCCGCATACGACTCGGCCCAGACATCCAGATTCGTTATGGTCTCGCCCAGCCAGGTTGCGACACCGGGGCCGAGAAGAGAGACGAGGTTGGGCTGGAATTTCCTCGCGCGCGTCGTGTACTCTTGAAAGATCGGTCCCCAGTCGTCTGCGCAATAGTGTCGCTCGGCAGGATTGGCATGGCACGCTGTGATCGAAGACCAGAGCTTGAGATGTGTCGAGTTGAGATCCACAAACAGCAGCCGGTATATCGAGTCCTTCACGGTCTCGGGAAGCAGGTTGTAGTGATGCCCGTGTACCATGCTCGTGTTGAGCCCGAAGCCGAAGCCCATATACTGCTGCCGCGGCCCCTCGTGCACCCTGATGGTCGCTTCCTCGCGGGTTTGCGCGTATATTCGATCGCCTGCGCCCGTGCCAACACACAGGATGGCCAGCCCGAGGAAGGCGAGACCGCGACGGGTCCTGTCAAACGGGGCGATGTTTCGCATGTTCCACCTCATGTTGATCCTAAAGCCGGGCGGTGAAGTTCAGATACCAGTACCACTCGTCGGGACCATGCAGCATTTCCAGCGGCTCATACCAGCCTGCGCTTCGTTCGCGCCAGTGATCGCTTGCCACGCGAAGACCCACGCTGAAACTTTTGCCGAAGGTCCGCTCGGCGTAGACGGCCCACCTGATATTGTCGCCCTTGCCATGCTCGCCGATCAGGGCGCGCACGTCACTCGTGTCCGGATGGATCATGTTGCTCGGGGCCAGGTCGGTGCCCTGCGAATACTCGAAAAGATACAACGGCTTGGGCTCGTCGATCGGATTGTTATAGAACGGCGAGCCGTAGTACTCGATCTCGAACGCGAGGACATCGAGCAGTTTGAGTGTCGGGATCGATACGCCGGCCATGACCGGTACGCGTTCGCTGATGCGCTCGTAGTAGCCGGGATAGTTCTTGATTCCCAGCAGAGCCGCCTCGGCGTAGAGTCTCATCGCCTGGCTCGAGAAGCGCTCCTCGTTGAGCCCGAGCATCTTCTTGAAATCGAGCGTCAGACGCCCCACCAGCTTGAACCCGGATTTCTTGTACCAGATCCGCGTGCCGTCTTCGTCCCTGTACCCGTGCAGAAGGGGTGACTGGTTGGCTTCTTCCTTGGCAAGGTCCGTCTTTCCCTCGAAGTACGGCACCACGCGATGCGCCATGAACGCGGCATCAAGGGAGAAACTCTCCGCGACCGCCCTGAAAAGGTAGGTCAGGGAAAGGTCGTTCTCCGGCGTGGTCACAAAGATGTTGTGATGCAGAAACTCTCTCATGCGCGCGTGGAATAGAAGCCCCCGCAGCTTGGGATCGATGTTTCCGGAGATGATATACCCGGGATGGATACCGGTCTTGAAAAGGTATCCGCCCAGGACCCTGCTGTCCGGGTAGTAGTTGTACGAGAAATAGCCGAGGGTCAGGTCTGCTCTCGAATCCTGCGGGTCGCCGCACAGGTAGCTCAGGTAGGCACTTTCCAGAAATGTGGTAGAACCCCGCTTGCGCAATGCGGCAACGTCGTTGTCGTCGGGAAGGCCGAAACTGACCTCGTTGGCAAGCGCGAAGCTTCCTTTCAGCTTCTCGCGCGCCGTGGCGGCCATCACGATCTTTGCATCGACCGTCTGAAGCAGGTACCCGTCGAGCCAGTCTGAATTGGCCGGCTCGACACCCCGAACATTCGAGCTGTTGACGATCTGCGTAATATCGGCGCTGAACGAGCCGCTGATATCGAACGTGACATCGCCCTCGGCGGTGGCCACGCCGGCTGAGAAACCCACGCACATGACTGCCGCGAGTACACCGGTGCGCATCGGCGATGTTCTTTGTTTGACCGCTTGTATCGGGTTCAATTGCATCTAGAAGCTCGCCTTCAGGCCCAGTCCCCAGTACCACTGGCCGGGCATGACTGTCAATTCGTGCGGTTGATAGTAACCGTTGCCGTCTTCGATGCGATAATGGTCCCGCGCGGCAATCGCCGAGAAGGTCAGGTGGTCGATGATCGTTTTCTCAGCGACGATGGCCCATTTCCAGTTGTCGGCATCTCCCGGATGGTCTTCGAGATCGGTCGATGGCGCTTCTTCGCCGCGCGAGATGCCGGGAATGGGCACGCCGTTGTTGTACGGGTCGTTCATGTACTGCGTGCCGTAGTACTCGAATTCGATCGCGAGGACATCGAGCAGCTTGAAACAGGGGAAATGAAAGCCAAACATGACCGGGATCCGCTCGGCGGGCTCTTCGTAGTACTTCGGATAGTTCTTCGTACCGAGAAGGGCCGCCTCGGCATAGAGTTTGAGATCCTCCGGTCCGAACAGGCGGGCATTGAACAGGGGTTTGGGATCGATGGCGATCCTGCCCATGACCTTGATGCCGCGATGCGTGTACTGCACATTGCCGTGACCCTCGACATACTCTCTAGCGATTGGCGTGATGGCGGAATCAGGCGTCGTGTATTCTTCTCGAACGGAGATCAGCCGGCTGAACATGATTCCCGCGCCGACCGTGACCACGTCGGCGATATTGACGTGCCCCACGTAGCTTGGCGACAGGTCGAAATTGGGGACTTCGTTGATAATGGAGGTGAAAAACAACTCGTGGGTCATGTTCGGAATGGCAGTGGATTTCAGCCACAGCCCGAGCAGTTCGTAGCCTTCGCTTCCCGAAAACACATACCCCGGATACACGCCGCTGCGGAACAGGTACTCACCGAGATCGCGCATCTGTGTCGCGTAGCGATAGTTGAACAAGCCCCCGGTCAGGACAAACGGCTTGCGCTCGATGTCGCCGAACGCGACCCGTGCCCAGGCCTCGTGAACACCGCCGCTGGTCACCTCCGTGATTGATCTGGGCTGAAACTCGCCCACGGGCTGTGTCCATATGTGCCCGTCGAAACAGACGTACCCCGAAAAACGCTCCGTGAGCAGCGCGCTCAGCCCCAGACGTCCGCCGACCACGGTGTAGAGGCCGCGATCGAGGATGTTCATGTCGCGCACGTCGGGATAGCCCATCTCGGGACGAATGTCCGATTTCACGATCTGCTCGGCGCGGGCGTACATCAGCAAAGACAGGTCGAACTTGTCCAGATCGATCAGTTCGGCCTGCGCACACCACGCGGTGCACAGAACGGCCGCAATGGCGGTTGTCAAGGTTATGCTGGTGCGGCGCAGCAGGTTTATCAAAATCAGTTTCCTTGTACTAGAACGAGAAATCGAATCCCAGCGACCAGTACCACTCGTTGGAGCCGATGATCTGGAGGTCATTGGTGAAAAAACCGCCGGCGTCCAGTGCGCGGGTCTGGTCGCAGGCTACAAGAAGCGAAAACGCGAGTCGATCGTCCGCGAAAGACTTCTTTGCATAGACCGACCATTTCCAGTCGTCCTTGTCGCCCTTCTCCATGGGCTTCACAGCAGGCTGCCGGAACCTGACATTCCGGTACGGCGACCCGTAGTATTCGACCTCAATAGACACAACGTCGAACCGGAGCCGCGCCTCGACCAGTTTTTCGAGCAGATATGTTCCGATACCGGTCACCAGCGACGCACCCGCCCAGATGAAGGGGCGCGCCGGCTTGACGTCGAAGCCCTGCGGTACAAAGTCGGTGGTAACGACCATTACACTGTCTGTTTCCTGCTCCCACCTGAACTCGTCGTGCGAACTGTAGGCCGTCGAGTCGAATTCATCGTTTGCCACGCGGAAGGTATTGTCCTGGGCCTCGTCAGGCTCGATTGCGATAAGAAACAGCGCGAGTCCGGCAGGCACAAAGGTGTTGGCGACCAGCGGATGCACCGGGACGTTGATACCGGCCATGACCGGAACGCGTTCGGTGATATCGTCGAATCCGACCTCGTAGGTGCCGTCCCCGTCGGATTTTGTCGAGGTCGGATAGTTCTTCACACCGAGGATCGCCGCTTCCGCGTAGAGACGCAGATCGTCCTCGGCGAAGAAGTCGGTTGGGGGCAGAAGCGGTTTCGGGTCGAACGAGAAGCGACCCATGACCTTGGTGCCGGCCTTGGTGTAGTATACCCTTTCGCCATCTTCGTCCAGGCCGAAGTCGGTCGTGGGGCTTGTCAAGTCTTTGTTGTCGCCGGGCTGGATGAGCCGGTACAGTACCGCCCCTGCGCCGACGTTCAGGAAATCGCCGATGTCAACGTCCGCGACGTAGGCAAAGGAAATGTCGCCGATCGGGTAGTACATCTCCATGTTGACAATGAGGTCGTGCGACAGGCGCGGAATGTAGTCGCTGTGGAACCCGAGGCCGAAGAATCCGCTGCCGCCCCCACCCGAATACACGACGCCGGGATACATGTCGCTGCGAAGGAGGTATCCGCCAAGGTTCTTGAGGTCTTTCGTGTAGTCGAAGTCGAAATATCCGCCCTTGACCTCCATGATCGGACGGTCAAGGTCGCCGACGATGTAGTTGATGGAACCGCGCAGCCCTGTCGAGGTCCGCCTTCCCTGGTCCTCGACGAAGTATACCGTGACAAGGTCCTGCGTGGCGTAGTACAGGCCGCCGCTCAGGGCAACGTTGATCTCGAGCCGGTTGGCGAGGGTCTTCTCCAGCGAGAGATTCCCGCTGAAACTCTGGAGCCATGCGCCGATGAGGTAGGTCGTGTCGACGATTTCCAGGGAGGGCGAGGAGGTGCTGTGTACCACCTTGAGCGCATGGTAGGAGAATCCTCCGGAGATGTCGAACGCGTCCTTCTGCTCCGTGGCAACTGCGGGCAGGGCCAGGATCAGGAGCATCCCCTGGAGGATCAGAATTCTCGATGCGAATGCGCGCAAAGTGTCAATCATCAGTTTCGAATTTCACTGGATAGGAATTTCCTTTTTTTTGTTCGGGGTGGACTGGAATTTAAAATCTTCTTTACGGATGCACAATGTGCAGGCATAAAATTGATCCTTTCCCAAACCACCTTACCTTTTCTTGTACCTAAAAATAGGCGTTTCTCTGCCATATAGCAAGCAACGTCCCTGATGATGACACCGCGTTTACCAGGCGAGCAGTGTTTTGCGCGCGAGCTCGTTTCGCCCCTGTTTCGCGACGACAACGAACACGCCCGCGGCCACGTGGCCGAGCCGGATGCTGTGCGACACTGCCCCTGCCGGGAGTTTCGCTGCCGCAAGCGTTCGTCCTCTTCCATCGAGTACACGCACGCTCCCCGCCGAGGACATGGGTGCGCCCAGAGCGAGCGTGATGGCGTTGCGCGCGCTGCGGAAGGTCATGTCCACGCCCTGGATCTGAATGTTTCTGCTTTGCGCCGTGCAACCCAAACATACGAGATGCTGTTGTTTGTATCGGCCATTAACCGCGTTATAGTTTCCTACCTATATAAAATAGGCATTTATCTGCCAAAAAGCAAGCATTGCGCATAGCTCACGCATAAAGCTTTCGGCTCAAGTGAAAATATCCTGTATTCAGTTGACCAGACTGCTCAGGAACTCAGTGTCGTAGGTCAGCTCTCTCGGGGTATTAACGGGCGGCGGCAGCGGCGGGGCACGTGCAGAATGCTCTTTCCAAAGGTCGCAGTGTTTTAGGATCTTCTGGATAACTGTATCTTCGTCGATAAACGATACTATCTTCATCGTGCCGCCACATTTCGGGCATTTCAGGGGATCGACCTCGAACACACACTTGATGAGTGCCGCCCAGGTCATACGGCATTTACGGCGGTACGGCGTATCGGGTTCATCAAGGCCGGGCAGCTGCTCATCCTTGGGCACCTTT
>WJMI01000285.1 GCA_014728015.1 Chitinivibrionales bacterium | reverse complement strand
CAGTACGACTGCGGGGAACACGGCAACGTTCTCGGCCACACGCGCGCATCACACCTACACGGTGCTGTCCGTTCTCCAAGACTCCCTGGGCAGCCGGTTTGCCGATACCGTGCTCGTGTTTGTCAGGCCGGCCGAAGCGAGCAAGCTTGTACTGGAGGGCGATCCGGATGCGCTTGATAATTATCCGAACACAGCCAACCCCCGGAGCCGCGTGATACTCACTTCGACCATTCTCGAACAGTCGGTGTATGCCATTCTCCGCGACAAATACGACAACTTCGTGGGCTACTCCACCAGCAACACCTGGGACAGCCGGAACGACAGCTATGCCACGGTAGCGGCGGGCGACAACAGTATCGGCGAAGGGGTCATCAGCAAGGGCGCGACAACCGGCGACACCAAGGTCAGCGCCACCTCGACTGCTGACACGGATCTCACCGATGACGTCGATGTCAGTGTCAAGCACTACTCCTATACGGACCTGCGCATACTGACGCCGGACAGCACCGTGATAGACTCGCTCAGCTTGACCACCAATGACGACACCACCCTGATCGTGCAGGCGCTTCGCGACGACGGGTTCGGGTGGGAGGACATCGAGGCTGACTGGGAAATAGCCGCGGGGCTCGAGATAGTTCCCGGACCGCCCCAGGGCGCCCACGAATACGCCGGATTCTCCCCGTCCGTCCCCGGCGAGGGCTGGATTCGCGTTACGCTCGGCATGGATGCCGCTATCGCGCCCGACACCGTGTGGGTGGATTTCGATCCCGGGGCGCCCACCGATATCGAGTTCGAGATCCTCACCCCGCCCGATCAACGCATCGCGGGCGAGCCGATCGTGGCGGTGGTGCGTATCAAGAACGAGAACGGCCTGGTGCCCGGCACGTGGTGCTATCCCGGCGACGGCTCCGGGTCTGCAATCTACAGTGACGATCTCGGCACGGGCGGGCGGCCCGATCCCACGGTGACGGTCACCGCCGACGGGTCCGATACCACTGTCGACCTCAATGTCGGCGGCGGCACCGGCAACGGCGTGAAAGAATGCTTTACCAACGGCATAGACACGATTTCGTTCGTCCTGTACTATGTCCCCGAGGACGGGAGCCTGCACAGCCTGACCGCCGACCTCGACGGTCTGAACGCCACCCGGGCCATCAAGCTTCTTGCCGGCCCGCTCGACTCCCTGGCAATCCAGGACCTGTCCGGCGCCGATGTCGACAGCCTGGCCATGCAGGCGCCTGATGATGCCGCCACCCTGGTCGTGGTCGGCTATGATGCCTACGGCAACTACCTGGGAACAATCCCGTCAGACTGGACCGCCACCGACTCGCTCCACGCACCCGCGCGGGGCACCAACACGACCCAGATTTATTACTCCTCGGCGTTCGTTTCAACCGATGAAGCCGGATTTCTGGTGGCGACCGCGGTCGACACATCCAACGGCACGGTCGCCGACAGCGTGTGGATCACGATCAAGCCGCCGCTTCCGAAACTGCTTCACGCCTACACGCGCGACTTCAATGCCAACGGCTACCTGGATGCCATCGAGCTGGAATTCGACCGCGCGCTTGCCTTTCCCGAGGATTTCCGGGGAAGCCAGGTGCTTCTCAGCTACACTCACAGCCAGGGTACCGTGACGTTCTCCATAGACAGCGTGGCCCCCGCGCCCGGCAGTCCCGATACCACGCATTTCATTTTCTACCTGGTGGAAAACACGACCACGCTGAAGAATGTCCCGCAGACCGGCTGGGAGCCCGCGCTCTCAATCAGCCAGTTTGACGATTACGCCGACAGCGTGGAATCGGTGGTATGCGCCGACAGCGCGCCGCCGGTCATTTGGGATGTTGTCAAGGTGGTCAACTCGGTGGGCGACCGGACCCGCGACAAGGTCACCGTGACATTCAGCGAGAATATCAGGACTGATGACGGCGAAGTCATACCGTTCTCACTGTCGCCCTACGCCATGTTCCATGTCTGGCATATCGAGAACGGCGACACGGTCATGATCGACTCGATGTTCTCCGGTATCGAGAACCTGTCCGAGCCGGGAGACAACTTTGTCGAGTTCTACATGACCAACGGGAATGATCTCAACGGCAATCATTTCCTCAGCCTGCGGACCGACACGCTGGTCCTGGGCGACAACATCGGGAACCTTCCCAGCCCGGACAACCAGAAAGTGCGGGTGCGGGTCGAGGGGGACATCGGGCCGATACATATCGGGCCCAACCCCATGTACCCGACCTTTCTGCACTCGGAGAAAAAGCTTGCGCACCACGATCCGCAGAAGGCCTACCAGTGGGCCGAGCGGGACGGCGGCGCTATTATGGTTGCCGAGGTCACTATCCCCAGCAGCAGCGTGGACCCGGATTTTCGCGCGCAGGCGACCATGCTGGTATTTGATGCCGTGGGAAACCTGGTCTACAGCATCGAAAATAACGACAACGTCATACCGGATGCATGGCTCAAGAACCGGGTAGGCGGCGAGAACCGGAAACTGGTGTTCTACTGGAACGGCATTACCAACGATGACCGCAAGGCCGCGCCGGGGATATATCGGGTGTTTATCTATCTCGACATTCAGACCAAGCAGAATAAGTTTATCGGCAATGTCGGAATAGGCCGGTAGTCCATTGCGGCATTCGTGACCGCCAGAAAAGGATGCGGGATTGTCATTACCTGGTGTTGCGTAATACAAGGAGGAGTGT
>WJMI01000284.1 GCA_014728015.1 Chitinivibrionales bacterium | reverse complement strand
TAACCGCCTCCACGACTTTCGGGGCCAGCGTTTCGCCTATATCAAGCTTCCCATACGCGAAAAAGGGCGTACTGTCAGCGCTGGTTTCATGCACCGCGCCTATCTTCGTCTCGCGTTCATGAAATGCATTCTGAGGGCACACGAATGCGCACACTCCGCACGAATGACACAGCTCATTGAACAGAAGCACCTTTCCCTTGACCACTGCAATTGCCTGGTAATTGCAGGCCTCGGCGCAGGCGCCGCATCCCGTACACTTGGCCTCGTCCAAGACGGGTTTGGGGACCATGACATCGCTGTGTTTTGCCGGCTGTGCTTCGACGAATAAATGATCGTTTGGCTCCTCGACATCGCAATCCAACAGCCGCACATTATCGCCGCGTTTCGCGAGGACGTATGCCAGATTCACCGCCAGCGTGGTCTTGCCGGTACCGCCTTTCCCGCTTGCTATCGTTATCACCATATTGTCTTCCATCCCTCCCGTTGGTATTAATTGCTTACGCTGGCGTGACATTGCCCGGTGCTGCAGCATTCACGCTCCGGCGCTCCACATCGGGTCATTACCGAACCGCTCCTTCCACAATTCCTCCTGGGAGCAGTACTGACTGACAGTCTCTCGCGAAAACGAAATCCGATACTCCCTGCAATAATCCATGACAGTTGCATAGGCCTGCAAGATTTCACCCGTGCGTTTCCGGCACTGTTCATCATTGTTGCGGGTTTTGTCGGGATGCCATTGCCGAATCAGGTTTCGAAAGGCGGCCTTGATTTCATCCATGGTCGCTTCCTCACCGAGCCCGAGAGTTTCCCGCGCATCCTGCACGTGCTTGTATAATGACAGCTTCTGATTCGGGATACTCATACCGGCTGCCGGCTTCTGCCGCGCACAACGACAAACGATCCCTCACCCCATCCTTCACGCGGGGTTTCAGCACTCGTAATCGAGGACAGCGGCGCAAACAACGTCTGTTGAACTCCATCTATGCTAAAGCCTGCATCATGAAGCATTTGTCTCACCTGGCCAGTTGAATAGAATGTGGCATCCCGGTAAAACACGGAACGCTGAGCTTGATTCTGATACGCCCTGCCTACCGGGCTTTCGCCGTCTACAAACCCGACGATGATAGAGCCGTTCGGCCCAACAACGCGGCGACATTCATTGAGAACAGCACCGGGATTGTCAAGAAAGCATATTGTCGTTACCATCAGCGTAAAATCAAAATATCCGTCATGAAAGGGCAGCCTGTCTCCCGTGCAGCGGTATACCAGCAACCCGCGTTTTCGGGCCAGCTCCAGCATGGCCTCTGATGGATCGTTACCCATCCGAATGCCAAGCTTCCGCGCGAAAATGCCCGTGCCAATCCCCACTTCAAATCCGGTGCCATGGGGAAGCAGCGTGCGTAGTGCCGCGGCCTCGGACTCGAACACCGCGCGGTGGCTGGCAAACCAGGCCTCATACCGGGCCACATTTTCTATCGAGTCAAATACGCTCATAGCCGGATTCTATCACCTCGCCGCTGGAGAATTGATTCGCTTTCCGGCTGATGCCCGGTATCATTTTGCACGCAGGTTCTCGTCCAGGGAGCCGTTGGGAAGCAGCCAATCCGGATGCGGCTCACCACGTTCTTCCATAGCATATCGAACGCAGGCGTACCAGTTTCCGCGGCAATATTTCTTGATCCAGATCCCGTCGAGTACCCCTTTCTCGTGGTAGTATTTCATCGGGCAGACCAGATACCACTTGCACTGTTTCATGGCCGGGAGTGCCTCGGCCCGGCATGATATTCGGCTTCTAACAGCGATGCGGGGTCATTCCGTTTGATGTTTGGCTTATTCCCTGTTGACGTGATTAGAGCAGTTTTTGTATCTTATGAAAACTTCAGTGCACCACTAGCTCAGTCGGTAGAGCAGCTGACTCTTAATCAGCGGGTCCGGGGTTCGAATCCCTGGTGGTGTACCAATGAAAAAGGTCTCCTCCGGGAGGCCTTTTTCATTGGTACATCCCGAAGATCGGACACCGCCGGTCCGCAAGGACCGGGCGGGGTTCGAGCCGAAGCGCACGGATGCGCGAAGGCCACTCCGAGGACGCCATCGGCGGACGCGGAGCCGCGAAGCGGTGCGGGAAGGGGTCATGCAAAGCCCGTGTTTTCGGGATTTATCAGTGATCGCACAAGTTCCCCTCGGTCGCGAGCGTTCCGTTGAGATACGCGGAGACAATAGCCCGCGGGTCTTGTGCGGGCGCTCCTGTCACAACCTGTATCTTGTTTTCGGCGAAGAGCTGTTGGGCACGCGAACCCATACCGCCTGCGATAATCACATTGGCGCCCTTCTCGTGGAGCCACCGGGGAAGAAGGCCGGGTTGGTGATCAGGGGCCGGCAGGCTTTCCTCGCCAGTAATCTTCTTTTCTCCTTCATCCACCTCGATTAGCGCAAATTCCTGGCAATGACCGAAATGCAGAGCAAGCCTTCCCTGCGCAAGGGGTATGGCGATCTTCATCAAGTCCTCCTTCTGTAGAAAAGGTTGGCGCACGGTTTGTTTCTCGCCGGAGCTGTGCGATGCGCCGGTAAGAGATACAAGAATTGGTTCAAAGGCACGATCCATGGCTTCTGATGCCTTGATCGCCGGTACACCGTCATCGCACGCAGACACGACATCGGGAATAATCGGAATTCTTCCCAGAAAGGGAACACCCGTTTCCCGGGCCGCGGCTTCGCCGCCGCCGGTCTTGAACAGATCGATTGTTCTGCCGCAGCCCGGGCATACCAGGCCGCTCATGTTCTCAATCAAACCGATGATTTGCATGTGCACCTGATTGCAGAACTGTATCGATTTGCGCACGTCCCTGAGAGAAACCGCCTGGGGGGTTGTCACAATGACGGCACCGGCATTCGGAATAGTCTGGGCGACCGTCAAAGGTTCGTCACCGGTACCGGGAGGAGAATCAACCACGAGGTAATCAAGCTCGTCCCACGCTACATCAGAGACAAACTGGCGTATGGCGGTATACTTCATGGGCCCGCGCCACACAACGGCGGTCTCTCTGCTTTCCAGCATGCATTCGATGGAGACGACAGACAGGTTTTCGCCGCAGCGGGCGGGAATGATTTTGCCGCCGGCGAATGTGATTCCCGTATGGCCCGGTTCCGGCATCTGCCCGCCGCGCCCCGCCGGAATGCCGAGCATCTGCGGTATGCTCGGACCATGCAGATCGACATCCATCAATCCCACACGATACCCGCGATTTGCAAGACCGACCGCAAGGCTGACCGCTACGCAGCTTTTGCCGACCCCGCCCTTACCGCTCATCACCAGGATCGTGTTTTTGATGCCCTCGAGGCATCGGCGGATTTGACGGTCCTGCTGCTCGCGTTGCGCCTTTCTTTTTTCTATATCTGCAGCCTGCATATTCCTTCTACCATTCTCCTTCAACATCAGCGACCTCGGCCTCTTTCAGCTCACCGCTCTCAAGCAGAGCAAGCGCCTCTTTGACTGTTCCGGAGGCGCCCACAAACACACGCACGTCGCCGGCCCGCAAGGTAGTAAACGCCTTGGGGCCGCAGTGGCCGGTAACCACGGCTTCGACGCCGTGTGATATCACGTTCTGAGCAGCCTGAATACCCGCGCCCTGCATTGCGTTGAGGTTCTGCGTATTTTCAAGAGGCCCTTCCTGCCCTGTCTCGGTATCAATAACAACAAATCCGCGTGCGCGGCCAAAGCGGCTATCCACCTCGGCATCTGAATTCGTCCCTTTGGCGGTGACTGCCACCTTCATGCATTACCCCCATGCCATCAAATGTGAAACCTCTGATCTCTAACGCAGTTTCTCCCCGCCACTGTAGGCTTCTTCAACAGTAAGAACCGCGGCGCCCTTGCCGGGATGCTTGGGATCAAGCCATGTCTTCATATCATCGAATACATCGCCGCTTGTCAGGTACTGTATCGGACCCTTCACCTGAAACGCCTTGCGCTGATCGGTAATGAAAAGAATGCACCCCTTGCTTCCGGCATTGATATTGAGCCTGGTCTTGTTGAAGTAGTTGTCCGCGACAACAAATCGGGAGTCATCTATCCGGCGTATGCACGAAACGTAAATTGCATTCGGCATACGATCCTCGTCTGCGGTTACGAACACCGCGGCTCCCTGTCTGGCCTCCCACGCATCTTTGACCGCCTGCGGTATCTCACTCATCATTGCCTCCCTCGCTGGTGACTCTGTACTGCATAACACATTCTTGAATGTTTCCATGCGTATGTATGTCTCGGTATCATATTGGAGCATCTATTTCCGATTCGCGTTCCGCCGGTCATGCGGGACGGTCTTTGAGTATCTCGTATTCGGCATCGACGGCCTGGTTTCCGCGGTCGCGATTCCTGTTTTCCAGGCGTTTCCTGGCGAATGATCTCAGCAATCCATGCGGGTTTCGCAAATCGCGAATAGCCGCACCGGCAAGGGGAGCAATCACTCCAAGCATCAGGCGTACGGGACTGAATCGTCCTCGCGGATAGAAAAAACCTCTGCACCATCCGCGTCCCCTGCCGGTACCCGGGCCCATCCCCGCCGGTCCTGTTCCATCTCTTCCAGGCATACCCGCCTCCAACGCTGTGATGGTTCTTCTTCTCGTGAGTACCGGCCAAGCGCTTTGCAGGCCAATCGCC
>WJMI01000283.1 GCA_014728015.1 Chitinivibrionales bacterium | reverse complement strand
GGTTCCCCACAGGTTTGCGCCCTGCTCAAGCTCCCAGAAGTTTCGCCCGGTGAGTATGGATGCGCGCGATGGCGCGCAGGACGGCGCGGAAACGAACGCGTTGGTGAAATGAACGCCGTGCGCTTTCAGCTTCTCAAACGTGTCCAGTTTGACCGGGGCCGGCGGGTAGGTTCCTGCATGCGGCCATGACCAGTCATCCGCTATCGCCAGGAAGATATTGGGACGCCGTTTCAGGCCGGCATGATCGGAGGGACCGCATCGCAACCCGCTCAGCGCGAAGGCGGATGCGCCGGCGGCGATAATGCGGAGAGATTCTCTTCTCGAGGTCACATGCATATGCGAAGCTTGGCCGGGTCTGTGTATATGGGCCGCGCCCGCGGACCGCGAGAGACGTACCTGTTACACAAAGTATATCCTCACGGGAGCATCACTCAAGCAGGCGGGGCTATTCGCTTGACAGCATGTTCATTCGGGCGGCCGCGCATGCGGCGCCGAATCCGTTGTCGATGTTGACAACGGTCAAGCCGGATGCGCACGAGTTGAGCATGGCAAACAGGGGCACGAGCCCGCCGAGATGCGCGCCATATCCCACGCTCGTGGGCACCCCGATGACCGGACACGAAACGAGGCCAGAAACCACCGACGGCAGCGCGCCTTCCATGCCGGCAACCACGATGATGACTGCGGCATTCTCCAGTTCTCGTCTGTGCGCAAACAGGCGGTGAATGCCGGCCACGCCCACGTCCTGGATCGCCAGACACGGGTGCCCCATGATATCCAGCGTGCAACGGCCCTCTTCGACCACCGCGGCATCCGAGGTGCCGGCCGAGGCAATGACCACGGTGCCCCGCGCATTCTTTACAGAACTCCATGAAGAGGAGCGCCGCCAGAAACAGTGCCCGGTTTCGTTCACTTCGATATTGTCAAACGCCTTCGTGACCGACGCAAGAACGGCAGGGCCGGCCCGTGTGCCGAACACGGTCTCTTCATGGGCTATCTGGTCTTTTACGATCTCGACGACCTGGCCGGCCGACTTGTTCTGGCAGAAGATGACCTCGGGAAGGCCCACGCGAAGCGAGCGGTGGTGATCGATTTTTGCGAAGTCCATGTCGCTGAACGGCATGTCTTTCAGCCGCTGCACGGCCTCATCAACGGTTATACCGTGCTCATGGAGTTTTTTCAGCAGATCGGTAAGCGCTTTTCGATCCATGACCGTCGCTCCCTCATGCGGTCGCCGTCGCGATCCGGGTGAAGTAGTCCTCGATGATTTCTTCCAGATGGAAAGTACTTTGTGCGGCGAACACCCGGCGCCTAATGCCGGCAACCCCGGGCATGCCTTTGATATACCAGGCGATATGCTTTTTCATTTCGCGGGCCGCACGTTTCTCTCCGTACCGCTGCCGGTAGCTGCGCAGGTGGCGTGCCGCTGTCTCTCGCCGCATGTCGACAGTGACCCGCGGGGGCGTGTCGCCACGGAGCTCGCTGTGTATCCGGGAGAACACCCAGGGGTTGCCGAGCGCCGCCCTGCCGATCATCACGGCATCACATCCCGTCTGTTCGAACATGGCGCGTGCGCTTGCGCCGTCAACCACGTCGCCGTTGCCGACGACCGGAATGCGCACGGCTTCTTTGACCAGCGCGATTCGCTCCCAGTAGGCATGATTGCGGAACCCCATGCTCCTGGATCGGGCGTGCACAATTATCGCGGCCGCGCCGCAGTCTTCAGCGATACGGGCACAATCGACGTCTACCCATTCGTGTTCGCGCCATCCGGATCGGATCTTGACGGTCACCGGTGTTGACACTTTCTTGGTCATGGCGGAGAGAATGCTGGCGAACAAGGCCGGGTCTTTGAGAAGCGCGGCCCCGCCGTTCTTCCGCACGATTTTGGGGACTGGGCAGCCGCTGTTGAGATCGATGAAGTCGGGGCGGGCATGGCTTTCGACGTACTCAGCGGCGCGGGCAAGGCTCGTTGGTCGCGCGCCGAAAAGCTGGATGCCAAGAGGACGTTCATGCGGTTCGAAGGCAAGCAGTTCTTCGGTATTGCGCGCGCCGCGACAGATGCCTTCGGCGCTCACCATTTCCGACAGTACCGCATCGGCGCCGGCGCGCCGGCAGATACTCCTGAACACCGGCTCGGCTATGCCCGCCAGGGGAGCAAGAATTAGTTTTACGTGACTGAAATCCACCAGGAAAAAATAGTTCCGAAGGCATCCGGGTGGGGAGGCCCGCGCGATGAAGATGTTCGAGGAGATATCGTTCGAGACAACGCCTCTCATGTTCGCGGCATGGCCGGGCATGGGCAATGTGGGTCTCATCGCGATGGACTACCTGCGGCGAAAGCTGGAGGCGCGGCTGTTCGCCGAGATCGATATGAGCCCGTTTTTTATCCCCGACTCAATCATTGTCAAGGACGGCCGCGCGCAGCTCCCGGAAATCCCGTCCAGCGTGTTCCACTACCACAAGAACCCCGATGTAATCGTGTTCGAGAGCAACGCGCAGGTAGGCGGGCGGGACGGCATCTCGATTATCAGGATCATCCTTGATGTAGCAAAGCAGTTCAGGGTCCCGCGGATTTATACGGCCGCCGCGTTCGCCAAGCCCATGAGTCACTCGACCGACTCGGAGGTGCTCTGCGCGTGCAACAATGACGGCCTGCTCAACGTGCTCAAAGAGCACGATGTGGTACCTATGCCCGACGGGTATATTGCCGGGCTGAACGGCCTGATGCTGGGCATCGCCGCATCCAGCAATATCGAGGCCGCCTGTTTCCTCGGCACGATTCCGTCCTACGCAAGCAACCTTTCGTACCCCAAGGCATCGCTTCAGATAGTGAGGACCATGGCCCGCCTCTTGAGTATGGATCTGGATTTGTCCGAGCTCGAAGAGAGCGTAGGGACCACCGAACGGCAGCTCTCGGCCATTGAAGAGCGCATACGCGAGTATTTTCCGTCGGTGACCGAAAAGGAGCCGCAGGCGGTCGAGACCGATGTCAACGACGATGAGGTACCCAAGTATATCATGGACAAGATCGAGCGTCTGTTCGAACGAGTGAAACAGGACAAGTCCAAGGCCAACGAGCTGAAAGACGAACTTGTGCGGTGGAACCTCTACGATCTCTACGAGCATCGCTTCCTGGATTTGTTTAAAGACGAGCGGAGCAAGGGAAGGGAATAGCAGGCGTGTTCGCGCCGTGTTCCCTCTCGCCAGTGCTTGACAGAACGAATTCCTGGCGATGGAGTTCACGCAGCCGCGCGGCCTGCTTTTCTGAAGCGGCGCCGCACAGGGAACGGGAATATGCAGGACAAAAACGACGACGGCTTTTTCGAGGAGAAAGCAGCGGGGCGATCGCCCGAAGAACAGCTCATGGCGATGATCGATTCGCAGGACACCGAAACGCCCGAGGATTTCGACATCGGGGCGCGTGTCAGCGGAACCGTGCTTCGCGTGGGTAAGGAATACGCCTTTGTCGATATCGGCGGCAAGAACGAGGCCATGATCGCGGTGGGCGAGCTGTCGAATAAAAACGGCGAGGTTACGGTCAAGGAAGGCGACCCGGTCGAGGGGTATGTCGTCTCTACCGAAAATGACGAGACCATGCTCAGCCAGTCGCTCGGCGGACGCAAGGCCGGGAAGTCGGAGCTGACCCATGCCATGAAAAGCGGACTGCCGGTCCAGGGGAAAGTCACCGGCGTGAACAAGGGCGGGTTCAATGTCAATGTGATGGGCCACCGCGCCTTCTGCCCCCTGTCGCATATTGATACGACGTATGTGGACGATCCCAACAAGTACCTGTCTCGGTCCTTTCCATTCGCGATATCCCGCATGACCGAGGGCGGGCGTAACATTGTGGTGTCACGCCTGCCGGTACTCGAGCAGGATCTTGCGGCGAGAATCGATGAGCTTTCACTGGCGGCGCAGGAACAACGCGTATTCACCGGTACGATCACCCGTATCGTCGATTTCGGGCTGTTTGTAGATCTTGGCGGCATCGAGGGACTGGTGCACATTTCCGAAGTCTCGTGGGAACGCGCGCACGACCTCGCAGATACGTTTTCCCCTGGACAGACAGTCGAGTGTGTGGTCCTGAAAATTGACCGGCGGGATTCAGCGCGGGACACGAAAATATCGCTGTCGATGAAGCACGCGCAGGAAGACCCGTGGCGCGGGCTGCCCGAACGCCTGAAGCCCGGCGAGGCCCTCGATGCCACGGTAACACGTCTGGTCAAGTTCGGCGCGTTCGTGCAGGTCCTTCCGGGCATTGAGGGGTTGGTGCATATTTCGGAAATGCGCTGGGGCGGGCGCGTGAAGCATCCTTCCGAAGTTGTCTCTGAGGGACAGCAGGTGCGCGTGACGGTCCTCGCGGTGGATGAGAAGAAGCGAAGTGTGTCGTGCACGCTCAAGGACGTGACCGATGACCCGTGGCAGGGAGTCGCCCAACGCTTCCCGGCCGGAAGCGTTGCCACGGGAACGGTCGCCAGCAAAACGAAGTATGGATATTTTGTCGATCTTGCCGACGGTGTCACCGGGCTTCTGGTGTACGGCAATATCGCCTCTGATACAAAAGAAACCCTGAAGCCGGGCGATGCAGTTGAAGTGGGTATCGAGAGCGTGGATATGGAACGCCGGCGAATCTCGCTGACGCACGGCATGCCCCGGGCCGAACCGGAGGCGGCGCAGGCGAAGCAGCGCGGGCCGCAACAGGACGGTGACGACAGGGGCCCGTCAAGCGAGTTCGCCGAAAAACTCCGGGCGGCACTGAAGGGAAAGAACGCGCAATGAAGATCCTGGTTATCGGCGGGGCCGGCTACATCGGCTGTCATGTAGCGCGCGAATTTCTCGACAAGGGGCACGCGGTCGAGGTGTTCGACAACCTGTCAAGCGGATGCCGGGAGAACCTGTTTGGAGAGGCCGGGTTCACCGAAGGTGATATCCTCGATTATGCGGCCCTAAGGCGTGCCATGGATGCGGGGTTCGACGGGCTCGTGCACCTGGCAGCGTTCAAGGCGGCCGGTGAATCGATGCTCTGTCCAGAAAAGTATTCGGTGAACAATATTGCGGGCACGATCAATATTCTCAACGCCGCGTGCGAAACGGGCATCCCGCGCATCGTGTTTTCCTCGTCGGCGGCGGTGTATGGCGAGCCGCAGTACGTGCCGATCGACGAGCAGCACCCGAAAGAACCGGAAAATTTTTACGGCCACACGAAGCTGGCAATCGAGCAGTTGCTGGGCTGGTACGACAAGCTCAAGGGAATCAGGCATGCATCGCTTCGGTATTTCAACGCGGCCGGCTATGATGTCAAAGGCCGCGTGCGCGGGCTGGAAAAGAACCCGGCGAACCTGCTGCCGGTCACCATGGAAGCTGCCGCGGGGATGCGCGAGAAGCTCGAGATATTCGGGAACGACTACGATACTGATGACGGCACCTGTATCAGGGACTATATCCACGTAAACGATCTTGCTGATGCGCATGTCAGGGCATTCGACTTTCTTACGACAAACGGGCAAAGCCTTACCGTCAATCTCGGGAGCGAGAGTGGGGTAAGCGTGATGACGATGGTCGAGGCCGCGCGCCAGGTGACGGGGCGCGACATTCCGGCGCAAATCGCCGGGCGACGTCCCGGAGATCCTGCCAAGCTTGTCGCATCGTCCGCCCTCGCGAAAAAGCACCTGGGGTGGGAAGCGCGCTACAGCGACGTGGTGACGCTGCTCGATTCGACATGGAAAGTCTATAAGGACCTTCAAGGCTGATTTTCCGCCACGGGCAACGCGAACCGGCCGTTTCTTGCGCGATCGCGGGCGCCGCCTGCACGGCCGGCCACCCATAACGCCCCCGCAATCAAGGCGTTGTGACATTTGTCGAACCCGCAGGCATGAAAAAGAAAATTCAGTATATTTATACGGAGTGCTGTGCGGATCGCGAAGGGAAAGGATCCTGAATGATGAAAGTATCGTTGACAAAAGGAATCTTCGCGGGGCTGGGACTGGCGATGCTGGCAACCGCCGCCGAAATGCCCAAAATGTATCTCTGCGCCGATACCACATCGCCGGATACCGCCAAAGAGAAGCTGGTGTATGGCTATATCGACGGGAAGAAAACCGAGTGCATGAGCGAATACGAGTTTCTCGCGCTGTATGGCACGGCGCAGTTCGACAAGGATTCCGTCGCGCGGGACCGGGCCAGAAAGAAGGCGATGGCGGAAGCGAAAGTCGCGGCGCCGGTTGATGATGCAGTCGCGCGGATCAAGTCCGGCGACAAGGATTTCGAGGCGGCCGATCTGATGGGTGCCGATCTCTCGAAGCTCGATCTGAGCGGGGCCGTGCTGAAAAGCGCTGACTTGCGCAACGCGAATTTGTCGGGTGCGGACCTCTCGGGCGCCGATCTCACGGCCGCGTTCTGCCGCAAGACCAACCTGAAAGGCGCGGATCTCAGCGGCGCCAACCTTACGGGAACATACTTGAGCGAAGCCGATTTGCGGGGCGCCAAGGGCTTGACAGTCGACCGGCTGAAGGAGGCCAAGACATTCTATCGGGCCAGGCTCGATGCCGAGGTCGAAGCAGTCGTGCAGAGCGAGATGCCCCGCAAACTGAAAGAGCCCGATAAATGCTGGGAGAACAATCAGTGGTCGGACAATGACGACTGCGAGCCCAGCACGGGCAAGCCCATGCCGCGGAAGTAGTCGCCGCTTTCCCGCCGGGCAGCGCATGAATATCCTGCGACATACCGCCATCGCTGTCATTGCTGCATGCACGGCATGCCCGATGCGCGCCTGCGCAGTCGAATTCACCCTTTCCGCGCCGGACAGCAGCCTCACACTCGCGGTTCGGGACGACAGCTCGGCAAATCCCTTTGCCGCCGAAACCGACCTTCGGTACGCGGTGACCCTTGGCGAAGATACGGCACTGGAATGGTCGCCGCTGGGTCTCCGCATGACCGAGCCTGCGTTCAGTGGACGGCTTCGGCTTGCATCCCATACCTATTCTGCAATCGACGAGACATATGCAACCCGGAGCGGGAAAAAACTGCTGCATCGCAACCGGTGCAACGAGCTGACCTTGATATGCAGTACGGGTGTCAACCTGATGGTCAGCATCGTGATGCGCGCCTACAATGACGGCGTGGCGTTCCGGTATGTGCTCGAGGAGGGACGGGACCGGGTCGCGGTTTCTGAAGACCTTTCCGGGTTTGCCATACCGGTCGGCTCGGCGGGGTGGATGCAGGAGGTGACGAAAAACTACGAAGCGACATTTGACAGTTTCACCGTTGGCCATAGCATGCGTTTCTCCGACTATGGCAATTTCCCGGCGCTGTTCAGAACGCCGGACAACGCATGGGTGCTTCTCACCGAGGCATCGCTTTACGGCCGGTTCGGCGCGTGCCATTTCTCCATTGATGAAACGAGTCCCGGGCTCTATCGCCTGACGCTTCCTCAGCCCGTTGTTGCCGGGGACATTCCCTGGGCGTTGCCCTGGCGCGTGGCCGTCATCGGGCCGCACCTCGGCGCCATTGTCGAATCGAACCTTGTTGAACACCTGAATCCGCCATCCGCGGTCGCCGATACAAGCTGGATACGGCCGGGCCGTGTCGCATGGTCGTGGTGGTCCGATGGTGACAGCCCATCGAGTCTTTCAGTACAGAAGCGGTATGTCGATTTTGCGGAGAATATCGGGTGGGAATACGTACTGGTGGACCAAGGATGGAAAGCGGGTTTTATGCCTGAGCTTTCCGACTATGCCTTGCAGAGAAACGTAGGGCTTTTCCTGTGGTACCGCTGGACAGATCTGCAGGCCCCGCACGAGCGCGCCGCGGCATTTTCGCAACTCGACACCTGGGGCGTGAAGGGCATCAAGGTGGACTTTGTTGATAATGATGGTCACGATCGGATGGCGTTCTACGAGGATCTTCTTTCTGATGCCGCCGGGCACGGACTCATGGTGAATTTTCACGGGACCACCCTGTATCGCGGCCAGCGCCGCCGGTGGCCGCATTGTATGACCATGGAGGCGGTCCGGGGCGCCGAGCACTACAAATTTGACGCTTCAGACAACGGATACCCGTCGCCGGCGCAGAACTGTGTTCTTCCCTATACGCGAAACGCCGTGGGGCCAATGGACTACACGCCGGTGACATTCTCCACGCCCAATCGCGCTACCACCGAAGCACACGAGCTTGCCCTGTCTGTTGTGTTTGAGTCGGGCCTGCAGCATTTCGCGGACAAGCCGGACGTATACGAAAAGAGCCCTGGGTATCAGTTCCTTGCCGGCGTGCCTGCCGCGTGGGACAACACCAGGTTTCTCGCGGGCTATCCGGGGCGGTACGCGTGCCTGGCGAGGCGGGCGGGAAACGACTGGTGTGTTGCCGGCATTAACGCGGGTCCGTCGCGAACGGTCGACATTACGCTTCCCTTTGCCAGGCCCGGCGTGTATGCAGTCATCATATACGGCGATGATGCCGGCGGGAGGCTGACCTCGCGCAGGAGGACTGTTGACACGCGAGGTACTACAACCCTCTCGATGGCCGCCAATGGCGGATTCTGTTTTGCGATTGAGGATGCCTTTGATGCGGAACGCGATTCGCTGGCCATGGGGATCGGCCGTGCCCGGCGAAATGCCGGTCTTTCAGGGGCACAGGCGGTTGTTGTGCGCAGGCAAAACGGTGCTGTCGAAATCGAATCGCGCGTTCGCGGCACGGCAGCCGTGCGAGTAGTTGACATGAAGGGAAGGCTGGTTGTTGCGCGGGCTGTGGGGCGGGGAGAACGGGTGCTGGTGCGGAAAGACCGGCTGGCGGCAGGTGTGCATGTTTTGTCCGTCAGCAGCGGTTCGGTACGAACAACGCGCCGGCTTATTCACAGGTAGCGCTATGAGATCCACGCATCTGAAACTACTGACTCTGGCATGTGCGCTTGCCGCACCGGCGGGCGCGGTTGACGGCATTGCAGTTTCGTACCATTCGCGGAGCACGAACTCGTACGGCCATCACACGGGCATGATTGTACGGCACATCATTCGCGACAGTGCCGTTGCACTTCGCGATACGATCTATGATTCGAGCGATGCGCGCGCCGTGCGAATCAGCCCCGACGGCACCCGGGTGGCGTTTGTGCGTGTGTCCGACGGCATGCTGTGCACGATGCCCATAGAAAGCGGCGGAGTGAGCGGGCTTGCCGAAATCGGCATCAATGCATGCGTAGACTGGGGCGATACGAGCTGGATTTACTATTCACGAATGTATAATCATGTGACGGTGCGGCGTATTCATGCGGGTACCGGCGAGGTGGAAGACTACGGTTATTTTCCGGTGGGCGCGGCCACATTCAGCATCTCGTCGGGCCGGGACAGCCTGCGCGGTATCGCGGTGCTTGATAACGGAGGTGGCGCGTACGAGGCAAGCACGTTTGACTATCGGGTATTTCTTGTCGCCACGTACACGGTCTGCGCCGGCTACATGTCGCCGACAGGTGCCTATCATGCGGTCGATGCGTGCGAGGATGATACGGCTGGGTACCACGCCCGGCGAAGAATCTACACGTGGGAAGGGGCTCTTGACACAACGCTTGTCGCGCCCGAAGGTGAATTCCTTAGCCGGGGCGGCTGGTCGGCCAACGCCGATTCCTGGATGGTCGCGAGTGTCGGGGCCGGGCCGGAGCTCCTCGAGTATCACGACATGGTGCTTTTCACGCGCGACGGCTCGGCGGCGATACGTATTACCGCCAACGATTCGGGCTCTTACGATGAGGCGTGCGATTTCTGGCTGGGCGATCCCGACAGCGCCCTGGCCAAGTCGGCGCGCCTGCGGGACAACACGGCCATGCCGGCGAACCATCGGGCTGGGCCCGGCGTCACCCGAAAGACGCCTCGCGCCCCGCGAAACGCCGCAGTCTGCATCTACGCCCCCAATGGCGCGCTGATTTCCTCGGTGCGTTGGGGGGCTTCACGCCGCAAGCTCCCTGCGGCACGCCTTAGCCCCGGTGTCTATGTGGTTCGGGACGGCGGCGGGACATGCCTGCGGCGCGTCGTTGGCCAAAGACGCCCATAGCGCCTTGTCAATACTTCCCGGTGGTATGGAAAGGCGCGTCAGCGTCGGCGCAACCGCATCGCATTCTGAATCGACATGTACATTGCGCGCACGAGCGGCGGGGCGTAGAGGTGTTTGGCGAACTTGACAACGTCATCGCCGGGCTCTTTCTTGCCGAACAGCGAGTACATGATGGGCCGGCCTGCATCGTTTGACCCGATGCATTCGTACAGCAGCCTGCCGTCGCGGTTCCATATCTGCACGTGGGTTGTGGCGAGGGCCGCGAACGTGACCGGCCGCTGGTAACTCGGCCCACTGCCGCGCCATCCGGAAGGCTGATAGGTCACGTGCTTGAGCTTGCATGCATAGCCCACAAGAACAAGGTCCGACTCTGATGCGCGGGCAAGCTCGGCGATGCGTTTTGCCGCGCGATCGAGGCTGTCCAGTTTCTTGGCAAGACGGGAATATCGAAGATCGCGGATCTCGGCGAACGGATCGATGGTGTCGCTGTCGATTGGCGGCGGCGGACCCAATGCATATCGCCGGGTGACTTCGTAGGCCAGCAGGCTGTTGGCGGCATCGAGGAAGAATGAGTCGGTAAACAGAGTGTCCGGTGTCTTCTTGGTCTTGTCGACATAGTCGACGGTAATCGAGTCGAAGGGTACGATACAGACCACCTTGCCCGAATCGGCAAGCTCATGAGCCGCGTCGCGCAGGTATAGTTTGGATCCTCCCGCGCATGCCGACAAGAGGGCCGCCAGGCATGCGGCAAGCGCTCTCCCGGAGCGCGTGGCACGAACGACGGCGGGCGGCCCGGCCCTCCTTTTTGCCAGTAGGGAAAATATGGGAATGGCAGCGTGCAACACGGTTCCTGTCTGAAAAGCGATTCGGCTGGAGATGCGGGATTTGGCCTTCTCCAGAAAATATTATATTGGCCCTGTCACCGGAGTGACGGAAAGGAAAGGAGCATGGTATGAAGAACCTTATCATCACACTCACGATTACTCTGGCCCTGGTTGTGGCCGGGATTGTGCTTCTGAAACCGAAACCGGTGCTGAAGCAGGCCCGGGCGGCGGAGGCGAAAGGGAAATACGAGGGAGCGATCGACCTCTATGTCGAGGCGCTGTTCGAGAAGACCGAAGGCATGAAGCTTCCGGATAGAAACCGCTCCAAGCTTGTCAGCCAGGAGGACTGGTACGAAGAAGTCCGCCAGTATATGGCATGGATATCAGGGCCACCGTCTCCACCGCCGGAAGGAGTTTCGGACCTGATCGTGGCGATCGGCCGATGCACAACCTTTGTCGACAAAAACCATTTCATCACCGACGACTCTGTTTCCGCCTACGAGGAAGACTACGCGCTTGCGAGTGACTGGAACCGGGCCTTTTTCCCCTCGGGAGTGACGGTCGAAGGAGACCACACGCCGCTCATGCAGCAGGCCGGGGAACGGGATATCTCGATTCTGCGGATAACCGCGCTGACCAGTTATACCTATACCGGCGCGCTTCTGGATCTGGCATCGTGGCGCCGCACGGATTTCATGCTGTATCCCGAAGACGAAGTATCTCTTCTAATGCGTCCCGGGAAATACTGGCTCATTTGCTCCAGCGAAGTTGAGTTCCCCGACGGGAGGATCTGGCGCTCGCCCAAGAACGTTATCGAAGTGACCGCGCCGGACAGCGCATCACTCAAGACATTCGTACTCAAGACACGGGTACATCGGGAGAGGTAGCGGCACCCTTGGCGTAGTCGGTGAGACGGGTTGCCACGGCCCAGGGGTGTTTAGCCGCTCTTTCGTTTTCAAGAGATCCCCATGCTGTCTTGTTTCGCCGAAAGGGGTGTAAACAACTATTGGGGAGGGAGGAAAGTTAGTAAGAAAAGACTGCATCTACAGGAGGAATGGCCGCACAGAAGAGGCTGGTCGCGAGTGGAAAGCAGCGACCGCTTCAAGGATATTCAAATCATGGTCTTACAGGACAGGAGATCAAAATGCTCGAGGACGAGGTCCGACCAAAAACAACCATGTGAGAAGGGGATCAGTGCCTTGCTGTCCGGTGGGAAGCATTCGATTGTCTAATGTGGCCATGTATACAGTCCTGAGCCTCTAAAGCTCTCTGCGTTCCTAAGGACAACGAGGTTTTCTTACTAAGTCTTCTCCGTCCCCATTGACTCCTAGCAGAGCAGTCCCTTTCCTTGCGCTCCGTGCTGCGCGTTCAGTCGCGTAGCGCGATCTTCCGGGTGACTACGCCGTCAAGAGAATCCGCCCTGACAAGCACCATGGATGCGGAAATACTCCTGGTACAAAGGATCGAGGCCCCCGCCGCATCGCATTGCCGCGAAGCGATCAGTTTTCCGTGAATAGTGAAGAGCGATACCTCCCTGGCGCCGGGGGCCGTCACCTTGACAAAACCATCGGACAGGAGCTGCGCTGTCATCCCCGCGCCAATCCCCGAGTTTTTCCGGCGGTCCCGTGTCTCGGTGGCGCCGCACCCTTCCCATGGAGCGTCCGTCCAGTCGTCCGGACAATCAAAGGATTCGCCGGCAGGCACGTAGTATTCAGTTACATGGCCTTTCACCGGAAGGTCGCCGGCGACGGATGGCCCCTCGCACCAGCTGGCGACCTGTGTCGATAGCCATTTCCCTCCGCAACACGATGACTTGATGGGGTAGGCGCGGTCTCCGTGACTGGTCATCGCCTGCGGGCCGGACCCGTTCTTCCACCACTCACCCCAATTGTATTTCCTGTATAGTACTCCCGTCGAAGTGAAGCAGTCGCACGGACTGCAGCCCTCGCCTCCGCTCCACACGCATATCTGGATAGCGATTTCGCGATCGGTTGGTTTCTCCGTGATCTCAAGCCGCCGGTACAGGTCGCCTGTGCGCCAGTCAAGCGGCCCGGAAACCGTCACAAAAATCCTGCCTGTCGTGCTTTGATAGTCGAGATCCTTGTCGATGATCATCGATTGCGCGGCAAATACCCCGACGGGTATCAGTGCGGCGATCGTGACGAGCAGCATCCGTCTCATGGGTCCACTCCTTGCTCTGGTGGTGTTCTTCGAGGCCGGATGATCCTTAGCCCCCTCGCACGGCTGGAATTCCGTCCCCCGTATTAATATTCCCTGGCCAAGCCTTCCCGTGCCGAAATATACAAGCTCACGCCGACCGTGCGGAAATGGCATCTCGCCTGGTTTCAACTTATTCCCGCCATCTCTGACATCGAGCACACCCCTTTACGATGAACCGCAGACGGGCCACATCCATGTATACGCCACTAGTCGGCCCGCTTTCGCATCCCGCAGGCATCCTTTGTCCTGAAACTGTGTATGCGCCGCCACCCGGGCGAATCCGGTGACGGGGCGCTATGTATCGAGGCCTATGCACATTGCCACTTCCATGGTACGCATCCCTGCCGATAAAGAGCAGCGTGTCCCGCAGTACGCCGTCGACGAACACGATCCTGGTCCTCAGCGTATCAATACTGTCGGTGCGTGCCTTGTGGATCGCGGCGGGCCAGTTGTAGTTGTAGATCTCAAAGCGGTACAGGAGCGCTGATTGGCCGGAAATCGAGATGCTGTCGCACCACTGGGTCCCGTAGGATTCCTGGCCGGGAAACACGTAGCATCGAGTATCGTCGGTTTGTATATGAAACCTCACCACGAAAAACGGGTAGAACTGCTCGAACAAGGCGCTGTTGTTGCCAAGGATCGTGTCTACATAGACCGAGTCGAACGTGAAATCCATACTGGATTCATTGACCACGGTTACGGTGTCATCGAGGCTGTCGCCGTGGAATCCATATTCATAGACCGTATCTTTGGAGAACTCGAAGCCATGAGCAATAGAGATGGATAACGCCAGGTAGGCTATCGCCTGGATACCGGTGCGTATTTGCCGTGTCATAGAAATAAAATCAATTTCCCGGACGATTGTTACTCCCACATGTCGCGGATCCGGGATGCAATGCCCGTGTCGGAAATACCAGAGGGGGTATCATCACTATCCAATGTATCCGCCGGCTCTCCAGTCGTATCCATGGTGGCGGCTACATCATCGGTAAAAAAACGCGAAAGCTGGGAGTAGGTGTGGGCATCTCCCATGCGCGAGCGGCCGTGGTAATAGCGCATCGGCCACAGCACGTAAAGAAAATC
>WJMI01000282.1 GCA_014728015.1 Chitinivibrionales bacterium | reverse complement strand
GGTTCTACGGTCGTTCTCGAAGAGAAAATGACCGGGGAAGAAGCATCCGTGTTTGTGCTCACGGACGGCAAGGATTATCGGGTGCTGCCTGTTTCCCAGGATCACAAGCCCGCGTTTGACGGGGACACGGGGCCAAACACCGGCGGCATGGGGGCATACGCGCCCGCGCCGGTGGTGGACAGGGCCATGCTTACGCGTATCGAAGACACTATTGTCAAGCCCACTCTGGATGCCATGGCCGAAGAGGGCTCTCCGTACCGGGGACTCCTGTATATCGGGGTCATGCTTACTCCCGACGGTCCGAAGGTGGTCGAGTACAACTGCCGGTTCGGCGATCCCGAAACCCAGGCAGTGCTGCCGCTGGTGCACGGCGACTGGTTTGAGCTGTTGTCCGCCTGCGCCACCGGGCGGTTGAGCAAGGTCGCATGGACAGTTCGTGACGGCGCGTGCGTGACCGTGGTGCTGGCATCCGGAGGATACCCGGGGGAGTACGAAAAGGGCAAGCTGATTTCCGGCCTGGATGATGCCGAGCATGGGAGCGGTGATGTTGATGTTTATCACGCGGGTACCAAAAAAAATGCGCAGGGAAAGCTGGCAACCAATGGGGGAAGGGTCCTTGCGGTAAGCGCATGGGGAGACACGCTGCACGATGCCGTTGCCACCGCCTACGAATTCGTTGCCAAGATACATTTCGAAGGCAAGCAGTTTCGAAAAGATATCGCGGCAAAAGGACTGAAACGTCTGACCAGAGTCAGGGCATAGGGCCCGCATACGCGAAAGAACGGAGGGACGAGTGGGAGAAAAGAAAGTGGCAATCGTGATGGGCTCCAAGTCGGATTCTGCGGTGGCCCAGAAGGCTGAATCCATCCTAGAAGAGTTTGGGGTCGGTTTTGAGACTGCCGTTATATCGGCGCATCGTAATCCTAATAAAATCAAAAAGTTTGCTTTGACACTTGAAGAAAAAGGTTACGGTGTTGTTGTTGCGATAGCCGGTCTTGCCGCGCATCTTCCGGGCGTTGTGGCGAGCATGACTGTCTTGCCGGTAATCGGCGTGCCCGCGGACGGCGGTCCGCTCAAAGGGCAGGATGCTCTCTATTCTATAGTACAAATGCCCCCGGGCATACCCGTGGCTACAGTGGGAATCGGCAATGCGCGCAATGCAGCTCTTCTCGCGATAGAAATCCTTGCTACGGCGGATGATTCGCTTCGCGCGAAAATGATAGAATATCGAAAACAGTTTGGTGACGATGCGGCCTGAGAGAATCTCGCTGGAGTCTGTTCGTGACAACGATTCGCTGGTGAAACTCGCCGCGCGGATCCGTGACGGCGCCGTATTCGTGTACCCGACCGAGACAATCTACGGCATTGGCGGTGTTATAGAAGATGAAGTCGAGGGGCGGATACTTGCGGCAAAGAAGCGCGGCCCGGACAAGCATATGATCCTTGTTGCAGGCTCGCGCGACTCGTTTGCTTCCCTGGGGCTCGAGTTTGACAAGCACCTCCAGGCCCTGGCCGATGCGTTCTGGCCGGGCAATCTCACCATTGTCGTTCCGTCGAAAGTGCTGGGCAGGGACGTGGGCGTGCGGGTATCGGCGCATCCGTTCCTCACCGCGCTTGCCGAACACCTGCACCAGCCGGTGTATTCAACAAGCGCGAACCTGAGCGGGCAGCCTTATGTCAACGATACGGATACCATCTTCGCCCGGTTCGCCGAGAGTATCGATTTCATGATCGATGCCGGCCCGCTTCCGCCTTCACAGCCCTCAACCGTAGTAGGTCCTTCGCCCGAAAGCGGGGTTGCGCTTCTGCGCGAGGGAGCCATTCCCGCAAGTGAAATCTATCAAGTGGCTGGAAAGGCAACGCTGTCCGAATGAAGCGCCGCACCAAACGGGCCCTCGTGTTCTGGTCGCTATTCTCGGTTCTCGGATTGCTCGCGCTGGTTCTGGGCGCCCTGTTTCCCTTGCCGGGTTGGCTTGTATGGGGCACCAGCCTGGGCCTGTGGGGCGCCACCCTTATCTGGATTGGCCTTCATTTCGCCCTTAGGCCCAAGATGCGCGAAAAGCGCTCCGTGTCGCTTGCCGGCAGCGGAGTACGTGAGCGGATTGCGCGGGAGACCTCCGAAGCCGTGTTTCGCTACCTCGATAGCGTCAAGCGTCGGGGCCTTCTGAAACACGATGCCCTGTACGAACGTCCCTGGTACCTGATGTGCGGCCCCGCGGGCGCCGGCAAATCCACGCTGCTCGATGCAAGCGGAATGGATTTTCCGGTCCAGTACCCGTCGGAGCAGGACGGACTCCAGGTCGCCGGAACAAGTCGTGTCCAGTGGCGGTTCAGCAACAATGCGGTGTGGATCGATGTTCCCGGGGCCTACCTGACGCCGGGGGGTGCCGATGAATGGCGCGCGGCAGTGGATGCTCTGGCGCGGTCGCGGCCGCGGAGCCCGATTGACGGCATGTTTCTTGTAGTGAGCGGCGCAGACATTGTCGAATCCGACCCCGCCTCGGTCAAGGAACAGGCATCCGCCTTGCGAACGCGTCTTGACGAAGCGATCGCAGCGTGGGGCATCGAGTTCCCGGTGTTTCTCGTGTTCGGCCGCATGGATGAAGTACCCGGGTTTGGCGAGTTCTTCGCATCGCTGCACGATGATGCGAAGCAGCGCGTGCTGGGGGCCACCCTGAGCGAAGCCCAAAGAAGCCAGCTTCCGCGGCGCGCGTTCGCGCAGGAGTTTCAACTCTTGTGCTCGTCCCTTTCTACCGCGCGGTTGGACGTGCTGTCCTCGGCTCGCGATGCAGCCCGGAAACGTCTTGTGTGCCGGTTTGCAATACACTTCGAGGGCCTTCAAGAGAAACTGGGCGACTTTGTCGCCGAGTTGTTCAAGCCGTCCAGCTACGAAGGCAAGCCCGTGTTCCACGGATTCTATTTCACGAGCTGCCAGCGGGGAGAGGGACAGGAAAGCGCGCCCGAAGTGAATATCAGCCAGACTGTTGTCGCGCACCCGCTCAACCCGCGAAGACAGAAAGCCAGTGCTCAGGCGGGCGGGGAGGCGCGCGCGACCGCATGGAAGACCTTCTTTGTGGGGCCGCTGTTTACGGATGCCGCCACCAAAGGCCGGGGGAGTGTCGCGCGCACGCAGAAACGATCGCGCCGCGAAATGGTCCGTCATTATGCAACAGCGGCGGCAATTGCACTGGCCGGCGCCGCCGCGCTCGTCTATCTACTGGTGTCCTATGCCGCGAACAGACGCCTCCTGGACGACATGCAAAGGCTCCTGGCAGAGCAGGACACGATCCGCTCGTATGCCGATGCCTACCGCCGCTTCGGACAGGTGGGCAGGGCCGTCGAGCTGTTGCAGCGCCACGAGGATCGCGGGGTGCCGTTTTCCCTGCGCCCGCTTTACCGCGGGAGAAAAGTCCTCGACACGGCGCGGCCGGAATTTATCGCATTGTCCCGGAAGCTGATCGTGAAGCCGGGTATCGCCTACCTGGAGCACCGTATCAACCGGCACTGCAGTCGCATCGGCGAGCTTGACGGGAAGGCCCACCGGGGTTTGTACCGATCCCTCAAGGCGTATTTGTCGCTCTCCGAGGCAATGGGCGCGCATCCGGACGACCGCGACACGTCATTCCTTCGCGAGGCCCTGATGAACGCGGTTGCCCAGGCGCTTCTTCGGGCCGAACGCCAATCGCGCCTTCCGCATGAGGTCGAGACTGTGCTGCAGGACAACATGGGCCTTTTCCTTGCATTCTATGCCCGCGGGGCAATCCCGCCGGTGCAGGAGAACCAGCACCTTGTTCTGCATGCGCGGCGCCGGCTCCGGCGCTTGCCGGATGCGACAGCGCTGTTCGAAACCGTGGCGAACCGCTTGCGTGAGGATGTTCCCGGGATTGTGCTGGGCGATTTACTGGGACGCGGCGAAGAAACAATCCTTCACTCGGATGCCACGGTCAGCGCCATCTATACGCGGGAAGGGTGGGAGCGGTATGTGCGTGACGAGATCGCCCGCGCCAGTAAGGATCCTTTCACGATTGACTGGGTAATAGGCGGGGGTGATCCCGGCGGGTCGCAATCGCTTCCCGAACCAGAAGCCCTTCGCGAAGGCATGACCCGGGCATACTTCGAAGCATACGCCCGCGCATGGCTCGATTTCTTGGGTTCCTTCACCATGGAGCCGTTGGGGGGGCTTGGAAGGGCCGGCCGCGTTCTGGAGAAACTCGCCGGCGAGCAATCCGAGATTGCGGTCTTTCTCGATGCGGTCGGGCGGCATACGCATATTGAAGACGAGGAACCGGATGACGGGCTGGCCGCGGCAGGGGCCGGCGCCCTGGATGCGGCATCCAGGATAAAAGCGACCAAAAGGGCGGCGGGTCACGCGAAGAGAGCCGGAAAGGCGGCTGCTGGATTTTCGTTTGAAAAGCAATATCAGGGACGCCACTATCTTTCCCGGATTTTTGATCCGCTGCGCTCATTTGCGCAATCGACGCGGGGCTCGATGGGCGGCTGCGAGGAATACCGCGGCTGTCTGCGGGAGCTTGCCGGTACGCTGGCGGATATCGAGGAGCGCGGCGACGATCACGCGATTGCCGCTTTTGACGGCTCCGACAGTGACCCGCTTCTTGCCGCGTGGAAATACGCGCACGGCACGATTGCATCCATGCCGCCTGAGCTCGGCAGCGCCTGCAGCACGCTGCTCGTGCTGCCGGTTGTCCGGACAGGCGATGCGGTCTCACAGGTTCTGTCCGAGCGCCTTGACGACCGATGGCGGAACGAAGTGGTGCGCCCGTTTACCAGCAGATGTTCGGGAAGGTACCCGTTCCGGAGGGCCTCGCGGGAATCGGCCTCGTTTACCGATGTAATGGATTTTTTCAGGCCGTCAACCGGCACGCTATGGGGCTTTCACTCGCGCGTGCTCGCGCCCTTTGTCATCAAGGAGGGCGACGGGTGGACCGTGATATCGGTCGGGAGCCTCGTGCTCGATTTTGCGCCCGAGATGGTGGCAACACTTGCCCGGGCCGAGCGGATCCGGGACATCTTTTTCAAACCCGACGGCACGCTTCGGTCGCTCGACATTACCGTCACCCCGCTGGCGAAAAACCGCCGCACCGCAGCGCTTGAAGTGTGCGGGCAGGAAGCCACCCTGGTGCCGGGCGGCCAGTCGGCGCACTTTCGATGGCCCGTAGAGAGCGAATCGCAGGTCGCGGTTCTGCGTGCCTCCGTGGGAGACAATTTCACGCAGGATATTTCGTTTCAGGGCCGATGGGCCCTCATGCAACTTCTGAACGAAGCGCGTATTAGCGCGTTGAGCCGCAGCACGTTCGATGCCACCTGGGAAATGAACGTGCAGAACATGTACCGGGTATTCCTCACCTACCGTATTCAGGTTGCAGGCTCGGATCACCCGTTCGGCGATCCGGTGTTTGCCGGATTTGACTGCCCGACAGGCATAATGCGCAAAAAGGCATATGGTATTCAGGGCTGAGCTGATTGTGCACTGCTCGCCGCAGCCCGATTGAATACAAAGATAGGAACCGGCTCCTACAGTAGCCCCGCGTTCCGCAGATCCTGGTATTCCCTGATAACGCGCACGAACCGGTAGAGCGAGCTGACGGTGCGGGCCGCGACTTTGTCCCAATTTTCGTTGCCCACGCTGTGGCCAAGCTCGGTGGTATTCTTGATGCGGGCGGCAAGATCCGTGAGCGCCTCAATCTGGCTGGGTGTAATGGTAAGCACCACACGGTTCCTGTCCGGTTCGGCCCGCCCCTTGTAGATCTCGGCAAAATCGGCAATCTCCCGGGTAATAGGAATGCCGCCACTGAATTCGATTTCGATATTGTTTCCCTGACCGACCGTCACGAAAATGTTGCAGAATTCAGTGAAAGAATCGGTATCGTCTTGATCGTCTATCTGAATAGGGAAGTCCTTGCGGACCTTTTTAAGGGTGCCATACCCGTTGACCGAGTAGTGCTCGAACAGATATTGCCTGAGTCGCTTGGACATGGTGAAAAACCGCTATCTGCTTCGCTCGAATTCAGCCGAAGCAATGCCGGAGACATGAGCAACTAACCAAAGATAATACAGTATCTTACGCCTTGCCAGCATTTTGTGGCTTTTGAACCTCGACCCATCACCAGAACTGTACTGCACCCGCCCGCGCCTCACCGCATCCGTGCATTGCCGCATTGTTGAAAGGCCTCGCCTTCATAACTTCCATCACCGCATTCCCTTGCCCTTCCACTCACAATGGCGTACTTTCTGTGTCGGAGAAAGACAACAAGCAACGAAGCTTCTCAGCGCCAGGGAGAATACATCATGGCACTGTCACCGGTTCGAGTCACGGTCTGGAATGAGTTTCGCCACGAAAGAGAAAACAAGGAAGTCGCGCGGATTTATCCTGATGGCATGCATGTTGCCATCGCGCGCTACCTCGAGGCCGTGGATGGTTTCACGACCCGGACTGCCACCCTCGATCAGCCTGAGCATGGACTCACCAAACAGGTGCTGGCGCAGACCGATACGCTCGTATGGTGGGGACATATCGCGCACGACAGTGTATCCGATGCGGTCGCCGAACGGGTCCAGCAGGCTGTGCTTGCCGGCATGGGCCTTATCGTGCTTCACTCGGGACACGGCTCAAAACCATTTAAGCGTCTGCTTGGTACAAACTGTTCGCTTCGGTGGCGCGAAGCAAACGAGCGGGAGCGGCTGTGGAACCTTGCGCCGGGGCACGAAATCACGCGCGGCATCGGCGACTATATCGAGCTTCCCGCGGCAGAAATGTACGGTGAACGGTTCGACATCCCCGAACCCGACAAGCTTATCTTTCTCTCGTGGTTTCAGGGAGGTGAGGTTTTCAGAAGCGGATGCGTGTGGGAAAGGGGCAACGGAAGGATTTTTTATTTTAAGCCGGGACACGAGACATACCCGGTATTTGCACACCAGGATGTGCTCCGTGTTATCGCCAACGCGGCCCGCTGGGCCCGGCGAAAGATCGACCGGCATACCCTGGATCATCCGAATATCAGGAAGCCGCTCGAAAAGATCGGGTAGTCGACTGCGGAATATGTTCCCTTTGGGAAAGGACTGTGTTCCATGTCAAGGAAACTGCGTGTTGGACTAATCGGGGCAGGATGGCCGTCATGGCAGCAGATGAAAGGATATCAGCGTATCGAGGGCGTGGAGGTCGCCGCATTGTGTGATCGTGATCCAAAAAGGCTTCAGGCAATAGCCGACGAATACAATGTGCCGAACCGGTATACCGCCTACGAGGAAATGCTCGAAAAAGAGCGGCTCGATGCGGTCAGCGTATGCTCCCCGAACGCGCTTCATGCCGAGATGTCTATGAAAGCTATGAAAAAGGGGGCGCACGTATTATGTGAAAAGCCAATGGCTTCCAGCTCGAAGATGGCCCGTGAGATGGTCAAGGTCAGCAAGGCCACCAACCGTATTCTCATGATCGGCTACCAGCGCCGCCACGGCAACGATGCCCAGTACATCAAGCGCCAGATCTCCCGGGGACGCCTGGGGGACATCTATTTCGTGCGGGCCTACTGGGTACGCCGATGCGGCATACCCGGGCTGGGCGGTTGGTTTACCAACAAGAAGCTCTCCGGCGGCGGTGCGCTGATCGACATCGGCGTGCACGTGCTGGACCTGGGGTTGTGGTTCATGGGTTACCCCGATGTTAGAGAGCTGACCAGCTCGTGGGGAAGTAAATTTGGCACGAAAGGCCTGGGCGCGATGGCCGGAAACTGGCGGGCCGCCAAGAAAAAGGGCGCATTTGATGTCGACGATTATGCCGTGGCGCACATGACATTCGGCAAAGGCCGCTCGCTGATACTCCAGGCGACCTGGGCCACACATATCAAACAGGATGAAATGAATATTGAAATCTGGGGGGAAAAGGGCGGCGCGCGGCTGAACCCTACCGAGATATTCACTACCGAAGATGGTGTTTTGGAGACAATCGCGCCCAGGCTTCGCGACCGCTGGCCGTTCGAACCCCAAATGGAGCACTTCGTGCAGTGCATAAGACGCAACAAGAAGCCGCTCAGTCCTGCCGAGGAAGGTGTGAAGACTGTCGAGATAATCGAGCGGATCTATGCCGCTGCCACGTAGAGAGCATTACCGCCAGGTCAAAAAGACAACACACCGGAATGAGAGTGAGTGGGATGCCGGCCGGTTTGTCATTGACGTGGAACTATCAGTACCGGGACCTGCGCGTGCCCGCCTCCCAGGGCCGTTGGACCTGCGGGTGTACGTCTTTTTCCCTGAAGGTCATACAGGACCGCGCCTGATGCCAGCCATTGGAGCCCGTGCCGGGTGACCATGAGTCGCGGCCGCGGTGTACAGCGGGCTTCCATTCCGAATGACTGCCGTGCCCGGTACACAATGCGCACCTGCTCGGCATGCTGTTCGGGCCAGGAGCCGAAGTCGGGCCGCCAGGTCGTTCCTGCATTGACCACGCTGTTGAGAACGCCGGATATGTCGTTGACCCGCTTGAAATGGAAATATGAAATGCCGGTGGCTTCGTACACCGGTACGTTGGGAACAGCCAGCTCCGGCGGAAATTCGGTGCAGGTCATGCGAATGCCGTTTGCGGCCGCATCCCGGATCGCCTGCTCCTGTGTAGCGGGCGACGGCTCGCCCTGCTGGGCGAGATAGCCGTGAAACGCCACGGATGCATTGCCCCAATCGATCCCGTCACCCAACCGGCCGACATCACGGATAACCGGTTCAGCCGCGCCGTAGATATTGCAGTAGGTGAAGAACAGGACATGCGTTTCCGGGGCGAGCTCGCGGATGATATTGTAGCAGTCACGGTTCATATCGATGGCCGAGTCGGCATACTCGCACGAGAACCACTGGGGCTCGTTCTGGATCTCATACACCACATGGGTTTCGTCTTTGTAGCGGGGAGCGTAGTGCCGCCAGAACGCGGTCACCTTGTTATAGAAGTATTCGGTGTTTTTGTCACACCCGCCGTAGCAGATAACGCAGTACAATCCTTCTTCGGCGCACCACTGGACTATCTGGTCGGTCTGCGAAGTGTACTGGCCGGTATTGATCCGGTAACACTCGGGCCACAGGTGAAGCGCGTTGAGCCCGAGGTTTTTGATGTTGGCCACGTCACCGCGGCTTGGCAGACGGCCGCCGTTGTTGTCGAGGCTCCAGTAGCATCCCCGAAGCGGGGTGCCCCAGTCGCTCACAATCGATGTTTCCGAAAGGCGCACGCGTCCTCGTGCGGCCAGGGCCGGGCCAAACCGCGCGGCGGCCAGGGCCAGGAGCGTACAAAGCGACAAAACGCGGAACGGACAGACTGAAAAACCACCGGTTCGGCAGCTCGAACCCCTAAATCCATACAGCATGGAATACCATCCCCGTTCCCCCCGGAAGGTTCAGGCGCGATGAAGGCAGGCCCCTGGTGATCAATATACCGAGATTCTGCCGCGAATGCGTCCGGAAAACGTCTTTTCTGCCGGTATTTGCCATCCACCAATCAGTCAGTTTTGCGTTAGAGGGGCCTTTTGCCTTTGGAAGTGCTTGATCCCGGCAGTTCCAACACTCATATTTGGTTCGCCGGCAAGGCTGGGGGAACCGCTCGTCCAAAATGGTTCGAGAGGAGGCTGGCCCGTGAGCCTGATATCACAACATTCGCAGGATCCGCGATGCGCCCCTGGCAGCTCCTCCCGTTTGTTCTTGCCCTTCTGGCACCGTCTTCTCCGGCGGCCACCGAGCCGTGTATCTACGAACGTATTGACGGCTGGATGCGGGTTCACCGGATCGACACCGGACACGGTGAAGAGCACTTCGCCGTGGTCACGTTCTCGTTCGTGACCGACACGGCCGACAGCGCTCCGCGCCCCGGTATCTTTTCTGGAGACACTTCCGAGTATGTGGTGTGCGGAAGCGAGGGGGACATCACCGAATGCATCTCACGCATGGGACTGGCCGAGGCCGGGCATCGCCGGTTCTACTATTACCATCGTACGCACGGGACGCGATGCAGCCCGGCATTTACCCAGCTTGACACGCTGGGCTGGATGTACCCCGGATGCAGGGAATGCATTGGCATCCCCAGCGGCGCGGAACCGGCCGATGAAGAACCCCCTGTCGAAACGCCCCGGGGCCGGGCGCTTCGCTGAGAGACGGCTGACAAATACGCTTTCGGTTGTCGCGCAGGAATAGTATTTTCAGTCCGCCTTTCCGGTAGCGCGCTTTTCCTGCCCGCGCGCCTTCTTTCGCAAGGAGCTCTCCAGGTGATCGCGCGTGGCGGAAAGCATCAAACGCCCGGCGGAATGAAGAGATCGTGTACTGGAAGTGTTCGACCTGGCCACAAAGAAGGCCAACTACGCGTTCTACGATGCGCGTAAGCTATCAACGGGTATGTCGTGCTG
>WJMI01000281.1 GCA_014728015.1 Chitinivibrionales bacterium | reverse complement strand
GCTGATCCTGTTCGCCCCAGCTTTTCGCGCCCACGTAGTACACGCCCTCGCTGGCGCTGACTTCAAACCCGTTGGCTTCGTACAGCACTTTGAGCGCTTTCTCCACCGGCATGTTTTTTAAATGCGAGGTTATCTTCTTGTTCCCGGAGCCTTCCACGACCACGTTGATTCCGGCCGAGTCTATAAACAGCCTGGCAACTTCGTTTGGCGAGAGGTCCTTGAGATCCAGGCTCACCAGGCTGTCGCGCACCGCGAACGCGACCGGCGGCTTGGGCGGGGGCGGCGGGGGCGGGGGCGCGTACTTGAACACCTTGACTATGCCGTTTTCCACCGTGTACGACAGCCGCGCCCGTTTGACTATAAAATCAAGCGCCTTTCTCACCGGGACATCGGCCAGATACAGCGAAATGGTTCCGGTGGCGCTGGGCTCCAGGTAGATGTTTACATTGTACTGCATGCCGATTGCCCTGAGCACATCGCGCACATCGGTGTTCTTGAAATCCAGCACCGGGATGGTGACCGTGTCGCTTACCGGGATGCTCTCAATAGGGTTGAGTCGATCCTCGGCGATCCCTTTCGGGCCCGGCTCTTCCTGCGCGGCATCCGGCGGGGCGCCTTGCCCGGCGGGCGGGGTGGGGGTCTGTTGCGTGGACCCGTACAGCGCGGCCATGAGCACGAGCACGGCTGTTCTGATCTTCTGCATTCACGCCTCCTTCATGGATGGCCACTGTGTACACAGGCACAATCATGCGGAAAGGGCCGGAATGAGCGTGCAGAACGGGAAACGCGCGTGCGGGGACATACCCGGGGACAATACGGGCAGTGGCGCTAGGCGATCACCGAGATTTCGCGCACTACTTCTTCGAGGGAAGTGACTCCCGAGGTGAGTTGGGCCAGCGCGTTTTCGCGCAGCGTCACGAGGCCCTCTTTGATGGCCTCGTTTCTGATAACCTCGGTGTAGGCTTTTTCATTTATCCGTTTCCGAATGGTGTCGCTGATCGGCAACACCTCGAAAATCCCTACTCGTCCTCGATACCCGGTCTGTCCGCAGGCCGAACACCCTAGGCCTTTGTAAAGGCGCGCGCCCGGCTGTATTACAAGCTCTTTCTTTATTTCGTCTGGAACGCTTTCTTCGCATTTGCAGTGCGCGCAGATCCGCCGCACCAGGCGTTGCGCCACGATAAGGGTAACCGCCGATGACACCAGGTAGGGCTCGATGCCCATGTCCACAAGACGGGTGGCGGCGGATGCGGCATCGTTGGTATGCAGCGTGCTGAGCACGAGATGCCCGGTGAGCGATGCGCGGATGGCTATTTCGGCGGTTTCGCGATCGCGCATTTCGCCCACCATGATGATATCGGGGTCCTGCCGGAGGAGCGTGCGCAGGGCGCCGGCGAACGTCACCCCGATTTCCGGCTTCACCTGTGTCTGGTTGACACCGGGGATATTGTATTCGATAGGATCTTCGACCGTGGATATGTTCACGCCGGGTTTCTTCAGGTAGTTGATGCCCCCGTACAGCGTGGTGGTCTTGCCCGAGCCGGTGGGCCCCGTGAGAAGCACAATTCCGTTGGGCATTTGTATCGCGCGTTTGAACAGGCCCAGCCGCTTGTCTTCCATGCCCAAATTTTCGAGCGTGAACTCGAAGCTGGTCTTGTCGAGTATGCGCAGCACGAGCTTCTCGCCGAAATCCGTGGGAAGCGTGCTCACGCGGACATCTATGTCCTTGCCCTGTTGCGCCATACGGATACGCCCGTCCTGGGCGCGCCGTTTTTCGGCGATATCCATGCGCGACATCACTTTGACCCGCGAACACACTTCGGGCACGCGCTCGCGCGGTATGTTCATCATTTCCTGAAGCACGCCGTCAATGCGGAACCGCACGCGCATCTCGCGCTCGAACGGCTCGAGGTGTATGTCGCTCGCCCGCAGCCGGACCGCTTCGTGGATGATATCGTCTACCACGGCTATGGTGGTGGCGGAGCTGTTATATGAGAGCCTGTCAGGGCCCCTCCGGTTTGCGTCCGGCGCCCCGGGCGAGCCGGCCGTTTGATCGGAAGCCCTTCCGTAGTGAATGGCGACCAGCTTCATCAGTTGGTCTTTCCCGGCTTTGCGCGGGCAAACAAGCGCGCCCGCGTGCATTTGCACTGCCTGAATCGTGCCAGGGTCGTGGGGGTAGGCCATGAGCACTTCGAGCCTCCCCTTGTCGTCCACACGATAGGGGAGCGTGAAATACTCGACCGCGATATCATAGGGGATTTTGGAGAGAATGGAATGGGAGATGGAGATGCCTTCGAACTTCTCCACAAGCGCGCTCTGGGTGTCTACCGTGGCATGCATCTCGCCTGGTTTCACGCTTTCTCCGCAGGATCTAAATGTCCAGGTACATTATACTTAATGCCCGCCGCGATTCAATCCCTTCGTCCCAAACCGGACACTTGGTGTCCGGTTTGGAGGGCCAGTTCCGGGCAGGATCAAGAGGCAGTCTGCGCCCAAACCCTCTTCCCTGATCCTTCTGCTTCCTTCATCTTTGAGGTTCCCACGCAATATTTGCCGTGCTACTGATTCAAACCTCTCCCGCTCCAATATCGACATTGCCTGTAGTTCTGCCTTCTTCCAGGTGCAACTTTCTGTTGAGCCGTCTACATGCAAACAATTGCACAGTGCCTTACTGCTGATAGCTATTGCCCCCTACCAGGGGGCATATGCAGTTTGTTGACAATAGAACCGGGGGCTACAAGATGCATTTTCCTTGGCGGGGTGTAGGGGGTGGCTAACCCCCTCCAAAAAATCTCATGCAAGAAACAGCAAATCCCCAGCGCGTAGCATAGTATAGAAGCGCAAACTCCAGTTTTTAGTGTTCTTGCCCCTCTATTTTAGTATATTGATTGGCGATATATGTGGGGGGCTTGGCAGCCTGCTCAGGCTTGCCTTGGGGAGAAGTTAAACGGTTAATACTCAGATGGTTGGGGGCCCGAAAAACGCCTGAGTCTCGGTGTCCCTTGTTGACCGAAATGCGCGGCACTATCGCTGGCGGCAGGCTCTTGTTTCCGGCCCAAAGGAGACTCTCATGAAAACACCGGTCCGGATGGCAATGCTTGGCGCGGTCATCCTTGTGCTTGGCGCCGGATCCATTGGTTATTCCGACGAAGGCGACACGCTGTGGGTGCGTGTGACGTTCTACGATTTCAAGATCGGCAATCCTGATTTCAACCGGGATTCGTGCAGCACGCACAACCTGTATCCCGGCCAGACCCGCGTGGAAGGAATGGTGCGGGACCAGCTCGGCGCCAACGGCAAGCCGCAGCTTCTGGCCGACCTTGCCTGCAATGCGCACGTTGAAGAGTGGTTTGTGCCCAGCGGAATGAGCGGCAACGAGACATACGATACGTATACGCATGAGTGGACCGGCCTGAAAAGCTACAATGGCCGTGAAGGCGAGCATGTCAGCCAGAATTGGAGTTCGGGCGCGCCCATGGCAAATGTGGTCATATACGATTCGCTTCCGTTCATCGAGCAGAACGATGTCGACTATCCCGCCGGGACCTACATATTCGATACCCTGGCATTTTTCGGTGTTGACGGCCGCGGGCTGGTGGCCGGAGGGGTTGAGAATCCCAGCAGCGGGGGCGCGCCCGGCTGGCTGGTCGATCCACCGCCGGCGGGTTTGGGCGAAGACCCCGATGACTACGGGCTCGGCCAGCAGCACAACTTCTCGTTTACCATGGAGCTCCACCACCGGTTTGTGTATAAGGGCGATGAGTATTTCGAATTTGTCGGCGATGACGACGTGTGGGTATTCATCGACGGTCAACTGGTTATGGACCTCGGCGGCATTCATTTCAAGGAGGAAGGCACATTTTATCTGTCCAATGTCGCCGATGAACTGGGGCTGCAGGTGGGCCAGCCGTATGATCTCGATTTTTTCTATGCCGAGCGAATGGTCACCATGTCAACCATCAAGATTACCACCAATATTCTCTCGCCCAAGCTCAAGCTCAAGGTTTCGAGCAATGATATCAAGGCGGGCGAAGTGGCCGCTATCGAGGGGTGGATCGAAGACAATCCAGGAGAGAAAAACATTCAGTTGTCCGAGCTTATCGAGTGGGAGATAGTTGATGATACCCGGATGGAAGACGACTGGCTGAAGGCGACCCAGGGCTCGCTGACCGAATTCAGCGCAACAAAGGCATTCAGAACACGCACGATCCAGGCATCGTTTTCCGACCCGGTACTGGGAGATCTTATCGCCACCACTCAGATCACGGTCGGGCCCGCCGATCCCGCGGCCGTGATCATCGAAGCATCCAGCGCCACGCCGATTACCGCAAGCGGCGCGGTCGCGCACCTGGCCACCTATGCCGATTCCACCGGCCAGAACGTGCATGCCGTCGACCAGGTCCATTTCGACAAGGATACCGACAGCATGTATGTTGCCGCGGTGACCCGCGACCGGTTCGGCAATTTCACCGGACTGGCGGATGCTGCTTCGTGGACATCGTCGAATGCTCCGATTTTTGATGCAAACGGTGAAGCAGGCAACCTGTGGCACGGCATTCTCTACCGAACGTCCGAGCAGGGCTCGGATGCCGAGAAACTGACCGCATCGTCGGGCACGCTCGAGTCTGATGTTGTCAATGTTACGCTCGCGAACCAGGACAGGATCGGGCCCGAGCTCGAGGGCGCTGTTTTGTATCTGGGCAATCCATTCGGACTGCCGTCCAATTTCGCCGAAGCATCCCCTGATACGCTCATATTGTTTTTCACCGACTCGGTGCCCTGCAGCGAGGTCCTCGGCTACGTGAGCAGTCCCGGCGGTGCTTTCGGCTATCTGGGGCAAAGCAACCAGTCGACCGTATTTCAAAACGCGCAGATTACCGGGGTGAGCGCGTGCGCCGACGGCGAGACGCGAACACAGGTACAGATACTTCTGGGCAATCCGGGACAAATAGTCCCTGTCACCGACAGCGCGTATATCCAGCCGGACAAACTGCACGATGCGCGCGGCAATCCCTCGACGGGCAGTCGCGTGGAGATCGAGTGGGGACGTGACTACGACTGGCTGACCACCACGGCGCCGAACCCGTTCGATCCCACCAGGGACACGATCCCGACGCGTCTGCGCAACAATCTCGATACACCTTCGGGGTATGCGGTGCCCGAGCACGGGACCGTGGTGGAAATCAAAGCGGTCAGAGACCTGAACGCAGCGCGGTCGTATGCATCGATTTACGATGTGGTCGGGAACCTTGTCGATTCAGACATCCCGGTGCTCAAGCGCACCGATATCGATGTCGTCGGCCAGGGGCGGTATGAGATTATCTGGGACGGCCATAATGCGAGCGGCCGCGTGGTGGGTTCCGGCACGTATCTGGCGGTCATCTACCTCTATGCGACCGGCGAGTCCACGCCCGACGTGATTCGCGAGCGGCTTGGTGTGGCACGGCGATAGAAAAACAGCGGACACGCCCGCTCGCGGGTGCAAGGTCCTTTTCGATAGCAGGTATACAAACTCACTCCCGAAACGGTGCCCACATGATCCTTGCTTTGCATAACTCGGACCGCCGGCTGTGCTCCGGCATGCTGTTGATAATCGCATCGGCTCTTCTCGTTTCGCCTGTGGCCAGCACCCCGGTGAAAGTCACGTTCTACGATTATCGCGCGGACGGATCCAATCCCAATTTCGAGGCCTGCAATCCCGGACAGCTGGTGCAGGGAATGGTGCAGAGGACCCAGCTCACGAACGATCGAAAGCCTGTGCGCCGCACCCCCACCACCGACCTGCTTCGGGAAGCCTGCTACGATTACCTCGACGACTGGTTCCGTCCCAGCGACGCACCCGGCGCAACGTACGACCCGTCCACCATGGAGTGGACCGGGCTGGTCCTGCGGAACGGCACTACCGATGAGTGGGTGGGGAGCGGTTACGATCCAAGCGATCCCATGGCCACGATTGTCATGTACGACTCCCTTACATTCACGCCGGTCCCGGGCGCCGGGGCGGGAACCGTGGAGTACAACAACCAGGCGTTTTTCCCGCTCGACGGGAAGGGCTTTGGCGAGGACAACACCGAGTATCCAGGCCACAACTTTGGCTTCACCATGGAAATCCACCACGAATTTACCTACCAGGGCGGGGAATTTTTCGAGTTTACCGGCGACGACGACGTGTGGGTGTATCTCAACGGGGAAATCGTGCTGGATATCGGCGGCGTGCACAGCGCGGAGAGCGGCGTGGTGTACGTAGATTCGGTGGCCAACCGTCTCGGGTTCCAGTTGCGCGACAAAGTCACCATGGATTTTTTCTATTGCGAGCGCCACACCGATAAATCGACTATTCAGATAACCACCAACCTTCTGGCGCGCCTTGCCGACCAGCTGCAGGTGCAGGCGGACAAAGACACTATTCAACCCAACGAGACTGTGGGCATTACGGGTATCGTATTCGATCAGAACGGCAATGAGATGGCGGACATGTCCCAGATTATCGAATGGGAAATTGTCGAAGGCACACAGCAGTCAGGTGACGTGCTTTCACCGCTGGAAGGCCGCGAGGTGAGTTTCACCCCGACCCTGGGCTATCGTACGGTGAGTGTCAAGGCCACGTTTCAAGACCCCGACTACCCCGATGTAGTATTTACCGATACGGTGAGCATCCAGGTGCTGCCGCCCGATCTTCGCGGGCCGGAAATCGAGCGGGTGCTCTATTATTACGGCGTTCTTCCCGGTGAAGAAGGAGATGCGCCCGACACGCTTGTTGTGTATTTCAACGAGGGCGTCATGTGCCCGGAATTGACCGCCGACACGGCCACGCCAAGGCGCTTGTTCGTGTATTTCCCGCAAGACATGGAGGATCTGGTATTTGACGGCGCCGGGCTGGTGGTCAACTGCAACGACTCGGCAAAATCGGCTACCATCCTTTTGCCGGAGCAGGGCCTGGTGACCCCGCTTTCAGACAAGATGCAGATCACACCGGGCGCGTTGAGAGACCGCTGGAACAATACGGCGCCCCCGGACGGCAACATTGCTACTATCGAGTGGGGAAGGGACTACAACTGGACAGCATCCACCGCGCCCAACCCGTTCGATCCCACGTCCGACGAAGTTCCCGCGGGTGTGAAATCCCAGCTTGCCAGCCAGGAGGGGGTCCCGGAGCATGGGACCACCATCGAGGTGACCTCGATCAAGGGCCTCGATATCGGCGCATCGTACGCAGTGATCTATGATGTGGTGGGCAATGTGGTTCGTGAGCGGCTCGAGGGCAATCGTACGGCGCGGGGCAACAAGAAGACGTTCTTTTTCTGGGACGGCCACAACGAGGCCGGCCGCATTGTCGGGGCCGGCACCTACCTCGCTGTGATGTACATCCAGGAGACAGGCGATGCCAAGCCGCAGCCGAAATGGGAGCGTATCGGCGTGACCAGGCGGACGGAGTAGTGTGCTTGACATATGGAGGGGTCGGACCAGGGTTAACTCGCGAATTATCAGCCCGTTATATCGAAATCAACCCCAATTTGAACCGCTTAATCCCTCTTTGCTTAAGCCATTGCGAAAACCGGCCGGGCCAAGTCCGCTCTAATGTTTTTCAGAGGATCCGCTCAAGCTCGTGGTTTGGCTTGAAACGATTGATGCTTATCAGGCGCGTTGAAAGCACAAGAAAGTCCATCTGAATCGGAGAGAGCGCGGACAAACAGAAGGGGCCAGTGGGAAAGCCCACCGACCCCGTCGGACCACTTGTCCCAGTGCTTGGACAGCTATTCCTGTATTACCAGGCGCGCGCTCTTCAGGCCTTCACCCGTGGCTGCCCTGACAATAAGCATGGCCGCGGGAAAAAGCCTTGTTTCGACCACTGCCGTGCCTTCGCTGTTGCAGTCCGCTGAAACCACAAGCTGTCCCTGTGTTGTATACAATGAGATATGCGTTGCGCCCGGGGCACTCAGCCGGACATGGCCGTTGTCAGCGGGGGCAGCGACCAGGTTGCGAAGCGTGAGCTTGTTGTCGCTGATCCGTCGCGTCCGCACTTGATCCTGGCATTCTTCCCACGGCGCAGCCACCCAGTCTTCGGGGCAATCAAAGGTTTCACCATCAGGCACATATATCTCGATAACGTGCAAGGTGATTGGCAAATGCTGTGCCGCCGACGATCCCATGCACCAGCTTCCGCCGCAGGTCGAGAGCCACTTGGCGCCGCAGCAGCTCGATTTCAGCGGCCAGGCGCGTGTCCCGTGAGTAGTCCACCCGGTCAAATCCTGTCCGCCTTTCTTCCACCACTGGTCTGTCGTGTGGCGTCCGTAGTAAAGACCGGTGTTCTGGAAGCAGATACACGGGCTGCACGTTTCGCCGCCGCTCCACACGCATACCTGAAGCGCTGTTTCGAAGTCGGTGGGCTTGTCGGTAACCACGACCTTCCTGAACATCTCACCGTTGCGCCAGTCCAGCGTGCCCGTATAGTTGTGGCCGATACGCCCGCTGTTGTTGGTCCATGTGAACTCCCGGTCAATGAGCACTTCCTGCTTGGCGGCTAGCGGGACGGAGCACAGGACGATGATAGTGAAGAGCCATACTGGTTTCATGTTCCTCTCTCCTGTCTGTGCATGAATGGTGTATTCTTCTCTGAATGAAGAATGACTGCCGCTTCCTGAAGAATATACCCCCAACGATGATTCGGTTCCGCCAGTAGTTATGATGGTAATTATCGCTAATATGACACATACGACAATGTGCGCGGCACATGCCGCCGTCCGGGCCCATTCCTAGGGTTTATGCGGCGGAGTACTCCCGGGGGTTGCGTGAAAGCAGAATCGCCACATAAACGCCGCTACCGCGCGAGAGTGATCGTTCGGGTCTGGCCCGTTGCCCCCATGCCGATGCGCACCACGTATGAGCCGTGCGGCAGTGATGACAGATTGAGTCGTGCGCTGTGCCGCGCCTGAAGCACGCGCCGGCCGCGGAGCGTATACACCGACATGGCTATGCTTTCCTGTGTGCGGATGATATCGCCGCTGAATGACTGGCGGTCCGGAGGGGCTTTGCGATTGTCCTTGCAGGGGTGGTCGATCTCGACGGGCCATATTTGGACGAGACTGTCCCAGACCGCGGCGGCCGCGGTGCAATCATCATAGGAATGAAGTGTCTTGCGCGCGGTGAAATCATCGTCGAGCGTGCCGTGCTCTTCCTGTCCCTGCGCACGGAAGTCTTCCCAGTCCCGCCAGTACATCCAGTTCCACAGAGCGGCGGTCAGGTCGGGCGCGTGATACGTGTTGTAGTCGAACTTGTTGGTGGTCTGGGCCCACCATGCATCGCGCGTGGCTTCTTCAGGGTCGTCGTTGCCGATGCCGGTCAGCCCGCGCGCGCCCAGGTAGGTGATATCATTATGATGCACGTAGTTTCGCTCGCACTCGTAGGAACGAAGCTTGGGCTGATACACTATACAAATGCCGTTTCCGCCGATTTCGTGATCGCCATCGCCGTCAACCTCAACAATATTGTGGTACACCTCGACATCAGAGGAAGCCGAAACCAGTATGTTGGCGCCGTAGAGCCACGCGCTCCACCGGATGCCGTTGTGCCGGCAGATATTGCAGCGCATTTTGGCAGAGCCGCCTATTTCATGGAACAGGCCCTGGTGACCGTTGTATTCGACCAGGTTGCCCTCGTACAGGGCGTTGTGGTTGTCAATATCGGCCCAGAGCCCGGCGGTGCTGTTGTGGTGCACCCAGTTGTATCGGATGACTGCGTCCCGGCTCCGCACGAATTTCGTGCCTCCCTCTTCGGCCATGGTGATATGGAGATGCTCGATGCAGTTGTGGGACACTTCGTTGAATTCAAAAAGCATGTCCGTGCCCTTGACCGTGACAATACCTATCTGGCCGTTGTGATGCAGCTTGTTGCCGCGGATCCTCACGTTGTCCAGCATGCAGATTTTCATGGCAAGCGCGTGATTGTACCCGATGTCGCAGTTCTCAACTACCCATCCCCGGCCTACTTTGGAGCCGTCTTCCGTACCGCGCGGATCGCGCATCACGGCGCCGTCTTTTACAGGCGTGGCATAGCGCTCGATAGTCAGGTTCTTTATAGTGACCCCATAGGCCGTGCTGCGAAACGCGGCATCCTTCACGCTGATCTCCATCAGATGATCGCCCGGATCATCAGCCATGTAAACTTTGTCGGCGCCGTAGTCGAAATACCAGCACCCCGATGCCACGTCGCTGAGCGCGTCCACCTGCTCCAGAAAATCACCGTCCATGTACAGGTCCTCGGGATGCGCGCAGGACTCCCGTTCGTCGCGGCAGTTTCCGTAATGTTTCCCGTTCTGCGTCTGCCCGCCGTGGACCCAATAGCTGCCCTCCTTGTGCCAGTCCGACAGTACCCGCGCGCCGCTCATCACCGCGCCGTCCTCGCCGACAAACACGTTCCCGTCCTTGGGCGAAACACGCTGCAGCCGGTGAAGTCCCTTCTTGATAATGAAAGTCGTGTTGCCGGGATTGGCATCCACCTTCTGCTGGAAATCGTCGCCCACATTCAGAGAGACATCGGCCATGGCAATGGTGAGAACGGCAAATGCGAGCATGGAAGCGGTCGTGAGACGAGCAGGCATGGTATTTCCCCCTTGCGGACCAGATAATGCTGAGTATTTGAGAAATATCGCTGTTGAACCTGCATGCCGCTGACCATTTATGGTACTACGTCCTTTATATGAACCGCGCACCCCCGGGCCCGCGCTGCAGCAGCACCGGGCGTTGAACGCTGTATTTACGAGATTGTATATTGTTTTACGATAAACACTTAGAAAGTGGGCCGCCATGCCTGTCGGCAACGAGCGTTTCTTCACCAAGGAGCATATCCAAGCCCATGTTTTCGGCACATCCACTGTGCTGGCCGAACAGGCCGTGCACTGCCTGGAACTGGTTGCATCGCTTTCCCGCGCGGGCCTTGGCTACCAGTTCAAAGGCGGGAATTCACTCCTGCTTGTCCTGGACACCCCCCTTCGGTTCTCCATCGATGTTGACATTGCCACCGACGAGCCGCGGGAGCGCATTGAAGAATGCGTGGATCGCGTCGTGCGCGACTACGGCGCGTTTACGCGTTGGACCCGCCGCCGGCACAAGACCAAGCCCTGGCTCCCGATTGCCAGCTACTACCTTTTTTTCGATTCACATTTCGCATCGCCCGACGATGCATTCATCATGCTCGACGTACAGCTTCGTCGCAGCCCCTACACCACCGGGATGAAACCTGTCGCGTGCGGGGACATCTATACCGCCGATGCGCAGGTGGAACTCCCGCTTCCCTCAAGCATAATCGGCGACAAACTGCTCACGCTCGGGCCCGCCACGCTGGGTATTCCCGTGGGCAAGGGCAAGGAGGCGCAGCGCCTGAAGCATGTTTTCGATGTGTCAACGCTTCTGGGAATGCACCCCGACCTGCATGATATCCGCCGCAGTTTCCACGCGTGCATGGAACACGAGAACAGCCTGCAGGAAACAAAGATGTCCGTTACGGAAGTACTCGACGATACCCTCGCGTTTTGCGGAAGCGTGGCTCGATACGAACGCCCTCCCGAGGTTGCGCCCGGGACGGCATCCGTGCTTGCGGAGAATGTCACCGGGCTTGCCCCGTTCGCCGATCATCTGTTCGCCCGGGAATACTCCTGGCAACAATTGCAGAAAGACACTGCGCGGGCGGCTGCCTGTATCACGG
>WJMI01000280.1 GCA_014728015.1 Chitinivibrionales bacterium | reverse complement strand
GCTCGGGGTGGATCCCGGCACGCTCGCGCGGGGGGCGCGCATGTATGCCGGCATTGCCCGCCGGTTCGACCGCATTCTCACGAAACGCGGTATCACGGTCATCGATGACTACGCGCACAATCCGGACAAGGTTCGCGCCGCGCTCGCCGCCGCCCGGCGCCTCGCGCCGCGCCTGCACGCCCTGTTTCAGCCGCACGGATTTGCACCTGCGCGTTTCATGCTCGAGGATCTCTCCACTGCATTCAACGACATGCTTCGTGAGGGAGATACGCTGTACGTGCTCCCGATATACTACGCCGGCGGCACGACCCGAAAAGACATCTCGTCGCGGGATATCGCCAGAAGGCTGCAACGCTGCGCCGCCGACGTACGCGCACCGGCGGATCGCGATGAAGCGGTAGAAGATGTAGCCCGACGGGCAGAGGCCGGGGATGCGGTCATCTCCATGGGCGCCCGCGACCCGTCCCTCCCCGAGTTTGCCGCACGTATCGCCGCGGCAATCGACCGTGCCCCGTGACGGAGCGATTGCACCCAGAACCTATTTTTTTTGACAAACCCGAATCGAAATGCACTCTCCCCCGGCGTGATACAATGCCCTTTCTCCACGAAACCATCGCGCGGCGGCTGCGGGCCGAAATCCAACGCGGCAGCGAAGCGCGTCTGCCGTCACTCAAGAAGCTCTCGGCGGACTACGGTGTCTCCCTGGGCACCATGCTGAAAGCAGTACACCTCCTGTGTAAGGAGGGACTGCTTCAATCATCGCGCGGGAAGAGAACCATCGTTCGGGGACGCGAACACCGGGACGCAACGGACACAACCGCCGGCAATGCCGCCGCCGGGCTCCGCGACAGCATCAGGGACAAAATCACCAGCGGCATCTACAAAACAGGACGAAGCCTTCCCAAAGTAGCAACGTTTGTGCTGGCGCATGGCGTGTCTAAGAACACGGCGTGTGCGGCCCTGAAGCTCCTCGAAGGCGAGAAGCTGATCCACAAGCACGGTAAGAAGTGGATTGTCGGGCCGGCCGAAGGCATCTCCCGGCGGACAGGGGCCGCACAGTGGCGGCGCGCAACGGGTCCGGTGGTGCTTGTACTGCTCAGGGAGTATCGCGATTGGCGGCGCAGCCTGTTTTCCCAATACATGGCCCCTCTGGCATCAGGACTGTTCCAGGAGCTGAACCGTCACGGCATCGAAGTGAAAACCGTGCTTGCGGGCGAGCCCCACATCAGCAGCCGCTTCTATGCATCCGGGCGCAAGGATATTCTATCGCTAATCAACTCGCTGGGGAACCGGTATCTGGGAACGGTGATTGTATCGTATGTCAATGACTTTCTCGATCTCGATCTGTGGGTGAAATGGCTTTCCGGATTTCAAAAGCCCGTGGTATGGATCGATCACGACGGCACCAGCCTTCCCTTTGAGTGGAGCCGGGTCAGTCGCGCCGGATGCTATCACTGTTATGCCGACGAGGATGCCATGGTCGGCGCGGCACTTCAGTCCCTCTCCGATGCCGGGCATCGCCGGATCGGCTTTCATGTCCCCGCCAGCCTGGTGGATCACGTGTGGCTGAACCGGCGGGTAGACACGATCGGACGGCTTGCGCGTGATCTTTTTCCAGCCATGACCATCACCTATGAGCATCAGGATGCGCGCGAGAAATGGCTTTCATGGGACATGAACAACGACAGCGGAATATTCGATTTCGTATCGACCATCGCCGAAACAATCGACCGCGGGCATCCGCGCGCCGGCGCGCACCAGCGCGAGGCGCTCGCGCGCACGGAGCTCCGGCGTGCGGTACCCTCGATACATCGCCTGCTGTCGAAAGGCCGCATCACCGCGCTCCTCGCGCCCAACCAGGCGCTGGCAACGTCGTACTATTATCTTTTTCGTTTCCTGGGTATGTCGATTCCCGGGGACATGTCGATCGTTGCATTCGATGACATCCCCGATTTCCGACGGCACCCCATATCCACCGTGGATCAGGGTTTCGATGAGCTGGCCTACGGAATCGCCCACGTCTTCATCGGCGACATTCCCGTGCGGGCCGACCGGCGGGGAAACAAGCCGGCCGAGCCGCGTTTCGTGCACCGCGGTTCGGTCGGCCCGCCGAAAAAGGACACGCGCTAGCGAAGAACATTCACCGTTCGCGCGGCGCGCGCGCTTTCGGTAGTGACCGTGACCAGGTAGATGCCCGCGCCAAACCTGCCCAGGTCGATGTCCACGCGGTTCAGGCCCATTCCCCGCCTGACCTGCATCTGCCTGCCGCGCGCATCATGCACCGAAACGGCGAACGCCGAAGACATGCCGCCGGCCCAGGCCGAAAGCAATCCGCTGACCGCATTGTATCGTGTGAAAGGTCGCGCGGCACTGGTTGGTGTCCTGACCTGTTCCGGCGCGACGGCGGTTGGATCTATGTCTTTCTGTCCGGCCTCACCGGCTGAAGGCACCGCAGCCAGGGCATCTTCGCATTGGCCAAAGGATTGACGCGTGTCGATATCGGTATCCGCAGTACCATTGGCCTCCTGGCCGATACCCTGGAACCTGTCCAGGTTTCCCAGCCATCTGTCCCCGTATCTCCAGTGGATATATCCCCTGCTCAAATCAGGCACATGATAGTGGTTGTAGTCAAAGGTGTTGCTGTCGGGATCGAAGTATTGGTCTATCAACGCGGGATCGACGCTGTCATTCCACGCCGCGCCCAAACCGGTCGATCCGCGGGTGCCCTTGTGCGTGATATGGTTGTGATGGATGTAATTGCGGCTCGGGCGCAGCGGAAGCCTGCCCTCATCATCGGGTTGATACACCATGGTGATACCGTTGCCGCCGCTGTTGTCCGAACCCGTGGCGGATATCTCCAGCACGTTGTGATGAATCTCGACATCGGAGGAGTGCGAAACCAGGATCTGCCCGCCGTACAGCCATCCGCTCCATTGGGTCCCGTTCATCCGGGAAACGTTGCAGAATATCTCAGCCGAGCCGCCGATCTCCTGGAAAATCCCCTGGGAACCATTGTTCTCCACCAGATTGCCTTCCCAGATCACATTGATATTTTCGATATCTGCCCAGATACCGGCCCCGTGATTGTGATGACACCAGTTACTGCGCAGAACAAGGTTCTTCGTTCGCACAAACTTGGTTCCGCCTTCCTCGGCGACCCGGATGCCCACGGCATCAACAACGTTCTCCGAAATCTCGTTGCCTTCGACCAGTCCGTTGTCACCATCCACGATACTCACCCCGAGGTGGCCGTTGTGGTGCACATAGTTGTCCTTGATAACATAGTTGCGAAGCCCGAAAACCTTGATGCCCACGGCATGGTTGTGGTGGATTTCGTTGCCCATAATTATCCAGCCGTCATCGATCCGGCTGCTGTCTTCTTCCTCGCCCTCGGGCTGATGCGTACGCAGGAGGGCCGGCCACTGGGCGGCCTGCCCGTACTTCTCAATCACCAGATTGCGCACCGTCACGCCATAGGCCGTTCCCTTGAACGCATGCCCGGCCGCGCTCACTTCAAGCGTGTGCCCCGAGGGATTGTCCGCGATATATACTTTGTCGGCATCGTAATCAAAGTACCACCTGCCCGCGCCCAGATCGCCCAGGGATCCGACACGGACCATGAAATCATCATCCATGAACATGTCTTCCGGATACAGGCACATCGGGCGGTCATCCCTGCAGTTTCCCACCGGCGCCCCTTCCTGGGTCTGGCCCGCATGCGACCAGTACGAACCTTCATCGACCCAGTCTGTCAGAAGGCGCGCGCCGTTCATCACCGCGCCGTCTTCGCCGGCAAATATATCGTATGACTTGGGGTCCACTTCCTGCATGCGGTGCACGCCCGACCTGATCACAAAATGGGTCCCTTCGGGATAGGCATCCACCGAGTCCTGAAATGCATCCCCCACGTTCAGGTAGACGATATCGGGTCGTGACGGGACCGTGAGAACGAGCAGGAAGAACAGGCAGGCCGCAGGCTTGATATGCGTCATGAGATCCCCCCTTGAGTCTCAACTGATACGCCTTGGCGCTATACAATATTATATCCAATTATATCGTCCAAATCCACGTGAAGGGCTATTGTTGGTTCTCATGTCCTTTGCACTACAATCGCCGGTACGCGGCACCGTGGATCGCCCTGCACGTTGTATATTTTTCAAGGATTTGTCGCGATAGCGGCAGCTTTTTGCCGCGGACGCTTCAGGCGTTCGAGGGCACAAAGCCAAAAAGCATGGGCCCGTCATTCTCTCGTGCCCAAACGCGCAGGCAGACATCACTGTGGACTACAGAGATAATATCCGTAATTTCTGCATAATCGCCCATATCGATCATGGTAAGTCCACGCTTGCCGACCGGCTTCTGGAGCTGACCGACACGGTAAGCAAGGACAGGATGATGGAGCAGATCCTGGACAACATGGATCTGGAGCGGGAGCGCGGGATCACGATCAAATCGCATCCTGTCCGGATGGAGTATGCTGCTCCCGGAGGGGGCCGCTACACGTTGAATCTCATCGACACGCCCGGCCATGTCGATTTCACGTATGAGGTTTCGCGCTCTCTTGCTGCGTGTGAAGGCGCGGTGGTGGTAGTGGATGCCACGCAGGGGATCGAGGCCCAGACGCTGACCAATATCTATCTCGCGCTTGAGCACGATCTCGCGATAATCCCGGTCCTGAACAAGATTGATCTGCCGTCGGCCCACCCTCAGGAAGTCGGCCGCCAGGTTGCCGATCTGCTCGGCGTGGACCCGTCGGGCATTATCCACTGCAGCGCGAAGACCGGCGAAGGTGTCGCGGCGGTTCTCGACCGGATTATCACCGACATCCCTTCACCAAGAGGGGATCCGTCACAGCCGCTGCGGGCGCTCGTGTTCGACTCGGTATTCGATTCATACCGCGGCGCGATTGCGTACGTGCGCCTGTTCGACGGCGAGTTGAGAAAAAACGAAGAAATCCGGTTCTTCGCCAACGACCGCGAATACGAAACCGATGAAGTCGGTTGTTTCAGGCTGGGATTCGTACCAGAGGAATTGCTCCGGGCCGGTGAGGTCGGCTACGTGATGGCCACTATCAGGAACCTCTCGGACATCAAGATCGGCGACACGGTCACTACGCGTCGCCGCCCCGCCGCCGAGCCGGTTGCGGGGTATGTCGAAGTGAAGCCCATGGTGTTCAGCGGCCTGTACCCGATTGACAAGGCCGACTATGAGGACCTGCGCGCGGCACTCGACAAGCTGAAGCTCAACGATGCCGCCATCAGTTTCGAGCCGGAAACGTCCACTGCGCTCGGCTTCGGCTTCCGGGCGGGTTTTCTCGGCCTGCTGCACATGGAGGTCGTGCAGGAACGCCTCCTCAGGGAATACAACGTCGATATTATCACCACGGTCCCTAACGTCAAGTATGAAATTGCAACAAAAGATACGACGGCGGTATACATCGATTCCCCGGCCAAGCTGCCGTCGCCCCAAAGCATCGTATCCATTCGCGAGCCCATCGCAAGAGTGCAGATTATCACGCCCGCCGACCACGTCGGCGCCATCATCAAGCTTTGCGAGGAAAAGCGCGGCCAGATGGGTTCAATGGAATATCTCGAGCAGACGCGGGTCAACCTCACGTATCGCATACCGCTGGCAGAGCTGATTGTGGATTTCTTCGACCGGCTCAAGAGTGTCTCCCGCGGGTATGCATCCATGGATTACGAGTTTGACGGGTACACCGACGAGGATCTGGTCAAAATCGACGTGCTTATCAACGGCGCGCCTGTCGATGCGTTTTCCGCGATCGTGCATCGCGACACCGCATACTCGTACGGTCAATCGATCACGTCCAAGCTGAAGGAGCGCATTCCGCGCCAGATGTTTCCGGTCGCCATTCAAGCGGCTATCGGCACACGCGTTATCGCGCGGACCACGGTCAAGCCGTTTCGCAAGGATGTCACGTCCAAGTGCTACGGCGGCGATATCACGCGGAAGCGCAAGCTCCTGGAGAAGCAGAAGGAAGGGAGAAAACGCATGAAGCAGATAGGCAACGTGGAAATCCCGCAGGAGGCGTTCCTCGCGGTGCTTTCGAGGGAATAGCATGAACGGCACGCACACTCAGCAGCGCGCGCCGCTTGACTTCAGGCTCATGGCATACCGTGTCGTGAAACTGCTCCTGATCGCCGTACTGGCCGGCGTTGCGGTCAAGTGGGCCCTGTTCGACACCGTATTGATCACGACCGATCAGATGATGCCCGCGCTGCTCCCGGGCGACCGGGTGCTTCTGTCGCGCGCGGCCTGCGCCCCGCCGCTGCAATGGTTCGTGCGTCTCTCGCGCCGGACGCCGGTGGTGTTCCGGCATCCGCGCAACGATACCGACCTCGGCTGCCTCCGCATCGCGGGCATTCCCGGCGACATCGTCAGCATCAGCAACGGCATCGTATCGATACTCAACGAACCCACCGAAAAGCTCGTGGGCAAGGAGGACAGCGCCGATGTGCTGCCGCCCGGGTACTCGCCCCGCGATTGGATCGATCCCTTCCGCCTCCCGGTTCCCGGCGACACCTATGCACTCGACACCCTCACCCTCCGCGACTTCATTTTTCTGTGGGCTGTCATACAACAAGAAAATTCCCCGAGGAAGTATATTCTCCAGCCGTGGATACAGGTTGACGACAGCATTGTTGCCGACTACTTCATCAGCGATTTCAGTCTGTACAAGGGTCCGCTCGGGGAGGTCCCGGCGCATCTGGCGAACCAGTGGTTTTTCTGGGACCGTCTCGAGGAATACCTCGCGGCGGTACTGACCGGCAACAGTGTCTCCCTCGGGTTCTCGCTCACACGCGACGGGAGCGCGGTTGATACGTACCGTGTCAAGGAATCATACTATTTCCTGGTTGCCGACAACTGGCGCGACGGTTTTGACTCGCGCTACACCGGGCCGGTCGGCGGGCATTTGTTCAAGGGCGCGGTAGTCTGCGTGGCATGGTCGTTTACGCCCGGCAGGCGGTTCCTGTCGGGACTGCGCGCCGGACGTCTATGCCGCATTGTAAACTGAGGTCGTGGGCTCATGGGGCGATCGCGAAAACGAAAAGGATACTTCGGCGAATACGGCGGCCGTTTCGCGCCGGAAACCCTGATGCCCGCGCTGAACGAGCTGGAAGACGCGTATGCGGCGATCAAGCGTGACCGCGCGTTTCAACGCACCTTTCGCGATCTGTTGCGCACCTACAACGGCCGCCCGACCCCCCTGTATCACGCCAAAAGCCTCTCCGGGTACCTGGGGGGCGCGCAGATATATCTGAAGCGCGAAGACTTGAACCATACGGGCGCCCACAAGATCACCAACTCGCTCGGCCAGGCTCTGCTGGCGCGCCATATGGGCAAGAAACGTATTATCGCCGAGACCGGCGCGGGACAGCACGGCGTGGCTACCGCCACCGCGGCCGCGCTTCTCGGCCTCAAGTGCACTGTCTACATGGGCACCGTCGACATGGAGCGCCAGCAGCCGAACGTCTTTCGCATGAACCTTCTGGGATGCACGGTACTGCCGGTTGACAGCGGAAGCAGGACGCTCAAGGATGCGGTCAACGAGGCGCTGCGCGACTGGACCCGGACCGTCCGCTCGACCCACTATGTCCTGGGGTCGGCGCTGGGGCCGCATCCCTATCCGACCATCGTGCGTGATTTCCAGTCGGTCATCGGACGGGAAACCCGCCGGCAGGTCCTGCGCCAGACGGGCCGGCTTCCCGACGAGGTCGTTGCGTGCGTGGGCGGCGGCTCCAACGCGATTGGCATATTCGGCGCGTTTCTCAAGGATACATCGGTGAAGCTCGTCGGGGTGGAAGCTGGCGGGCTCGGCCTGCGGACCGCGAAGCACGCCGTCCGGTTGACACCCTCGCGGCAGTCCCGCACGGGCGTGCTGCACGGCTACTATTCGTACATTCTCCAGGATACAAACGGGCAGATTGCCACGACCCATTCCATTTCGGCGGGACTCGACTACAGCGGCGTAGGTCCTGAGCACGCCCTCCTGCACACCCAGGGGCGGGCACGGTATACGCATGCCACCGACAAGCAGACCATCGCGGCATTTAAAATGCTGTGCGAGAAGGAAGGCATCATTCCCGCGCTCGAATCCGCGCATGCGGTTGCCTACGCCATGCGCCGGGCGCCGAAGATGCCCAGGAAGTCAATCATGGTGCTCAACCTTTCGGGCCGCGGCGACAAGGACATCCACCACATCGCCGATGCTGCCGGGTTGAAGATATGAGCCGGTACGACAACGCCTTTTCAGCGGTAAGAAAACAGAACCGGATCGCGTTCGTGCCCTTCGCGGTGGCCGGCGACCCGGACCTGCGGACGAGCGAAAAGATCCTGCGGGCGTATCTTTCGGCCGGCGCGGATATCCTCGAGATCGGGTATCCGTTCTCCGATCCCATGGCCGACGGCCCGGTCAATCAGCGGGCGGCGCAGCGCGCCATCGCATCAGGCATCACCCCGGCGCGGTTTTTCGCCATGATCCGGCGGCTGAGGGCCGCGACCGATGCGCCGTTCGGCCTTCTGCTCTATGCAAATACGATGCATCACCTGGGCTGTGAGGCATTCTGCGCCGCCGCGGCGGATGCGGGCATCGACAGCCTTCTGGTGGCTGATATGCCGCCCGAGGAATCGCGCGACCTTCTCAAGGCGATGCGCAAACACGGCCTGGCCAGCGTGTTTATCGTGTCGGAGCTGACCCCGCCCGAACGCATCCGGTTCATCTGCAGGCAGACCAGCGCATTCGTGTATGTCGTAAGCCGTCTGGGCACTACGGGCGTACACAGGGATTTCAGCACATCGGTGCGCCAGACCATACGGCGGTTGCGCGGGCTGACTTCTCTTCCCCTGTGCGTGGGATTCGGCCTGTCCTCACCCCGGCACGTGGCAGAGGTGCGGGATGCCGGCGCCGACGGGGCCATTGTCGGCAGCAGGCTCGTGAGCATTGTCGAGAAGGAACACGCGCATACCGGGGCAATGCTTGCGGCAATCGGGCGCGCGGTCCGCCGGTTCAGGAAGGCCACCATATGCCCTTCCGGGAGGCGCCGATGAAACAACTGGATTTACATCTGATAGCCGCGCAGCTCGAGGGCCTCGAGGAGACTATCATTATGAAGCTGATAGACCGCGCGCAGTTCAGAGTCAATGCCGCGGCATACCAGCCCGGCCAGAGCGGTTTCGAGGGCGCCGAACGCGAAAGCCTGTTCGACGTGCGGCTGCGATACCAGGAGGAAATGGATGCGCATTTCGGCAGGTTCTGCGTGCCCGAGGAACGCCCGTTCACCGGAAATCTTCCGCCACCAAAGCGCGCGGTCACGCTGGCCCCCACCTGCCTGGCGGTCGACGACTACGACTGCGTGAACGTTTCATCGCGCATAGCCGAGGCGTATTTTGCCTTGCTGCCCAGGCTGTGCCCCGACGGGGACGACGGCCAGTACGGGTCGAGCGTGGAGCATGATGTCATGGCGCTGCAGGCGGTCGCCCGCCGGGTGCACTACGGAGCGTTGTATGTGGCGGAAAGCAAATATCGGGGCGATCCGGATCGGTATCGCGATCGCATCGCATCGGGCGACAGCGAGGGGATCCTTCAGCTCCTCACGCGCCGTGATGTCGAGGACCAGATCTGCGCCCGGGTCCGGGCGAAGGCCGGGCATATTCAAACACAGGTCAATCATGACATCCGCAGCATAGTCAATACCGAAGTGATAATCCAGTTCTATCGCGATGCCGTGATTCCCCTCACCAAGCAGGGCGAAGTACAGTACCTTCTTCACCGGAAGGACGTTGCCGCGTGAACGAGACGACACCAGTGGTTCCCCGCACGATCGTGATTCACAGTGTCGGCCTTCTGGGCGGCTCGCTCGGGCTGGCGCTGAAAGCATCGGGGTTTGACGGAACCATCATCGGCCTTTCCTCGCCGGCGGCAATCCAGACCGCGAAAAACCTCGGGTGTATCGACGAAGGATACGGCTATGATGCGCTCAGTGACGCTGTGGCACGGGCCGATGCCGTGTTCATCTGCTCTCCCATCCTGGCCATTATCGAATGCCTTGAAAAGCTCGGTTCGCTTTCTCTCCCGGAGGGCCTGCTGGTGACCGACGTCGGCAGCACGAAACGTACGATTGTCGGGGCGGCGCGGGAGTTTCTTCCCGAACACGTGCATTTTGTCGGCGGGCATCCCATGTCCGGTTCCGAGAAAAGCGGGCCGTCCGCCGCCGACCCGTATCTCTTTCAGAACGCGCTCTACGTACTCACGCCGCCCGGCGGCGCGCCCGCGGATCGCGACACCGCGTTCGCCGCGTTTCTCAAGCGGTATCTCGGGTGCCGGCACGCGTTTCTCGACCCCGAGGTCCATGACACGATAGCGGCCACGGTGAGCCACGTTCCGCACCTGCTTGCCGTCGCCCTTGTAAACCTCGCGAAAGCGGCCGACGATCGGCTGCCCGGGACGCTGCAACTGGCGGCCGGCGGATTCAGGGACGTCACACGCATTGCCTCGGCGCCCTATGCCATGTGGCACGACATTCTCACGACAAATAAGGAAACGATCGCGCCGATCCTGGATGCGTGCGCGCAGCTTCTCACGCGCATGCGCGCGGACCTGTTCGATGACAATCTCGGCGAGCAATTCGACCGGGCACAACGGGCGCGCGAGCAGATACCATCGGACCGCAAGGGATTCATCAACCCGCTGCACGAAGTCCTGGTGGTGGCAAAGGACCAGCCCGGCATCATAGCGTCGATTTCGCAGTCGCTCGCTGCGGAGAATATCAACATCAAAGACATAGAAGTCGTCAAGGTGCGCGAGGGTGAAGGCGGCACGATCAAGCTGGGGTTTGACGGTCAGGCGACCGCAATCCGGGCCATCGAGGTCCTCGGGCGGCACGGGTTCTCGGCATGGGAAAGGAAATGACGTTGTGCTTACGGTGAAAGCAGCCAAGGCAATCGGCGGAAGGATAGTGCTTCCGCCCAGTCCGGATCTTCTTCTCCTGAGCAGCGTGACGGCGCTCGGCGCCGGCAGGCCCATGCGTATCGCGCCGGTGGTATCATGCCCTCTTACCGAGGGGCTTCGCGAGCTGCTCGCGCCGGCCCTGGACATTGCGCCCGAGGGCGACCAGTGGCGCGTGACGCCCCGACAGGACGACGATGCGGGATCGATCACTCTTCCCGCCGCATCATTTCGTTTCCGCGATTTCATCGTGTTCCTGCTGCTGGGCCTGAAAAAGGACATCGTGTTCGCGCAGACGCCCGCGAAGGCGATCGCGCGCTGGCAGTCTCTCGCGCGAAGCGCGGGCTGCGAGATCGTGTCGAAGGATCGTAACGGCGGCGCGGCCCTGTCGCTCATGTCAAGCGAAGCGTTTGCCATACCCGCCGCCGCAGATGCCGATGCCTTGCACGCATTGCTCGGCCTTGCCATGGGCCTGCGGCGCAGGATATCTCACCAGATCGATTTCCATTTCCCGAGCCCCCTGCGCATCCTGCTTCCGGCCCTGGGATATGCGTTCACGCTGAAAAGCGCCGGCGAAGGTGCCGAGAATGAAGCGTTGGCCAAGCGAATGCGGTTTCTGCGTGCCCGTAAGAAGTCCGACCAGGGGGTTTCGTATCTATTGAATGCCGATTTCTCGGCCGGCTCCAACGATGAGGCGGCCATCACCTTGCCGGGCGACGATATCCTCGGAAGCATTCTGCTGGCCGCAAAGGGACTGGTGCAGCGGGGCAATCTGGTGGTCGAAAACATGCCTTTGGAACCATGGGCCACGCCGGTGCTCAGCCTTCTTCGCAAGATGGGGTGCCGTCCCGCGGTCCAGGAAACCGGTGCCACGTCCGGGGGACGTGTGGGCATGATACAGCTCCAACGGTTCGATCTCCTCGGCCGCAAGACGGATTGCACGCCCCTGTACCAGTATGCCGCACACATTCCGTCAATGGTGGTACTTGCATGCTTCGCCCAGGGTCAATCGGTGTTGAGAGGTCTGGGCGCACTGCGCGACGATGAACCCGACGGCATCGAACGAATCCTCACCTGCGTGCGCGCGCTCGGCGGGCGGCACGGGGAAATGCCGGACGGCATTGTTATCGACGGGGCTAAGCAGCTTGACGGATTTGATCTGGACGACGATCTGCCGCCGTCGCTGGGCGGCGCGTTCGCCGTTGCCGGGCTGAAGTGCCTGGGTGCGACAAGCATCGCCGATACCGGACTATCCCAGCGATGGCCGGGTTTCGCGGCGATGCTCGACGAGATAGGTGAATACCGGAAATAGGGGGAAAGGGCCGACGTGAAACGCGTCAATTCTCTCGGCATTGTATCATTCAAGCGCACGGCGGAAACCGTGGACGTGCTCACGCGCATTCACGTGTGGGCCCAGGCACACAAGATCCCGATCCTGTTTCATCCGTCTCTCAAGGGACTCCTGCCGCCCAAAGCCCGCATTGCCCGCTCGCAGCGATCCCTTATCACCAACAGCCAGGCGCTCGTATCGGTTGGCGGTGACGGCACGTTTCTCGCGGTCGCGCATCTCTCCAGCTTCTCGGAAAAGCCGGTTGTGGGCATCAATCTCGGCTCGCTCGGCTTCCTGACCGATATCGGTCCGGAAGATGTCGAATCCGCGCTGCTCAAGATTCACCGGGGCAACTACCGCATAATCAGCCGGATGGTGCTTCAGGCAAGGCTGAGGCGCCGGCGCAAGACCATCCGCACGTTTTCCGCAATTAACGATATCTTCATCAATCGTGCCGGCAGTCCGAAGCTGACCTCGATATCGGCATGGCACGGCAAAAGGTTCATCACCGATTTCCAGGCTGACGGCATCGTGGTGGCCACGCCCAGCGGTTCGACGGCCTATTCGCTCTCCGCGGGAGGGCCGATCGTGGACCCGGCGGTGAGCGCGTTTCTGCTGACACCCATTTGCCCCCACTCGCTCACCGAGCGTCCTCTCATACTCCCGTCCGACAAGCCTGTCAGGCTCGTGGTCAATCAGAAAAACCCCAGCGTGATGATCAGCGCCGACGGCATTGATTCCGCGCGGCTGCGGCAGGGCGATGAGGTTGTCGTTTCTCATGCCGGCGCAAAGACCAACCTTATTCAGTTGGGGGAGCGCTCCTATTTCGAGCTCCTCCGAAAGAAGCTTCACTGGGGCCAGGACTACAAGCTCCGCAGAGAACGGACATAATGCTTCGGGAACTCCGGATAAAAAACCTCGCGCTCATCGATGATCTCGCTCTCGATCTCACCCCGGGCCTGACAGTCTTTACGGGCGAGACAGGCGCGGGGAAAAGCATCCTGGTCGGCGCCGTCGGCCTGCTCCTCGGCGAGCGCGCATCCTCGGAGTCGATTCGCAGCGGCACCGACGAAGCCGAAATCAGCGGGGTGCTCGAATTCGACCGCTTGTCTCCTGCGCTTTCGCGCCTGCTTGCCGAGACCGGGATCGAGGCCGACGACGGGACGCTTATCCTGCGGCGGACCCTGGCGCGCACCGGCCGGAACCGCATCCGCATCAACCAGGTACCCGTCCCGCTCGCTACGCTCAGAACGCTGGGCGACCTGCTCGTGGATCTGCACGGCCAGCACGAGCACCAGTCGCTTCTCAAGGCCGACACGCCGCGTATCCTCATAGACAGCCTTCCGGCCGTCTCAACGGCGCGCCGCGCCTATGACAGCGCATGGCTGGCGTATGCCGAGGCCCGGTCTGCCCTCGAGAATCACGAGCACAAGGCCCGGGAGCTCGCGGCAAAGCGCGATGTCCTGGAATTCCAGCACCATGAGCTGGCCTCGCTGCATCTTGAGCCGGGGGAAGAGCAGCGCCTCGAGGAAGACCTCCGGCGGATATCCTCGGTCAGCGAGCGCCTCGAATGCATCGCGGCCATCGCAGGGGCGCTTGGCGGCGGCGAGGACGGTGATGCGCTCGATCATCGTTTGGCACTGGTCAAGAAACACCTCGAGTCACTCGCCCGCTATGATGAGCGCGCGCGGACCTGGCTGGACGATATGGAAAACGCCCTGGCATTCGTGCCGGAGCTTGAGCGTTTCGCGGAATCATACCGGGACGAGGCAGAGCTGGCATCCGATCCGGCCGCCGTCGATGCGCTCAACGCCCGGCTGGCAAAGATACAGCGTCTCAAGAAGAAGCATTCGTGCGGGTACGAGGGCCTTCTCGAAACACAGCACCGGCTCAAGCAGGACCTCGATTCCCTGGAAAACATGGCATCCGACCGGGCGGTACTGGCCGGGCGTGAAGCAGAGACGAAGAAGGCATGTTCCGAGGCCGGCGCCGAGTTGAGCACGGCCCGCGCATCTGCCGCGCGGGAACTCGACAAGCGGGTCGGCGCATCCATGGCCCGGCTCGGGTTTACCGACGGAAAGTGGCAGACGGCGTTTCTTCCGGAACCGGCGATTGCCCAGCACGGGCTGGAGGAACTCCAATTCATGGTGAAGACAAACCCCGGCGAGCCCTTTCTGCCGCTTGCCAAGATCGCCTCCGGCGGCGAGATATCGCGGCTCATGCTCGCGGTCAAAACGTTCATGGCCGAGAAAGACCATATCCCGGTGCTCATATTCGACGAGGTCGACTCGGGTATCGGCGGCCTGCTTGCCCGGGAAGTGGGGGCGGCGCTCAGGAAGCTGAGCCGGACCCACCAGGTGCTCTGCATATCCCATCTGCATCAGATAGCATCCCGTGCCGACGAGCATGTGCTGGTCTACAAAACCATGGAGGGCTCGCGCACGGTGACCCGCGCGCGGAAACTCAGCGGCGACGAGAAGATCGACGAGATAACGCGCATGCTCGGCGGGGAAAGCGACATCTCAAAAGAGCACGCCCGCGAGCTGCTGAACAAGGCCGGCATGGAGTAGTTGCCAAGGGGGGCTTATGTACTACCGTCGATACGGGCGGACCAATCTCACTATCTCGGTGCTCACATTCGGTGCGATGCGCATCCCCTTTGATGAGTCCGCGTGCAGCGCACAGGAGCGCGCCGCAAAGGAAGCCAACGCGGTCGCCACGATACGCCGGGCCGCGGAGCTGGGTATCAACCACATCGATACCGCCCGCGGATACGGCAACAGCGAACGCCTGGTGGGACTCGGGCTGAACGAGGTGGGACGGGAGAAGTTTTACATCACGACGAAGATCGGCGCGCCTGCTCCCCGGGACGAAGCATTGCGCTTTATCGACGAGGCCCTGAAGAAGCTCGGGGTCGATTATATAGACATCCTGGACGTGCACGGCATTAACACGCGCGAGAAGTTCGATGCGGCGCTGGGCAAGAACGGATGTCTGAAAGCAATCCAGGCGGCCATGGATGCCGGTACGGTCCGTCACGCGGCGTTCTCGACACACGGGGAGCCGTCGCTCATACAGGAGACCATCAACACCGGCCTGTTCTCCGCGGTCAGCCTGCACCATTTCATCACACACCGGCGCAACGCCCGAACCGTGGCGCTTGCCCGCGAAAAAGACGTCGGCGTACTTGTCCTTTCACCGACCGAGAAACCCGGCATGCTTGCCCAACCGACCGCCAGGCTTGTCGACGTTTGCGCGCCAGTGGCGCCGCTGGTGCTTTCGCACCGGTGGCTCCTCACGCAGCCGGGTATCACGACGCTCGCTATCGGCGCGGCGGACCCTTCGCAATTCGATGCCCACCTGCCGGCCCTTGACGGCCCGCCGGAGCTTACGAAAGAGGAGCGCGATGCCGTGTCCCGCTGGGAGCAGGCCGAACGAAAGGCCCTGGGCGACACGAGGTGCACGGTCTGCTATAAATGCATGCCCTGCCCCGAGGACGTGGCCATTCCGGAAATACTGAGGCTGAGGAACCTGGGCATTGCTTTCGACATGACCGCGTTCGGGAAGATGCGCTACAACCTGCTCGAGTCGGGAGGCGACTGGTTTCCTGGAAAAAAAGCCGACAAGTGCACGCGTTGCGGCGCCTGCCTGCCGCGCTGTCCCGAGGACCTGGCCATCCCCGACCTTCTTGAGGAAACGCACGAGCTGCTTCTGGGAGAAAAGCGCTCGCGGCTGTGGGGATGATGAGCCCGGCGCAAAGCGGGGTTATTTCATGCTGGCGATGTACTTTTCGCGGTAGAAAAACAATTTGGGGTCGGTGACTTTGTAACGGTGGCTGCCGAAGGCCGCGCCGCCGTGCGGGACCCGGATACCATAGCCGACATGCACGTGCGGACCGCTGGTCTTGCCGGTCATGCCGACCGTGCCGACCGCCTGCCCTCGCTCGACCCGCGCGCCGGTTTTATAGTACCGGCGTGCCATGTGCGAAAAGAACACGACGGTGCCGCCGTTTTCCACGCCAAGCGTCCTGCCCTCCCGGCGCCCTTGTCGCAAAACGACGGTTCCGCCGATCGGCGTGCATATCTCCGAACCAAGGTTGGCGGCAACGTCGATGCCGTAATGGGGCTTGCCCCCGCCGCTTCCGCGCTCGCACCAGTCACCGGTGATATAGGCATAAGGGTCGCTGACAAACCCTCTGAAGTATTCGTAGACGGGCCTGAGCTCGTTTTCACGCGGGTTTGCTATGCTCGATGGCGGGTAGAAGGTGACCCGCGTTCCCGACTCCACGCGGTTGGGGTTGGTAATTTCCGGCTCGTCCCCGATGCGGGTCCGGTTGTGGATAGTAATGACCTCCTCGACATACTTGTTTAAGTCTCTGAGGCTGGGAACCACCGCGCGAAAATGCGAGATAGCATATTTGGCGATGCGATACAGCGACTCACCGTCCCGAAAGGTATGGCTGATCACGTCCTGAGCGGCATTGCTCAACTGCTGCGGCGCCACCGGCCGGGGCGGAGGGGTGTGCGCTACCGGGCGATTGTAAGTGAAAATGGCGATGAGCAGCAGGGCGGCGAGCACTTTCGCCGCCAGAAGAATCCGGTTTTGATGATGCAGCCAGAAGGGCTCCTTGCGCCCCAGTATGGGTCGATTGAGAACATACTGCACCAGGCGCGAAAGCTCTTCGAATGCCTTGGCCGCGGTCGTATACTGATGCGCGTCCTGCACCGACTTTCCTTCATCCTGCGCATCGCGCACCGCCGCGGACTCGGGGATCTCCAGATCGAACAGGATTGACTGCGGCAGGACGGATACTCCCTTGGCCGTCTTGATAACCGACTGCTCGCACAGGCGCTCGAGGAATCGCCGGTTCTCGCTCATCGTGCGCGTTTTTCCCTTGATCTTGGAATTCTGCTTGCCGAACACCTCATTCTTGACAATTCGTATACGGACGCCCGGATTGCGCTGCGCCAATCGTTTGACATTGATCAGGTAATCACGCAGGCTTCGGGTGGACAAAGCGTTCAGCGTAACCGGGATAAGGTTGAGATCACAGTGGGCGAATAGCCCCCTGGTGAGCGGGTTCCACACCGACGGCGTGTCGATAACAATGTACTTGTAGAAATTGCGGCACAGATCGAGATTGTACTCGAGGTTCTTGACCTGAAACTGCCCGACGTTCTTGAACAGGTCGCTGCCCGCGGGCACCAGGTCCATTCCCTCGGCGATCGGCACGCACAGGGATGTCACCGACCCCTTGCCCACGACCAATGAAAACAGAGTCGATTCCGCTTTGCGCACGTTCCGTCGGGCACGGCCGAGCCAGTCGGATGCCCCAGGTCCGGTACCGTCATCCATGGAATACCGGCAATGGAGCAGGTTCCAGGACGAGAAGCTGAATTCAGATGGGCTTTTACCCAGAGCATGCGTAGCGCTTCCCTGCACATCCAGATCAATAATCAGGGTGGGTCCCCGCTTCGCCAGCGCCGCCGCAAGGTTCGTCGCGACCGTGGACTTGCCCACGCCGCCCTTGATATTGGCGACATGCACAATGCCCCCGTTATCGCTGTCAGCGAAAACGAGCGTGCCTTTGGTGCTTATGCCTGTTCCGGCCAAAGGAATTCCTATTCGAGGGCCTCGACAACCGCCTCCGTCTCAACGGGCTTTGTAAGGACCCTGTCTCCCTGGTTCTGTTCGCGCGACGGGATATTCACGAAGTTCTCCGGGGCATTGTAGAATACGACCGGCGTTGCCCCCATTCTTCGTATAATATCAAAATATTTGTACATCGCGTTTCCGCGCTGCCACGCCTCCACATTCATGAGGATTCTGTCCGCGGAGCCTTTGTACAGGGCCTCCATGAACTCGCCAGATCCGGCGCAGGACACCACCTGGTGCTTGCGACGCTCAAGCAACTCTGCAATCTGGCTGTTACGCTTCCGGGATTCCTCCATAATGATAACTTTCATGCGCCTCTCCTTCAAGGTATCGGTAAGTTTATTGTGAAAATGGTGCCTTTTCCCAAAGTGCTGTCAACGGTGATAGAGCCGCCGTGGCGCTCCACAATGGTCCGCGCGATAGCCATGCCGAGGCCGGTCCCTGTTTTCTTGCCGTGGGTCACGAACGGCTCGAACACGCGCCGGGCCACATGGGCCGGCATGCCTTTGCCCGTATCGCTGAACCGGATCCGCGCGTTTCCATTGTCTCCCCCGACCACGATGTTTATCGCGCCGCTGCCGTCGATAGCCTCGCGGGCGTTTGAAAGAATGTTGGTGAATACGCGGACCAGGCGATCGCGGTCGGCCTGGATCTCGATGTCCTCTCCGCTTTCGCACCGCACGCTCACGGATATGCCCCCGAGAGCGAAGCTTTCTGCCATGGATTCCACGAGCTGCTCCAGAAGCTCCCGGAGGCGCACCTCCGACCGCTCGAGCTGTACAGAGTCGCCGCGCACATACATGAGCAGCTCACTATTCATGCGCTCGAGCCGTTCGAGCACATCGAGAATCTTGTTGCTGTACTTGCGTATGCCCTCATCGCCGGTCTTCTGCCGTATCAGTTGCGCAAACCCGCTCGCGCCACAGAGGGGGTTTTTCATGTCGTGGACGACCATAGACAGCATCGATCCGAGAAGCGCCTGCTTTTCGGATCGTTTGCGTTCATCCATGGCCTCCTTCTTGTCGAGAAGGGTTACTGTCTGCGCCGCGATGATCTTGAGATAGTCAAGCGGCCGCGCGTTGAACAGGCGTGACTCATCCCGGGCAAGCCGTGCCGCGAGGTACCCGATGCCGCGGTCCTCCCTGACCATTTCGACACAGACGAGGTCCGGCAGATTGATGACATGTCCGTCACGGCGTTCTGGAGGCACGCTCTCAACCGCATCGATCAGATCCTTGATGAATCCCGGGCACTCCCTGGCCTCATCGGATTCCCACACCACGAGCCCGTCACCGGCGCTATACCCGCAGTAGATCGGTTTCGCACCGATTGTTATGTGAATGACCCCGGCGAGGCCGCCTACCAGTGGAAGAAGCTTTGAGAGAATCTCCCGGCAGATCTGATCGACTTCCATTGCCGCGTTGATGTTGTCTTGGATAGCAGCGAGCAGCTGGAACTGATGCAGATTCTGCTCGAGGTCTTCGTACATCTCCACATGCTCGATGGCCAGGCCCGCCTGCGTGCCGAATATGCCCAGCGTCCGCTCATCTTCTTCGGTAAACGGCCCGCTTTGCTTGTTGAGCAGCTCGATGGCGCCAAATGCCTCGCCGTGCCGGTTGCACATGGGCGCGCAGAGGATGCTTTTGGTGACATAGCCGGTCTGCTTGTCTATGTCTCCGTAGAACCGCGCATCCTTCGATGCATCCGCCACGGTCATCGTGGCGTTGTTGCGTATCACCTCTCCCACAATCCCCCTGCCCTCGGGGACACGTATCATCTGCACGCCGTCCGCCAGAAGCGTCCATACGCTCCTGCCGGCGCGGTCGCGAAGAAAGATCGAACCGCGTTCGGCATCTATCAGCCGCATGGCAACGTCCTTGGTCGTTCCCAGTATTGACACCAGGTCGGCCCCTGTATTGATGGCCTGGAAGACCTCGATAAGAGCATCGGTGAGTGTTATTGAATTCTGATGAGTCATCGCAGGGACACTGCGATCATGCCGGCCGGACCGGACGCACGGACAGGCCGGCATGACCACTGTCGGCCCGCCTTACAGCACTTTGAGTTCGGCCAGAAGGTTTTCAGCCTTCTGCCGGTACTGTGAAGCGAGAGTATCTGAAAGAATTGCCTGGCAGTACTGGCGCATTTGCTCGTGTCTGCCCATCTTCCGGCTCAGCAGGGCGAGTTTCCATCGAATGGCCGGATGCCTGTACTTGACCGACTTCTCAGCCAGCGCTTTCTGGAGGTATTCGAATGCCCGCGCGAGGTCATTCTTCGCTTCATAGCACAATGCGAGAGACTCGAGCGCTTCTCCCGACACGAAACCGCCATTTTTGTGATTGACCGCAACCTCAAACCACGTGGCCGCTTCGTCGAAATTGCCCTGGCCGAGATAGAGATGGCCGAGAATATAGGCGGCATAGGCGGCCTGCGGAGCGCTCCGGTATTTGTCGGCCACTAAAGAGAATGCTTCGACCGCACGGGCATTGTTTCCCGCGGCATAGGCGGTGATCGCTTTGCCGAAAGCATCGGCGGCGCGCTCCTGGCTGGACCTCTTGACATGAGTGTATGCGGCAAAACCGCCCACCACGAGCAAGGCAACAATCACCACTGACAGGAGCGTATTGCTGTTTTCGCGGACAAAATCGCGCGCATTGACAATCCCTTCCATGACAGGATCGCTGCGCAATTCCTGTTTCCTCTTGCTGTATTTGATTTCCAAGGCGAATCCTCCAGCCCGGCTGTCCGTAATATTATGGAGCCTGTCAAAAATGTTTCAAACGGCCGGCTGAAGTCAAGGGCAGGGCCCGGAGGCCCTTTTCCGGCCTGCCCGGCCTGTGCCCGCCGCGGCAGGTGGCACAAAAGATTGCCCCGATTGCGGCGACAGCAGTATTTTGGCATTTATGCCGAAAAAGACTCCCACTTCCCCTTCCAGGGGCCCCGGCACTGATGTCGGGCGGCAGATGAACCGCCTGCGCAATCAGAATGAGAACCTGAAGGCCCAGTTGATGAACACGTCGCTCATCAACGAGCTGACCAAGGTCATGCACTCCAGCACCGATCCGGACAGGATAGTAAAAACCGTCCTTCTGGGCATCCAGGAAATCATTGAGTTCGACAGGGTCGTCCTGTTCGAGATCGACACCAGGGAATTCTGCCTGAAACCCAAGGACTGGGTCGGTATCGACGAGTCCTCCCTTGCTGATCTGACCATTCCCATGGGGTTCGAGGGTGGGGAGATAACGGATGCCGTGTTCCTGAACCGTCATTTCCTGGTTGACAACCCCGACCCCGAGGCGGACGTATTTGCCGAGCGTCTCGATTCGAAGTCCTATCTTGTCATGCCACTGATCAGCAAGATGACACGCTCGTGCTGGGATGCGAAGAACTGCAAGAAGCTGTCCTGTCCGGCGCATGGCAGTTTCAATCCGTATTGCTGGAGCATCATGGGCTCCGGGGGCGACGATGCCAGCGGGCTGTCCGAGAACGAGCGGCGCAAGCGCTGCATCGCATGCCCCAATTTCAAGGCCGAAGGCGTATTCTGGATGGACCGCTCGGTCCGCAAGGCGAAAATCACTTCCGACCATATCACGACCCTGTCGACCATCCTGAACCAGGCCGGCATCATAATTGAGAACTTCCGGATCTTCAACGCGCTCGAGATCGCCAATGATGACCTGCAGGATGCCAACAAGAAACTCAAGGTGGTCAACCACGATCTCCGGGTCGCGCAGTCGCGCATCAACAAGGACCTGGAGCATGCCCGAACCATCCAGCAGGGGCTCCTCCCCCACGACATCGAAGATACCGATGAAGTATCGGTGGGGTTCAAGTATATCCCGGCCGAGCTCGTGGGCGGAGATTACTACGATCTTTTCCAGATTGCCGACGGCTTGTTCGGCATCGTGGTCGCCGACGTTTCAGGACACGGCGTGGCATCGGCGTTGATCATGTCCATGGTCAAAGTGCTCCTGAAAACGTTCGCCGACACCAAGATCGGTCCGCAGAAGACGCTGGAGCGCATCAACCGGACGTTTCTTTCCGAGATACGCACCGATAACTTTGTCACGGTATTCTACGGCGTTCTCGACACCGGCAAGAACGTGCTCCATTACACTTCGGCGGGCCATTGTCCCGCGCTCTTTTTTGATAAGAAGAGCGGGGCCCATTCGCAGGTAAAGGCCGACGGGCTGTTTCTGGGCGTGTTCCCCGACATGATGCTCGCCGAGAGCTCATTCAAGTACGTGCCGGGCAGGCAGCGGGTAATTCTCTACACCGATGGTCTCACCGAGGCGAAAAACGATGCGGGCGACATGTTCGATCTCCACCGTCTCGAGCAGGCGGGGCTGGATACCCTCGCGCTTCCCCCGCGCAAGGCCATGAAAAGGATCCTCGATACCCAGCGGGAATTCTGCGGGCCCAACCAGGAGCCGGCCGATGATATCACCCTGCTGGTGATAGATATCTAGAACCCGAATCGCAGAGAGATATTGACCGGGTGCGCGAACACGCTGAGCGTGTTGTACTCATACGAGCCGTCGAGGATCACGTACCTGCCGAAGAGCGACTCGGTGTTGACATTGAGACCGAATCCGCCGGTGAATTTCCACGGCGTATCGAAATCCGCTTCTTTCTGGATACCGGCGCGTATTCTGAATACGCGAAAGAGTATCCGCTCGATCCCGCCGGCAAACCGCCATACCTGGTCCTCGTTGAGCGGCGTCTGGACCTCGCACACGAGGAATGTCAGGTACCCGGCCTGAAAACTGCCGCCCCAGTAGAATGTCGGCGGCATGATCTCGGAGTAGGAGTAGTCGGTCAGGGAGTTGTAGGTGCGCATCAGGCGGGGAACGTTTTTGAACAGGATGCCGCCGCGGATATTCTCGGACAGTTCGAGCTGGGCGCCGAGATCCAGCCCCATGCCGAACGAGCTCCCGGTCGAGGAGCTTTCGCTCGTTCCCTCCCCGGTGCTTTCGTTGAGGATCTTGAGCGTCACGCCCACGCCGATCGGCCGCAGGAACGGTATCCATTCGTTGAACTTGTAGGCAAACGACGAGTAGAAGTAGTTCTCGTAGTACAGCTTCTCGCGATCGCTGCAGTGAAGGAACCCCTGGCCGAACCCGATCTCTCGCGTGGCCTTGTTGACAAATGCAGCTCCGAACACGTTCAGGCCGAAGCGGTACTGGTAGCCCAGTGTCGCCTCAGCGTTGGCGACCCAGCCCAGCCCGGCGGGGTTGTACAGCACACCGTAGGCATCGTCGGATACGGCCACGTAGGCGTTGGCCATCGCCGCCGGACGCCCGAACAACGGAATCAGGTCCGCCCCGCTGGCGATGCCCAAAGCATCGTCCATGTCGCCGTCGAACGACGAGTAGCTGAACTGGTCGCTCTCGAGCACTGTCCCGTTTTCGTCCTTTTTCAGCAGGGAGCCGCTCGCGAGGCCGAAAACAAGACCCGCGCCGATGCATGCCGGCGCCGAAACCAGCAACTGCTTACGGTTGTCAACCTGCCTCCCGAAATACGTGTGCGTCCGCGTATCCACGTCCTCGTCAACCAGCCCGTGCAGCTTCTGGACGGCAACCCTGAGCACATCGGACAGGCCCACGCCCGGCTCACCTTCGAGTTCCACTTTCTCGATAATCTGCCGGCTCATCACATCGACGAGCGTAAGGCGCACGGCAACGCGTTTCTCGTTCTTGTCGAGGGTTCCATACAACATGCGGTCCATTTGCAGCGATGAGCCGATGGCACAGGCGCAGCGGGGCTCGCGGCAGTGCTGCGGAAATCGCTGTTCGAGTTTCGCGTAGCTTGCCTCCATGGCATCCTGGGTGAATATCTCGTAGGCGCCCACCTCGGCAAGATGGCTCATGAGAACGTCGAGGGCTTCGCTCTCGAAAGTCTCCCCGCCTCCCCAGGTATCGAGATCGAGCAGCCCGATCCGCGTCTTCATACCCTCGCCCTGGCCAAACGCCAGACACAGGCACGACACTGTTGCGAGTACCGCCAGCCGAAAAGGAGTTGTCACGTTTTCCTCCGGTCGCTTTGCATGGTCAGCAGTCATCCATCAGCCACAGAACCTATTTGAACACCACGATGGGCTTCATGAAACGTTCTTCCTCATTCTTGATATCGGTCACGGTGAGCACGGCGAAATAGCGGCCGTTGCGGCACATTTTGTCGCCGTGTATCTCTCCCCAGTGCCGTTCCGGCTTGATCCAGGTGATATCAGCCTCCCTGCCGGTCTTTCCCTTTCCGTTCCACCACAGAAAGTAGGTCTCGTTGGTGTAGGGATTTTGAAAGCCGGTGTGCAGCAGACGATCGCCCACGACATTGTATATCTCCAGCTCAACCTTGCTGGCCGCCCTCTTAATAGTCACCTCGATACATGTTCCGCTGGGCGCATCAAAGCCGTATTCGGCACGCGGCTGCACGTACGGCGAGAATGGATTCGGCTTGATGCCCCAGGATACGGCGCCGCCCCCGGCTTTGTACAGGACCGCATACCGGGAGAAATGCGTGATGTTCGCGGTGACGGCCGCGCCGTCATCCACGGTCTCGGAATTTGCCAGCGCCTCCCAGCGCAGGCTGTCCTCGTTCCAGAACGCCACATGGAATTCACTGGAGCCCGCCTTGGATTCCTTGGTGTATTCGTCCGGAATGTCCAGCCGCAATCCAAGGCTTTCCGACGATGCCAGGGCGAAGCTCACGCCGTTGACCTCCTCGAGATCGTAGGCATCGCCGACAATGCTGTAGTCGCCGGATATGCGCTCGTTGCGGTTCTGTAGAAGCGGGACGGCAATCATGATCTCGGCCTCTTTGTTCGGATCGACCGCGTTGTCCGGCAGCACGACCGAGCACCCGATTCCGTTGAATACGCTGTCACGGTACTGGGGAACAAGGTAATGGACTTCGAGCCCGGATTCGTTGATCTTCTTACCGGTTTTTTTGTTGTATTCTCCGTAGGTCGCGCCGACCGCGGCCACGACACGGAGGTGGCCGGAGAAATTCGACGCGGGCGAAAACACTCCCCTGCCGCTGATCGTTCCCGCCTCTTCGGGCTCAATCGACCATTCGGGTGTGATGGTTACGGCTGAATCGTCGCGATCGAAACCCTCGGCAACGAACTCGGCGCCGTCGGACGGGGCCGTGGTGATATATTTGCGCCCGTCAACATCCACGCGGCGGACACTGACGCTGTCGAGCCGGCTGGACGATCCCCTGAAATAGGCACGGAGCGTATCAGAAAGGCCGTCGGCAAGCTCCCGCTCCGATGAGACAAACGTGACGAGCACGGTGACCACCTCGTTGTCCGTGCCCGATGACGGTGTTTGCAGGGTTGCTGTCTGGCCCGTGGTCGAGGTTTTGGAACCGTCGAACGCGCACCCGCTCGCGTTGAGCAGCTTCCAGTAGATCCAGTCACCGTCGAGCGTGGTATCGCGGATGAATTTGGACCCGTAATATGCATAGAACGCGAAGGTAATCTCGGCATCCGCGGGGAAGAGCATCGTGTCCGCCGCGGACGGCACCAGCTCCATCTTGGTGAGCGTGCCCACATCGGGACGGACATACGTGGTGTATGTTTCCTGCTCGTACCCGTAGACATCGGCCCCGTCCTCGGCCCTCACGTAGTACACCATGTCCGCGCCGTTTTTCCGCGGCTGCACGTCGAACGTGTATGTCCGCTTGCCCGTCCCGGCATCCTCCGAAACATACCCTGCTGAGTCAAACGCCGTGGCGCCGGCATCGCGGTAGAACACGACTGCGGTATCCAGCGCCGGCCCGTACACGTCGATCGTCATCTCCATCCGGCCGGCGGTGAGCGACACGCTGTCCTCCGCGACATGCGCGACCGGCAGGTTTACCGTATCGGCATGGAAGGTATCGGCGGTCTCGGGAACGGTGAACAGGTGGCGGGAGAGGTCCACGATGGTGTCAGCTTCGGCATCGACCGAGACGAGATACGTGCCCGGCCCCACGCCCCACAGGGTGTCGTCGATGCCGAGACTCTTGACAAGGGGAGCCCGGACTTTGATCGATGCGGCGCTGAGAGGATCGGAGCCGTGCCTGGCCACCCATGTAACCGCCTTATCGCCGGACCGCACCCGGATACTGACGGTTTCGATCACCCGCTGCTGGGTGTTGACAAGCCGTATGGCCCGTCCTTCGCTGATCTCCACCGCGGTGTCGAGCAGTGCGGTACCGCCGGTGTCGACGAGAATGACCGAGTCGAGCGCATAGCCCCCCTCATCGCGGGATTCCCCGGCCTTGCCGCCGAGGACCTGGAAGATGCCGTCGGGGATGTTGCGCATTTCAAACTCACCGGCCGCATCGCTCTTGGCCTGCGCCGCGACCGCCCACGTGCTGGTATTGACAAGGGACACGGTCACCCCCTGCACCACGTCGCCCCCTCCGCCGGTGGTCACGATGCCCCGCACGAAAGCCATGGCCTCGAGTGTGTCGCTGACTTCGTGGGTCTTCCCGGCCTCCGTCACGATCGGGGCCGCGCGCATCCCGGCGATGTAGCCGTCGGCGCTGGAATACATGAGATACCGCTTGTCCGCGGGCACGCTTATCTCGAAATCGCCGTACACATCGTCGGAAACGGCCGTGATGCTGTCGGGGGGCGACATCGAGGTGTCGATAAGGGTCACGGTCGCATCGGTTATCGGCGCGTACACGCGCTGGGACCCGCTCCACGTTTCGCCGAAAACCTTTCCCCGCACCAGCGCGGCGCCGGACGTCATGGTGATTGTCCGCTGGACCGAGCTGAGCACGTCCAGGGTCGCCGTGACCGTCGCGAAACCGGTCTTGGCCGCCACCAGCGTGTAGGTGCCCGCCTCGACGGCGAACGAATAGGAGCCGTCCTGCGGCGTTGACGGCACCTCGCCAATCTCCACGCCGTCAACGAGCAGCCTGATATTGACGCCGATGATTGACTTGCCTTCCTGGTTTTTGACGCTGCCGGAGAGCGTGTACGGGTTGGCATTCAGCGCGATCGACCCGAAGTCCACGCTCTGGCCGTCCAGCACACTTACTTCACCGGGCAGCGAGCTCGCGTAACCCGGCTTCGTTGCCCGGACCTGCCAATCGGCCTCCTCGCAGTTAAGCACGAAATTGCCCTGCACATCGGACTCGGCCACGGTGGTATCGCCCAGATCGGACACGCCGGTGACCGTCGCCAGATCGATTGCCCGGCCGTCACCGTCAACGACCTTCCCGTAGATGGTTGCCGCGGGACGCTCGAGATAAAACATCGTTTCTACCGTATCATCCTCGGCGATCGTGATAGTGCGTGTCCGGGGCAGAAACCCGTCCTTGCTCGCGGTCACCCGGTACGAACCCGCCGGCCGCGAACGGATAAGCCTGCCGTCGTTTCCCGTATAGAAAAGGGGGGGCGGCTCGAGAGACCCTTCGAGCACTTCCATTTCAATCTCGGCCGCGGAAACCGCCTTCTCAATAATGGTGTCGCCGAGATCGATTTGCTCGCGCGTGTACAGTTTCATGACGCCGGTGGGAACGCCGGCATACCGGAACCCGGTCATCTCGCCCGTGGCGCCAGCGCCTTCATCACTGACCGCGATGACGCGCCAGCGATAGAAGTTGCTGGTGAAGAGGGATGCGGCATCGACCTCCACCTCGGCGGTGTCTCCCTCGAACTGCCCGGCCGTGACCTCGGTCTCCCACTCGATAACCTGCGCATCGACACCTTCGAAATCGGCGGCGACATAGACATAAATCTTGTACGTGTTTGCATGTTCCTTGTCGAGATTGGTCCAGGTGAAGTTGAATGTGGGCTCCGTGTCAACCCACAAGGTATCGTCGTTGGAAGGATACACGTTCCGGGGCTGCTGCATCGGCGTGCCCGCGATGCTGAAACTCCGGGGCAGCCCGAACCGCTTCGACGTCGTGGCGGGATGGTTGCCATAGTTGTTGAGCACGACCCAGCTGTAGTCCATGCCGGGCGACAAAGGAGGCGGATCGGCCGTCAGCGTCCCGGAGGGATCCGGCGCGCCGTAGGTAATCTGCGTATTCGAGGTTATTGCCTGCCAGATAATGCTGAGCCCGTTCACGGTTTCCTCATCGAGGTCCGCCGCAATCTCCTCATCGGACACGATGATATGGTAATAGGGAACCCCGGGGTTTTTCTCCCATTCGAACGTGGGCGTGAGATCCTCCAGTTCCTCCCGGGCATCAGGCGAAAGGAGCTGCGTGGGACGCGGCACTTCCACAATGATTTTCACTTCATTGGAGTACCACCCCTTTTTCTTGTTCGCGACGATGAGATAGTACACGCCGCCGCCCATGTTGGCCTGGTCGCCGGGCCTGAACCCCGAGCCGCGCTGGGGCGGCGAGCCCGGCTCGCCGATGTTGTTCTGGTATTCTCTATTCCATAGAGAGTCGCCGGACATGTCCTCGCCGACATACGTCGATTCCGGGAAGTATACGGTAACGGAATCCGGATAGTTCCCGGGATCGGATCCGCCGGGCGACGTGCTGTAGTAGACGGTGCCTGAATCGGGGAAACGAAGCGCGGGATCGGGCGTGGTAGCACTCGACATGCCGGTCCATTTCACCCACACCTTTGTTTCAGCATCAACGGCCACCACCGGAAACTCAGTCAACACAAACGGGGTCGACTGCGCGGCCGTCGTCGCGTACGCGAGGCCGAGAACGAAGAGAGCTGCCAACCGTCTTTGTAAGGGCATCGACCTGTCCTTTCGCATGTATGGCTTTGGCCCGTCCGCCGTCACGATACGTGCCGGTGCGGCGGAGGGGCACTCTTGCTAGAAGTAGTACACGACTCCGGTCTTCAGGGCGATAAGCGGCAATACGTCAAGCTCCAGCAGAAGCTGCAGCTTTGTGCCCAGGGCCGTCCCGAAATTCAGCACGGGCATAAGCGCCCCGCCGCCAAACGTCACCGGGTACACCTGCTCCAGCAGGTCCGAGTCCTCCCCGTAACGAAAATCCATCGAGAATATGCCCAGGTTGACAAATGCATTCCGGAACATCGCGTGCATCATGATAATGTGGTCCACGCTCACACCGACATCGAAGTCAACGGTGTCGGGAGCCGCCGCGGCCGTGTCCGCTCCGGTGGTGTCGCTCGGCTGCATGCCGATAGAGATAATATTGCCCAGGCGCATCTGCACTTCGCCGAACAGCTTGGTGTAGGACAGCCAGAACTTGTCGGGAACGATATCAAAGGTCAGCGTATGGCCATGAGGCATCCGCCACTCGAGGTCGGTATCCGACGTGTGCTGGACCGTGTCGGTTTCACCGTTGAGAAAGCGGTCGACGTTTTCCATGATATAATCCATATCGCCGAGGTCTTTCATGACAAAGGTCTCGGGATTCACGAAGAACGGAACAACATATTCCGCGGAGAGGTGGCCGGGCGCGCGCGTGTTGACGTGGAGGCGCGATGTCAGGCCGAACCGCCAGACATGCAGGGCAAAGGTCGGGGACCACACCTCGACATCGTAATGGCCGCTGGCCGAGCCTGACAGCATGTAATTGATCCACTGCCGGGGTATCTCCCCGAGCAGATCCGAGGCCAGGTCGCCCGCTTCCTCACCGGCGGTCTCGACCACCGATTCGGTAAGATCGATGTCCATGTAGCCGAGAAGGTCGATGTCCATTTTTGCCGCGAGGTTGAACCGGAAAATATGGCGGTGCAGGTTGACCGCGAATTTCACCAGCTCATTGACCTTATAGGCATAGCCGAACGTCATGGTTTCCCACCCCAGGCTGACCTCGAGCGGCACGCTGATCATTCCCTGCATCACCAGGGCGAGCTGGTCACCCAGATCAGGCTGGATCAGGATGCGGGGCTCGCCGAGCGTGTTGGTATACTTCAGGAAAAAATTCTGGACATTGGAGAACATCCCCACGCCCCGAAGCATCGGGACCTCGACACGGATTGTCGTGTTGGCATTCTGCCGCGCCCGGGCGGTGGGCTCGAATTCATCACCCTCGGGGAAGAGGGAGGCGAGGTCGCTTGTCAGGCCTGTCCATGTCTCCTGCGGGATCGCGTAGCTGAGCGGGATGTTCAGGCCGATATACCCCTTGGGATTGTCGAACGAAACCCGTGTGGGGTCTTTCAGGAAGTCGTAGTTAAATCCTACCGATGCACGGGCATCGAAATCCGGAGCGGCAATTTCCGGGATGAAACTGCTCAGCGGCGAACTCTGACCTTCTTCGGTACCGTCCGCCGGCGGCGGCGCAGTTTCCTGGGCCAGGCAGGCGCCGACAGAAAGCAAAACACAGATGAAGCCCTTGAGGACCTTGCTCATGAGTAGCCACCCTTTGGGTAAGTTCCGAATGCCGCGGCAAGCGCGGAAATCCACGCCTTATTATAGCGTGATCGGAGAAATGGAGTCAAGACAAAAGGACGGTCTACGGAGGCGGAGTTGCGCTTTTTTGAGAAACCCGGAGAAGGGCTCAGTCAGCGGCCGGATTTGCCTGTGACAGCTCCTCGGAAATCCGCTTCTTCAGCTCGTTGGAGTACTTGAAAAGCGGTACGCGTCGTCTCTGGAGCGGCACGACCTCGCCGGTTTTGGGGTTCCGGGCGGGACGGGGCTTGCGGATTTTGGTGTAGAACGTGCCGAACCCACGTATCTCTATGGTTTTATTGGTCTCCAGGTATTTCGCGATGGTCTCAAGAAGCTCCTCGACCACAATTTTGGTATCGGCCTGGGTGAGACCGGTGAACTTGGAAACCGATGCAATAAGATCGTGTTTTGTCGAGTTCGACACGGGCGCCCTCCTTGCTAAGTATATAAATATCCAATGTTTAGGAAGCTAAAGTCAAGCAAAAAGTCTATTTTTTTGCCCGAACCAACCGGGGAGGAGTCAGAAGGAGCCTTTGCCCTGCAACCGTCCCGAATGCGCTCCGCACTAGGCCGGGACGAGGCTTTGCAGGAAGTCTTGGAGCTGACGAGAAACAGCGCGTGAATGCCCGGTGAAAGGCCGTGCCGATCAAGGCGCGCCGGATTGCCAGGCGGTTCCCGGAAATCACCTTCCGGGCCATCGGAGAAGAGAAAAACCCGTTGATCTGCCGGAAAAAAGGCTGCAGGGAAACGGCAAATTCCCTGTTCCCGGCAGACGGGTCGCGGGCGATTCGCCCAAGAATCTCCCATTGCGTTGCCTGGTCAAGAGTACCAAAGTCGACTCGTCCGTTTCGGACCAGCTCCGCCTCCAGCCGTTTCGAGGAAGGCACCCGCACACCAGCCGCCCGCAGGCGCTTCTGATAGGCCGACACCAGCCTGGGCAGCCGTACCTGGCCGGCCGGGACCGGGAGACGAGCATAAAGGTGCCGCGCCTTCATGCCCGGCAGCGCGCTGAAGCCCTGTGGACGCCTGCCTATCACGGGCCTGCCGTAGAGCCATGGCTCGTAGAGAGCATAACCGAATCCTTCCGCGATGGAAGTGCTCACGGCAGCATCACAGAAAGCATATAAATATGGAAATATGCTTGTGCCCTGTTCCCCGGCACCTCTCGTCAGGCGCAGGCGCTCCGTATTCAGCACCACCGGAAGGTCATATTCGCGGCAGAATGAGAGAACCTGCCGGTACAGCTCGCGATCTTCGGGTGCATCGGCCGGACCGCCCGCAAGCAGGTTGCCCCACCGGAGAGACAGCACACAAGGATGGCTTCGAGGATGTTTTTCCGGGAGATGATCCGGACCGGATACAGGAATGACGGCAGATCCGGATCAAAACGGGTACCATCTATGCGCGCCAGCCGTCCGAGTCCGCCCGCGATGCGCGCGCGCTTCCGCCGGGACAGCCTTCCCCGGGCCGGGGCGCTTTCTTCCACAGGATTTAGAAGGCAGATCGCCGGCAGTCCGGCGCGCCGGAGTATCCGGGTGTTTCGTGGCGACACCGACACGAACCTGACACGCGCGCCGGATGCGTACAGGTCGTCCCACATAGGCCATCCCCATTGTTCCGCGCGCGATATCTGACGCACCATGTGGGCGCGGCCCTCCTCGGCGAAATCGTGTACTACGGAATAGAACCGGAGATTGCGATCCGATGCGTGCCGCCGCGCAATGGCTGCAAACGCCGAAGAGAGCGCAAGGTTCTTGCCGAGGGTCAAGTTGTGCCCCACCACGCGGACAGGCCGCGGCATTGACGGATCGCATACCAGCCCGCCAAGCGAATGCATCAGGATATCACGCGCCCGAAGGAATTCCGACATGGTTTTGTGCTGCGCGTATGCGCACCGGGGCATGTCAATCAGTTCCGCGCTTTCCCCGCACAAAGAGGTCTCCGTTCCCGCCACAACCAGGTTTCGCGTCGCTGCGGCGCGGCCCGCGCCATCAAACGCCGCTGCGTAGCGGCGCATCACCGCGGTCACACCGCCTGTACGGTTGTGATAGTGAATCTGAACAAACGATCCAGTCATGACGAAATCAGGGAACCGCGATGCCTGTTTCTGGGATGAAAGCTCCGGTGTACTTCCTTGAGATACTCCCGGTCCACGTGGGTGTATATCTCCGTAGTCACGATGTTCGCGTGGCCCAGCATTTCCTGGACCATGCGCAGGTCGGCGCCTCCCTCCAGAAGATGCGTGGCGAATGAATGCCGAAACGTATGCGGCGAAACCTTTTTCTCGATATGCGCCTGCCGCACGCGTTTCTGTATGATTTTCCATACACCCATGCGCGAAAGCGCGCGGCCGCGTGCGTTGAGAAAGACCGTACTGTCCGAAAAGGCCCGTGCCAGAAACGGCCGCTCGCGCTGAGCATACTCGTCAATCCACTGAAGCGCGATATCGCCGATGGGAACGAGCCGCTCTTTCGATCCCTTGCCCGCGATCCTGACCAGTTTCTCGCGTTCCAGTATCTGCTCGAACGCGAACGAGCACAGCTCGGAGACGCGCATCCCGGTCGCATACAGCGTTTCGAGCATGGCCCGATCGCGCACGCCCAGTTTCCGGGAGACATCGATGGCGCCCAGTACCGAAAGTATCTCATCCACCGACAGCACCGAGGGAAGGTACCGCGATGCGCGCGGGCCTTCAAGCAGATCGGTCGGGTCCGATGCGATAGCGCCCTCGGATGCAAGGAACGCGAAATAGCCCCGCAGCGCCGAAAGGTTGCGCTGAATCGAGCTGGCGGCAAATCCGATATCGTACAGCGAGCGCACATAGGAGGACAGAAGGCCGGTGTCGACCGCGCCGATATCCTTGACATTGTTACCGGCGAGATAGGCTGCAAGACGGTCAAGATCGTAGCGATACGAGTCGATGGTGTTTCCGCTGAGGGTCCTCTCGAGATCGAGATGCGTCAGGAACATTTTCTGGTAGGGAAGTTTTTTCATGAGGTCCTGCGCGCCGGGGGTATCACGCGCCGCCCCTGAAATAGGGGTTGAGACGTTTCTCCCGTCCGACGGTGGTCCTGCTCATGTGTCCGGGCCACAAGACGGTTTCGTCGGGAAGCGTGAGCAGTTTTTCCCGGATCCCCCGCATGAACAACGCGCCGTCACACCCCGGG
>WJMI01000279.1 GCA_014728015.1 Chitinivibrionales bacterium | reverse complement strand
ACACTCGAACCCATGCGCTGCAAGCGAGTTTCTCTGAAGATTCACCTTTCGCGTGGCAAACGTCAGCGTGCCACCTTCGGGCATGGCATCGCGGGCATTGATAGCGAGGTTGAGCAGGGCGTTGGCCAGCTGGCCCGGATCCGCCGATACCAGCGAGGGTTTCGCGTGAATGTCATGCTGTATGTCAATACGCCTGTCGATTGTCTGCTTGAGCATCTGCCCGGTTTCACGAATGGCTTCGTGTACGTTCACGGCCTGGCGTTCGAGTCTTCCGCGGCGGGCGAACGCCAGGAGCTGCCTGGTAAGCGCGGCGGCCCGGTTGACAGAATCGCCAATCCTGTCGGCGTATTTTTTCAGCCGTTGGTTGTCCCTCAGGTGAATCTTGAGAAGGTCGGCATACCCCATGATCCCGCCCAGCGAGTTGTTGAAATCATGCGCCACACCGCCCGCAAGCTGGCCGATGGCTTCCATTTTCTGGGCCTGACGGAACTGGTCCTCCAGCCGCTGACGCTCGGCTTGGCTTTCTTTCCACTCTGTCAGGTCGCGGGAGAAGAGCAGGGCGCTGACAACAGCGCCTTTGTCTTTGACAGCACCGACCTGGGTCTCGTACCATTTCCGGCTCCCGTCAGGCATATCGCAGGTTGCTTCGTACTCCGCGCTTTCTCCGGTCGCAAACACCTTTTGTATTGCTTTTTTTGCCACCGCCCGGTATTCAGGCGAAATGAAATCATACTGGCTTCTGCCAACCACGTCATCGCGGGCAAATCCCGGCTCCACATGGTTTATAAACTGGATTGTTCCACTGCTGTCTACAATGTGGATAAGGTTTGGCGCGTTCTCCACAAGCGATCGCCATATCTCTTCGCTCTTCCGAAGCTCCTCCTGCGCATACCTGTATGCCGTTATGTCGTGGTGGGTTCCACAGGCCCGAATTGGTTTTCCCTTTTCGTCCCGTTCAATAACTCTCCCCCTGTCGGCTATCCAGATCCATTCTCCGGACTTATTCTTCACCCGGAATTCTGCTTCGTAGAAATCGGTTTTTCCGTCGAAATGCGCGTTCAGCAATTCGTATACGCCCGGAAGGTCTTCGGAATGAACCATGTCTTCCCATGTGCTTACATGGGGTTTGAGTTCGTCAAGCCGGTATCCTTTCATCTCCGCCCATCGCTCATCGAACCTGACCTCGCCGGTACGCACGTTCCAGTCCCACGTGCCCAGATTGGCGCCCTTGAGCGCAAGCTCCATTCTCTGCCGCGTTTCTCGTAAATGGCTTTCGGCCTTGTTCCGATCGGTCACATCGCGCGCAATGCCCAGAACAACTCTCTTGCCGCCGATACGTACAGGTTGCGTAATGATCTCAACGTCAAACGTTGAACCATCCCTGCGATGCAGCGTGAATTCATCCGGCCCGGTACTCTTGCCCAGGGCGTTTTTCGCCAGGTTGGCAAGCGCGCGGGGGATATCGCCCGGCGCCAGAAGCCCGGCCTTTGCAAGCGACTTGCCAATCAGCTCGCCTCTAGGCATCCCTACCAGTTTCTCGGCCGCCGCGTTGCCGTCGATAAATACACCCTTGAGATCGGTGATATAATAGGCATCCGGGGCAAGCTCGAACAGCGCGCGGAAACGCTCCTGCTCTGTCTCCAGCTCCTTAATTGCATCCTCGAGCGCCCGTTCGCGCTGCTGAAGCTGCTGATTTGCCGCCCGGAGCGCCTGCTCGTTCGAGACAAGCTGTTGATTGGCGGAACGCAGTTGCTGTTCGTTTGCCGCCAGGGACTGATTTGCGGCGCGCAACTGCTGATCACTGGCCGTGAGCTGCTGGTTTGTCGCGCGGAGCTGCTGTTCGCCGGCCGCGAGACGGCGATTCAATTCGATAAGACGCTCTTCGTGCCGCTTCCTTGTGATGATGTTTCCCAGAAGCACTGCCACGGAGTTGATCAGCGCGCGCTCTTGATGCAGAAACGGTCCTTCATCCGCGTCCGGTTTCCCGCCCCTGCAATAAACCTCCACGCGGCCGGCATCCGTCCCCTCAGCCGTGAAATCGGCCGCCATACGCAAGGCGGTCTCAGCAAACCCTTCAGACCGATAGGTTTCAGCGCCTACCGTAATCCGCGCGCAGGTATCCTCGGGATAGTGCCATCCCGCCGGAAGAGCATTCGCGGCGCGCTCAAGAATATCTCTTCGGGAAAGGTCAGGCTCGGAGCTCAGGCGCGCAATCTCGTGCAGACACCGCTGCTCCTTGACACGCTCCGTGAGCTGCGCATTTGCATCGCGCTGCGCTTGTTCGGCGCGTTTTCGTTCGGTTATGTCCTGGAAAATTGCACAGAAATATCCCCTTTCGGGACTATATGCGATGACCGAGTACCATTTCTTTAGCGGCTGCGAGAACTGCTCGAATCGAATCTGCCCCCCGCCAAGCGCCACGGCGCCGTAACGGCCTATCCAGTCGGCAGGGTCCTTCTCGATGCCGGGGAGTACCTCGGTCACCCGCTTTCCCTTTATCTTCTCGCATTGCAGGCCGGTGAGCGCCTCAAACGCCTTGTTCGATTCCAGGAACACATAGTCCACGGGCCGGTCTCCCTCGGTCACCAGCTTGTGGACCGCAAACCCCTGCACCATGTTATCGAACAGACTGCGGTATCGCTGTTCGCTTTGGTCAACTTCGAGTTGAAGCTCTCCCAGCCTGCGCTTCGCGGCGATCTCTTCCGCAACCTGGGCGACGAGCTGCGGAACCATTTCGAGGAAATCGGCTTCCTTGACTATGTACTCCAGCGCCCCCATTTTCATCATGGTCACCGCGGTCTTCTCGTCGCCGAACCCGGTCATGATAATGAACGGGACAAGGCTGTTTCGCGCCTGGATCTCGGCAACCACTTCTTTGCCGGACATGTCGGGCAGCTTGTAGTCCAGAAGCATAAGCGCGTTTGGGTTTTCACACGCGACCTCGACCGCATCGCTGCCGGAGAACACGCCGATAGTCTCAAACCCCTCCCGCTCGATCGCCTTCTGAATAAGCAGGTTCACGCCTTCGTCGTCTTCAGCAATAATGACTTTGCTGATAATTACATTCTTATTGCGCTTAGTCATAGTCCACAACCCGCAACCACTTCCATTCGGCGACCGTTCCCCCGCTTCCGACTTCCGCCTTCGCTACAAGCTTTCCCTCACTGTCCGCAACAGCTCTATCATAGTGTACGGCTTCTGAAGAAACCGGTATCCCTGTTCCCGCACCTGTTCCCACCCGGATCGCTCGCCCGTATAGCCGCTGCTCAGTACGATCTTAACGTCGGGCCGGACAGCCCGCAGCTCCTCCGCGAGCCGGATACCCGACTTGCCGGGCATGATAACGTCGGAAACGACCAATGCGATGCTGCCCGGGTGTTCGCCAAACATTTGCCGTGCCGCCGCGGCATCCGTTGCTTCGAACACCTCGTATCCGTTTTCGCCGAGCGCGATCGTACACCATTCGCGCATGTCGTCGTCGTCTTCCACCACCAGTATGCCCTCGCCGCCGCCCTGGAGTTCCGTCAAGCCGGATGCATCATCAGCGATATCATCTTCAGCGGCGCCCTCGACCGCGGGCAGGTATATCTTGAATGTCGTCCCCGTCCCGGCTTCGCTGTATACATTCACCCAGCCCTCGTGCTGCCGGATTATGCCGTAGACAACCGAGAGACCGAGGCCGGTCCCCTTGCCCGCTTCCTTGGTAGTGAAAAACGGCTCGAATATGCGCTCGCGCGTCTCCCGGCTCATTCCAGTGCCCGTGTCGGAGATCTGCAGGCACACGTATTCACCGGGCTTGGCGCCGGGAACACCGCCGCAATCCGCCTCCGACATGGACACGTTGCGCGTGCCGATGGTGAGCGTGCCTCCCTCGGCCATGGCATCGCGGGCATTGACCGCCAGGTTCATGATAATCTGCTCGATATTGCCGGGGTCCGCGCTGATCGCTCGAAGCTCCGGCGAAAGCCCGGTGACAATCTTGACATCTTCGCCAATCAGCCGGTGGAGCATCTTGAGCATTTCGGTTATGCTGTCGTTCAACTGGACGACGCTCTTTGAGGCGGTCTCCCCTCTGCTGAAAAGCAGGAGCTGGCGGGTCAGCGACGATGCCCGCTCGGCGCAGCGCTGGACATGCTCGAGCTGGTTATATAGCTTCGATTGCGGGTCGAGGTCTCCGAGGGCCATCGAGGTATACCCGTGTATTGCCGTGAGCAGGTTGTTGAAATCGTGGGCCACGCCGCCGGCAAGCACGCCGATCGCCTCCATTTTCTGGGCCTGGCGAAGCTGCGCTTCGAGCTTGGTCTTGTCCGCGCGGGCCTGCTCGAGGTCCTGTTCCGTCCGTATCTGGATGAGCACGCGCTCGACCGTCGAGGGAAGCCTGTCGATGAAATCCGTGTCCTTGATCAGGTACTCCCTGGCGCCCAGCTTCATCATATCAACCGCCACCTGCTGGTCGCCGTGGCCTGTCATAACCACGAAGGGTGTAATGCCGTTATGCTTGCGAAGGTCCTCGACGACCGCGCTGCCTTTCATGTCGGGAAGCATATAATCAAGGAGCAGAAGGCTGAAGCCGTTGTTGCACAGCCGCGAAAGGGCTTCGCGGCCCGAAGCAGCGGCTTCGGCACGTATCCCTTTTCGGGCCAGCGCCTTGCATATCAGTCGGTTCAGTCCGGTGTCGTCCTCGGCCACCAGTACCGTGGCGGGTAACAGATCGCGCTTATCGTGTTTCGGCGGGGCAGTCATGAGACGCTCACTCCTTCGCGAAAGGACCTCTCATCATAGTTTCTCCGCGGTACCGTTTATGACGGGCACTTCAACCACCATGAGAAAAAGCCCTAATTGCCGGATAGCCTTGACGAACTTGTCATAGTCAATGGGTTTGGTAACGTAGTTCGAACACCCGAGTGAATGGCATCGCTCGACTTCCCGGGGATCGTCGGTGGTCGTGATCATAATGACCGGCACTTTTTTCAGCTCGGGATCAGCCTTGACCTGCCGGAGCACTTCGATACCGTCTACCTTGGGCATGCGGATGTCGAGCAGGAGCAAATACGACTTTCCCGGTTCGCGGCCGGGCCCGTCGCCCCGCCTGAACAGGTAGTCGAGGACCTCCTGCCCGTCATGGAAATGTATCAGCTCATTGAGAATTCCCGCGCGCTTGAGGTTCTTCTTGATAAGGGTGGCGTGCCCCTCATCGTCCTCGGCAATCAAGACCATGACTTCCTTGCGCATCATGCGGTTCCTCCCGTCAGAGTTAGGGTAACCGCCCGGCGGCCGCGTTTCTATGCAGCCGGCAGGGCGACCGAGAATGTGCTCCCCTTTCCCGGAACTGACTCCACCCAGATACGGCCGTTTTGTCTTTCCAGGCTCCTGCGTACGATAGTCAGCCCGAGGCCTTCACCGGCCGCCCGTTCGGGATCGAGCCGGTGGAATATCTCAAACGCCTTTTCGCAATGCTCCGGTTTCATCCCGACACCATTGTCCGCTATGCGGTACACGACCTCGCCGTTGTTGCGCTCTCCTGAAACGGTAATTTCTCCCGGCCGCGCGGGATCGAGGTATTTGAGCGCGTTGTCAATCAGGTTGGAGAACACCTGGTTCAACTGCCCCGCGTCGGCCTTACAGGGGGGCAAATCTCCGGCAACAGCAAGGCGTATGCCCTGTTCCTTTGCCGCATATTCGAACGAGCAGAATACGTCCTTCACCATTTTGCCGGCATCGACCGCGCCAATCTGGATTGCCGCGCGGCCGAGGCGGGAAAGCTTGAGCAAACCCGTGAGCAGGGAATCCATTTTGGCGACGCTCGTCTGGATAAATGCGACTGCATCCGGAATGTCCTCGTCGATTACCGGCTTGAGCTTCTCTTTGAGCGAATGGGGCACTTCAGTATCAGCCAGGAACGTGTTCAGGTCAGCCATGCACCGGCCAAGCTCCTTGCTGAAACCCTGGACATTGACCAGCGGAGAACGCAGATCGTGCGAGGTTGCGTACACTATCTGTTCGAGCTCGGCGTTCTTCTGTTTAAGCATCTGGTTGAGCCGTTCCTGTTGCTGTTCGGCACGCTTTCGAAGGGTGATATCCAGCACGAAGGCCACGCCGCTCATCGAAGGTCCGGGGATCGAGGCCACGCCGAGAAGCACCGGTACCCGGGAGCCGTTGCCGCAGATGTATTCCTTCTCAATGGGCGTACCTTTGCCGGTCTCCATAATCTCGGCGAGCATCCTTTCGTCCTGCTCCCTGTATTCGGGCGGTGTCATGTCCCGCCACCGCACCTTTCCCGACAGCACATCCTCCTTCGAATAGCCCACCATGCGCAAGAACGTCTCATTCGCATCGGTAATATCCCCTTCAGCATTCCAGAAAAGCATGCCGGTCATGGAAGACTCAAACAGGCCTCGCATCTGCGCCTCGCTCTTTCGCAGCGTTTCCTGGGCCTCCTTTTCCTCGGTCACGTCCCAGAAAACACCGAGCACGCCGCGGATTTTTCCTGTCGCATCACGCACCGGCGCCTTGATCGTGTGCACCCACCGCTCTTTGCCGCCCTGGGTATACTTCTCCACGAGATCATCGGTTTCACCGGTCTTCATGATGCGCAGATCGTCGGCATGATACTTGTCCGCCAGTTCCTTGGGAAAGAAATCCCAGTCTTTCTTGCCCTTGGCGTCTTCGGGATCGATGCCCAGGTCGCTGGCGAAGGTCCGGTTGACCGACACCCATTTACAGTTGCGGTCCTTCATGAAGATCTTCTGCGGGATGTTCTCGACCAGGGTTCTGTATTGCGCCTCGCTCGTCCGGGCCTCCTGTTCGCTTGCCTGAAGCTGCTGGTTCGCCGCCCGGAGCTGCTGCTCTGTTGCCCGCAATTGCTGTTCGCCGGCCTGAAGCTGCTGGTATGCGGCTTCACGCTGCGCCTCGGCCTTCTTGCGCTCGCCGTCTTCTTTCTCCAGCTCGGCATTGCGATGCCGCAGCCGCTGCATCTCTGCACGGAATTCTTCTGTTGTTCTGTCGTTCATTTTGTTGCTTTCTCCGGTATATACCGAATTGCTGCTACTCGATTCCGGGTTTCTTGCCGGCATCTTTCAGGTTTTCGTTTCATGAGCACCCGCAATCTCGGTTGTTTCAACCTTCTCTGAACACGACGGGCATATGCCGTGGGTGAATTCCGCCCCCGAGTGTTTCGACACGTACATCTCTACGGACTGCCAGTATCCCTTGTCGTCCTTGACCTTCTTGCACATATAACAGATGGGAATAAGCCTCTGCAGCGTGCGGATTTCTTCGAGCTGCATTTTGAGAACCTTGTTGCTGCTGTTGAGCCGCCTGTTGAGCATGATATTGCGCGCGGCCATGGCGACGATCGCGGCAAATGCCGCCGCCACGGCTATAATCCATGCGGCGTAGCGCTTCCAGAACGCAAATACCAGGGCCTTGCCGGTTATCACGCGCGGCTTCTCCACAGGATAGTACCGGTCGACCAGCTGGTAGTAGACCGATGAGGGATCGTCTTTCCATTCAATCACATATTGATCGATTGTCTCGGCGACATGTCGGGCGCGCGGCAGGGATGCGCTGACAGCGAACCTGAGGCCGACGGGATAGAACACGATGCCTGTCCGTTTCACCCGGTATGACGGCGCATTCACATCGGCCACGAGACGGTTGACAATTCCGGCATCCGCCGTGCCGCTCTGCACCAGCGCAAGAACGTCGGCATACGTTTCCACCTCATGAAGCGTATACGTCAGACCGAATTGTGCCATGAGAAATTTGAATCCGCGCTCCGGATCGTTGATGAAAACGTCCTTGTTCTGCACGGCGATATGCTTGTCCTGAAGGTCGGTCATTCGGCTAACCGACAGTCCCGTACGGCAGTATATCTCGGCCCATGTTGAGACAACATTTTCCTTACAAAATCGAAACTGCTGTGACCGTTCCTGCGAATACCCGATATTCGGAATAACGTCAATCTCCCCATTGGCCAGCCATGAAAGGCATGCCTCGAAACTCCCGGTCCGGTAGCTCAGCCGCCATTCTTCTTTTTCCGCTATTTCTTCCAACAGCTCTACGAACAGTCCGGTATGCTTCCCCTTTTCGTCCGTGTATTTCAGCGGCGGGTTCTGGGATATGCCCACGTGAAGGGACATGCCGGCGGACGGATCCGCAACACCGGCAATAATGATAACCGCCAGGCAATAGTATCGATTCCTCATAGTATCACCGCTTCTGCATGCCCGTTCCCGCGTTCCGGGTTCCGCCTTCCGACTTCGCCTTCCTGACTATTTCTACCAGCTCTTCCACTGTAAACGGTTTGCCTATCGCCCCTACCGCGCCCCTGCTTTGTGCATGCTGAAGAAAAAATTCGGGGTGACGGAGAATGCCGCCGCTCATGGCGACCACCCGCGCCCCCGGGAATTCGCGCAACAGAATCTCCGTGGCATCGGCGCCGTCGAGTTTGGGCATGAGCACGTCCATGAGCACCACATCGGCCGGGTCCGCCCGGTACATGTCGATGCCCTCGGATGCGGATGCAGCGGCAGCAACCTCGTAACCGTTTCTTTCCAGCGCATCACGACAGAACATGCGCACGGTCTCTTCATCGTCGATTATTAAAACGCGCGCCACAAAGAACCCCTGAGCAGACGCGGAACGCGGAGCGCGGAAGTAACAGAATGCGCGTTCCCGGCTTCACGTTTCCAGTCGTAAGCATCCGCGTTCTGCGTTCCCGTTCTTGTTCGAATTTCAAGCGAGCTCCGGATTTCGCTGTCACAATTGTCTATTTGAATCTCAGTGAAATATTGTTGTACGTTTAGCATGTACAAGAAAAGGGGTTGAAAGATGATCGAGACAGCAATAAGCGAATTCAGGGCCCCCATACAGAAATATTTGAATTCGGTTTCAAAAGGTGAAGAAGTGATAGTCACTTCACGTGGACAGGAAACAGCCAAAGTAACGGCTCCTGAATCAAAAACCGCCGCCAGCCGGGAAAAGCTGAAAAAACTTTCCACGACCGCTGTTATCAAAAACATAACCGATCCGATTTCCATTGAATGGAAGACGAAATAGTGGTCGTCCTCGATACATGCTCCATAATCTGGCTTTCGCTTATGCCGCGTGAATTGTCCCGCCGCGCGAACAAAGCAATCGACGGCACTGCATTGCTGATCTCCGATATGAGCCTCTGGGAAATTGCCATGCTCATCAAGTCCGGCCGCGTTCAAATTGATGCCGCCTGCGAGGAATTTCCCGGCCTGGTGCTAAGCTCCTTCGATGTTTCCGTTATGCCTATCACGCCGGCGATTTCCGCTTTGCCCACCGCCGCGAGAAATGAATCCTTGTCAAGCGGTTTCGTGAACATGTGCTTCACGCCGAACCCGGCAAGCTGTTCCTTGTTCTCGTCACTCAAGTACCCTGACACCACGACTATCTCTGCATCCTTTGTTTGCTCCGACTCGCGGATGCTCCTGCATACCTCGAACCCGTCCGCCCGGGGCATTACCAGGTCAAGGATTATCACATCCGGCGGGAACGCACCCGCCTTTATGCAGGCCTCGTAGCCGTCGGTCGCTGTCTCCAGAGACAGGTCGCCCAGGGCAAGCTCCAAGAGCTCCCCGATGACTTCGATCATGCTTTCATCGTCATCCACAATGAGGATTCGCTTCTTGGCTCCCCGGTCAATGAGATCAACCGGAAGTCCGCGCTCATTCATGAATGAAACAAGGTCCTGCCGTTTGATCCTCCGGTAGTTGGTCAGCGGGCTCTGTTCGCAGGCGAGTTTGCCAGCATCGCAGTAGTTGACCACGGTCCTTGGCGAGACCCCGAGCATACGGCTGATCTCGCCCGTTGTAAAAAACTCCCTTTGCACCGCCATATTTCGAATACCTTTCCCAGGCGTATTTCCGCCCTTTCAGCAGGGCGTTCGCTGCATTACCGCAACTCGGCAAACCTGCATTTCTGCAAGTCTGTATGTATGATGATACTGCTTCTGAGGCTTGATGTCAAGAGATCAACGCACAAAATTGGGGAAAGAGCCAAAATGCTGCTGGAGATATTAATTGACTATCTGAGCACCGTCCCTAACTCCCTCTGGAATGTTAGTTCTGGCTGAGGACACCGGCAAAAGAATACGAATCAACCTCAGGAACGAAGGGTAGACTCCCGTATTTCCCCTTTTTCGAGGAAGAAAACGCTGTTGTGGGTTGCCTTCTCAATTACGCGTCGGAAGCCAAGAAAGTCCATCACCACGCCGGGGTAGACCGTGCCGCTGATCTTGAGCCTGGGATCCTTGCACATGGGACTGTTTTTCTCAATCTGCGCTTTTTCTTTGCGCAAGGCTTCGCTCTCCATATCGTATCCCATTTTCTCTTCCATGACTTGCTCCATCTTCTCGATCAGCTTGTCGAATAGGTTCCTGCTTTTCTTCTTCGCATTCTCAATCTCTGCAAGTGATGCATCACACTGGGCGGATTTTTTTTTGAGTGTATCGAGCTTTTCACCAATGTCTTCGAGCTTCTCCCGTGTTTCCGGTGGACTTCCAAGATTGACTCGCGTCTTCACCTCCGCTTCGGTTCCCAGCGCGGACAGTTCCATGCCCTCAACAGCGAATGCCGTTCCTCCAGCCAGGCCGAGGCCTTGCCCAATGACATGAATTTTCCTGTGCGCATGAAGCCGGCATTCAATCGCCTCCTTGCCTACGTAGATGCTTCTCTGAGAAAAGACTCTCTGATTTCGAACGTAGCCGATCCGCACATCTCCTTTTGCCCATATCAGGCCTTTTCCCGCTCCCACGAACCCGCATTTCACAGTTATATCTCCACCTGATTTGACAATTGCATCCTCAACCGTCCCGTCGATTTCGATATTTCCCACGGCACCTACTTCGAACCCGGCCTTCACATCGCCGAGTATCTTCACCGAGCCGTTGTACCTGATATTGCCCGTCGAGTAGTCGACATCCCCGGTAACGTAGTAGCATTTGGACAGTTTGAGGACGTCTCTATCAAAGACAGCGCAGCCCTCGATTGTCGACACCAGCGTGTCAGGATCTTCTTGATCGACGGCGGTAAATTCTATTTGTGGAAATGCCACAGGATTGGCGGGTTTGGGAGGTATCTTTCTCCCGCACACATCCATGCCGGTTTCGCCCGGCGTTACACCCGTTCTCCGATACACCGGCTGGTTTTCGCGGACTCTCGGTATGGTGTCAATGTTCTTGAAATCCACCGTGCCGTCTTCCTTAACGCGCAGGTTTGCGTGCGGCGACGCCATGAGACACTGAAGCTCCCCGTCCTTTCCATCGACCGGTTTCTTGCCGCGGGCAACGATAGCTTCGATCCGGCAATGCTGTTCGTTATAGTCGCGCACCGCAGCCTCTACAGCATCAGTATCAACGCCGTAGGTAACTCCGGAAATCCGTAGCTCATTCAACACATCATTGACAGAAACCGGCCGTTCGCTCCCGCATTCCCGCTCCATGTACAAGGTAACACTCATGGCCTGCTTGTCTACAATGCACCTGATAGTTGCTGACTGAATATCGGTTGCCATGTCGTTCTGTCTCCTCTCAAAGGGTCAGGATTCCTGAGCCAGAGCGACTGCGCGTGCCGCAATCTGTTGTAAGGGGAGTGTCTCTTCCGCGGCTCCCAGCTTGACTGCCTCACCGGGCATTCCCCACACCACGCTGGTCCTCTGATCCTGGGCGATGGTGTGGGCTCCGGCCTCGCGCATGGCAAGCAGGCCCGATGCCCCGTCCGCTCCCATGCCGGTCAGGATAATCCCCACCGCGTTTGCCCCGACGTACCGGGCGACCGAGTTGAACAGGACCTCGACGGCAGGCCGCTGGTGATGGACGGGAGGACCGCTCTTGATATTGACATAGTAGCGAGCACCGCTCCGACGAACGACGGTATGATAGTTTCCGGGAGCGATCAGGGCCGTGCCCGGCGTCACGCCGTCACCGTCGGATGCCTCCTTGACATGAATTTCACAAAGCATATCCAGGCGCTCCGCAAAAGAACGAGTGAACTTCTCCGGCATGTGCTGTACCACCACGATACCCGGCCCGTTTTTGGGCATTTCTTTGAGCAACGCCTCGATAGCCATGGTGCCCCCGGTACTTGCCCCTATCGCAAGCATTTTGTTGGTCGTTTTGGCAAGCGCCATTCGGCTCGGAGGCCGGGAGCTCAGCTCCTTGTGCAGCGTACGAATACGCACGAAATTGACCCTGGCGGCCGCCCGGATCTGATCTATGAGAACACTCGTGATGTCGCCCACCGTATAGGCGGCTCCGGGTTTGCAGATCACATCGATAGCGCCAATATCCAGAGCCTCCATGGCCATGGCCCCGCCCTTGGGCGTGAGTGAGCTGACTACGATGGTCGGAACCGGATGGTAGGTCATAATCTTGCGCAAGAACGTTATTCCGTCCATACGAGGCATCTCAATGTCAAGGGTCATGACATCCGGTTGAAGCCGGAGTATTTTTTCGCGCGCAATATAGGGATCAGGGGCGGTTGCCACGACATCAATGTCCGCAGCCTTGGATATCTCCTTGGCAAGTATCTGACGCACCACCGCGGAGTCGTCAACGACAAGTACTTTAATCATCCCGTTGTGGAGACCCCCGTCCGGCCAGCAATTTTGTCGAACGCGGCGGGCTGGAATGCCGGGTCGCGTCCGTTCCCCATCTACTCGGAAACACACGCGCCAGTGTTTCTCAGTCGTCGGCCATATCAACGACAAACATGACCGCGTTGCCTTCAGCCTCCAGCCAGACTGCCCCGGGATCCCCGCGGTCGCGATCCAGGTGCGCCGGAAAAAGCTCCTGCGGCAGCCCCAGATCGAATACAGGGTCCTCCCCGTAGACCAGGGGAAGGTAGTTTCCCACGACGATGTTGAGCAGCTCACGCAAGGCATCCATTCCCTTTTCGCGTGCTCCTGGACTACCCTCCTCAACCCCAAGCATATTTGCTGCCGCATAGCAGGCAAATCCCCTGCTGGCCCACATGCGCAGCGTTCCCGAATGCTCTCCCGTGAAAGACAGGGAAACGCCCTGCGCATCCCATGTGCCTGCCAGGGGCCGCTTGGACGGTTCAAGAGTGTCCGAAAAAACGAATGCCGCATCCTCGAATACGCGACCTATCACCTGCGCAAGCAATTGTTCTTCCTTTGTCTTATTCATCCCAGCCTCCAAGGGTTTCGAGAATGACATCACGAATCGCTTCGGGGGTGAAGGGCTTGTGCAGATACCCCTTGACTCCTTTGCGCCTGAGTTCCTCGATCCGGGTCTTGCTTCCTTCCGTAGATACGATCACCACTGGAATCTCGCGCATTTCCGGATTTGCGTTCATCGTATCGACCAGCTTCACCCCGTCAATTTCGGGCATGTTGATATCCGTAAAAACGATATCAACCCACTGATGCGCAAGTTTTTCCAAGGCCTGCCGGCCGTTTTCTGCGTGCAGGACTTCCTCAATCGGCAGTCTGGTCATCGACAGGGTGCGTTCTACCACCGCGCGGATTGTTTCGGAGTCATCAACCACCATGATTGTGT
>WJMI01000278.1 GCA_014728015.1 Chitinivibrionales bacterium | reverse complement strand
GATATAGTCCTTCGTACTGTCGTAGGGGAACACGACAAAGCGGGCGCTCAGCCACCATTTCGCCCCGCCGGCGAATCCGGTGGAGTCCTGCATGAGCCAGACATCGATCAGGCACGAGTCGGCGGAGCCGGCATCAACCAGAATCCCGTCCCCGTCGGCGTCGGCCATCCCGTAGCTGGCCACGGTATCGGTGCCGAGAGTCTGAAATGCCCAGCCGGCCAGGACAAGGTTGTCGCTTTCGGTATCGAAGTCGCGGTCAGGGCCGGCATCGACCTCGAAGTAGGCGTATGCCGCGGCATCGCCGGCGCGAGTCATGGTCAGCGAGGATGCGCGCGAGGTGGGAGCGGCCGGATCGTTGATTACGCCGTCGCCGTCGCTGTCGGCATAGCAATAGTACACGACGCTGTCGGTCCCGAATACGGTATTGCTGGCGGCATACACGAAATGCTCGTTGCCGGCGACCGCATCCCGGTACGCATCGTCCCAGGCATACAGCAGGGTGTCGTATTGCACGAATGCCGCGTCATAGACCGTCACCGTCACCCGGACAATACCGTCGGCCGTGTCTGAGGAATCGATCAGCGTGACCGTGGAATCGACGGCCGCGCGCCGCGACCTGGCCAGCCCCTGGGCTGTCGATTCGATATCGAGCCCCGCGCTCGTGGTCGGCTCGGGGACCGCCTGCACCGCCTGGAGATCGTCGTCCCAGTTGTCATAGGCATCCAGTTCCTCGGCCATTCGCTTGCCGAGCGCCGCGGAATTGGGGAACTCATCGCCCCCGCCGGCAACGTCATCAGGACCCGAACCCGTGCTGCATCCGAGAAGCAGCACGGCAAGGATTGCGAAGACGATCACTGCATGGTATTGCTTCATGCTTTCTCCCTGCCCCGGGACCTGGGAAAATACTGGATGTTCAACTGCATTATGCACGACGGGTCTTCGGGGTCGTCTTGTACCATTTCCCATATCTCGTCGCGGAACCGCTCGATTTTCTCGCCGATTTTTTTTGCGACAGCGGGACTGACACTGAGCAGCCGCGACGAAACGTGACGCTTCTGCGGCGGCAGGGTCATGAGCGCATCCATCGCCTGGTCGATCCAGTCGCGATTGAGCCGGCGAATCTGCTCGTTGAGGGTGGGGGAGGGCTCCACGTACTCACCGGTGACAACATAGCGGCCATCGGGACGCTGCGAGACCAGTCCCCATTCGCACAACTCGCGCACGCATTTCCTGACTTCGGCGCTCGGCATGCACGGCCGGACAAACCGCCCGAGTTCTTCGTAGTTCCCCCGAAAATCGAATGCCATGATTGCATTGCGGATGAGGGGATAGCGGTAGTCCTGGTAGTACTTGCTGAGGGCCGGATTCAGTTTCGTGAACGAGCTGCGGTTGCGGCGCGAGCAGATCTGCCGGTACAAGGTGTCCCGTTTGGTTTCGTTCTTGCATTGGCCGTATTCGACAAGCAGGCGGAAATACTCCGCTTCCACGGGGGACAGGCCGAATCCTTTGATCACTTTGTCGGTCGCCGCGGCGCTCAGCGTGCGGCGGCCCTTGATGACATCATTGAGAAAGCCGGGATTACTGATCCCGGCGCTCTTGGCAAACGCCCGGTGAGTGCAGGCCGGGTCCGCGGCCCTCTGCGCTGCGAAACGATCCCGGAGGTACACCCGGAAGTCATCGTACTGGTAAATGTTTATGGGCGTTTGCGAGGTCATGAGACAACCGTCTTCCCATGGAAGTGATGGAATGGCGGAGTCGTGGAGCGATGGAACCCGGCCGGGGATACAGGCCGCCTGCGGTTTCTTTTTGAAAACGTATTGCGCGGCTCGTTCTTGTCAATCATTTCCGGCTCCATCCTTGTTCCAATGCTCCGCCACTCCATTGCACGGGTCGAGCGTTCAGCTTTGCTCCTGCGCCGCAACGCTTCCGTCATCGTTCCATGTCACGCTGAAGGTCCCGTCGGGGCCGGTGTAGGTCCCGCTGAAACTGCCGTCGGCAAAGTCCGCTTCCAGAGAGGCGGTTTCGCCGTTCGCGTATTCGACCGACATTTCGATATGCCCGCTTGTCGGCTCCTGACCTTCAGGGACAGGCTCATCGGTGGCAAAATCGTACGTGAGCTTGCGCACCCAGCCGAGCCGTTTCTCGTGACTGTAGTGGAGCTCGTAGTACAGGTTGTCGGTATCGTCCTCAAGGCCGGAAACCGGATCGAAGACCAGCGAGACGCTCGATGAGATTATTGAGTCGCTGTTCGAGGTAACCACCGTGGCAAACGTGGCGACCGCGATCTCACCCTCGGAAATTATGCTGTCGCCGTTTTCATCGAGCACAACAATGGAATTCACGCGGCCGGTAATCATGCCCTGCTCGCCGTAGAGCTTGATCACCTTATCGTTTTCCTCGTTGCCGTCGGTGATGATGCGGAAATAGAGCTCGTTGTAGTCGACAAAGGGTTCCCAGGCGGGATCTTTCTCGTACAGGACAACGTCGACCTGGGACGGGCTCGAAGCCGCGGCATCGATGATCACGCCGTCGCCGTCGGCATCGGCATACTCGGCATACGCGACCCTCTCACCATCAAGCTTCCGTTCCCAGGATGCCTCGTATACGACATTATCTTCTTCCGTGTCAAAATCACCGTCGGGTCCCGCGGTGGCGGTCATGACCGCTCTTTCGACCTCCCCGGCTTTGTGCCCGAGCAGGGGAAGGTCTTTTTCGTAGGATGCGGTCATGACAATGCGGGCCTTGCTGTCGGCCAGACCTGGCGCGGCAACGATCCCGTCGCCGTCCTGATCAGTGAAAACGGCAGTCTCGGTGCACCCGTCCTTGAATCCGCCGGTGTATTCGGTGGAGCCCGAAAGGGCATACACGGTTTCCCAGTCGTCCGCCTTGACGGTGGCGGTCCAGGTCGAGGTCTGGTTGGATGTGGTTTCGGTGCACGTGACCGTGATTTTGTTGTTGGCAATGTCGGTTGAGTCGATAGTACACTCTTCGGTAAGCATGGACTCCGCACTGCGGGCCTTCTTCATGCCTTTGCTGAGTCCGAGCGCCATTGAGTTGTCGGCAACCGAAAGATTGTCGGCAGCGGCGCCGGCCGGGGCTATCGAGCCAAGGGCGGCCTGTGATTCTCCCATGGTGGCTACCGCGAGCTGTCCCACGGCCTCCGCAGAGACTTCCTGCGTGCCGCCGCCCCCGCCTGACTCATCTCCGGTGGAGTCGAAGGGGTTTTCAAAGAGGCATCCGGACAGCATCACAGACGTGCCTGCAAGCACTGCAAGCGCGAGTTTGAGGATAGGGTGTTTCATTGAACCCTCCTTGGGGTTTGGAGTTGTGGAATTCGACCTGGGCTCTGTGGTCGGTCTTGTCATGGTGGGGAATATACGCCAATCACGCCTTGGATGCAATGAAAACGCAAACAGATGATTACACGAATATCATAAATCAGCCTTAAAAATCAACCATATGTGTGTTATTCAGTGATAACGATCACAGTTGTAGCTTGGCATATTTGATTACACAAAGGCAGTCTTGCCGAACCTGTAGCATAGTAGCGAATAGCAAAAAAACCGCTGGATTAGGCCATTCTGGCTGTTATTATAGGTGTGGTTGGGCAAGCCGCTGTCGTGCGTGCCTGACGGGGGACATCAAACCGTGTGGGGTGTACCATGAATTGGATATGTGCCAGCTTCTTGCTGATCGTGAGCATAGCCTGGCAAACGGCTGCTGCTGCATTTGTGGAAGAAGACGGGCTGGTTGTTGTTGAATGCGAGTCTGTTCCGCCGGGGAGTGAATGGCAGCTGCGCACCGGTGCATACGATATCGGGGGCGGGCACACGACCGCCGGCGCATCGTGCAATGCGTGCTATCATTTTACCGGCAATGCTGAGAATTCAGGGGGCGTCACAGGCGAGATGCTATATCCTATCAAGATAACCAATCCCGGGATGTATGTGCTGCACATGCTGGTCATGGAAGCGCCTGTTGAGAGCAATGATGGTACATGGGCAAATGACTGCTATATAAAGATGGAAGGACAGACCGAAGGGTGTGACGGCAACTTCACCAAATACGTGTACCTGGGCGGCAGCTTCTCGTGGGGATGGGATCCGAAAATAGAGTGCGGCCAGCATAACTTTGTCACTGCCGACTATGACCTGGATGCCGGAATTCACAATTTCTACATTGCCGGGCGCTCCAAGAATTTTCTCGTGGACCGGTTTGTTCTTGCGAAAAGCTCGGTGAGCAACCCCACGGATCTTTCTCTTCCGCTGTCTTCTCTGGATGACGGGAGTGAGCAGACCTGCGGGGGCGGTGGTGACTGGACCCCCACGGTGATCGAGTCCCCGGCTGAAGGAACCTCGCTGGTGATGGGCTCGACAATCACGTTGGAGGGAACCGGAGACAATCTGAGCTGGAGTTACGATGCAAATTCCGACGGGGAAGGGAACGTGTCTATCGGTACCGGGAACACGGCGGAGTTCGAGGTGCCGACAGGGGTGGATGACCCCAAGACGATTACGATCACGGCTGTCGGCGATGGCGGCTCGGCAAGCCGGACATACGACCTGTTGGATCAGGGCGTGACCGTCGTGTACGATATAGACGGATTTCGCCGGCAGCACAGATCGAAATCGACAGCAGCCTTCTACACGCTTGACGGGCGCCGGCTGCGGGCGCGGAGTCTGCGCGAAGCGGCAGCATCGGTTGGCATGTCAGCAGTTGTGCTCGTGCGCAACGGCGACGGTGCAACCGCCAAGCTCCTTGTCTCAGACCTGCCCCGGTAGCCGTCCCTTTTCGCTCACAGAGCATACATACCACAAGGGCTTCTTCGCGGAGTCCTTGTGGCGTTTTGGCGGGATGGAATACGTCAACGCCCCGGCGCTTCCGCCTCCGAAACAGGCAATGTCAGGATCACCGGAACGTGCTGCTCCAGGCGTGTGCTTGTGCGGGCACGACACCGGGAGGTATTATTCCCTCAACGTGAGAAACAGACACGGCAAGAACATCTTTGATGCCCCTGCCCGCCGGCGGTCAACTGTCCTTATCTGTCTGGCGGCGCTTGCGCTCGGTACTATCGCGACTACTCTCATGCTGTTGCTGCCGACCGGGCCGCGCATGCATCCCGAACGGAAAGACGGCTGGCGAGACCACGCGGATCACACGGGCATTACACCTCCCGATGCTGCATCGCCGGCCGGAACAGACTCTGCAGGGAGTTTGGACAAACCGGGCGCGGAAATAGGCGACAGACCTGCAGACCGGCTTCCCGCGGCTTCTGACAAGTTGCAGCAAGACCAGTCTGCCCAGCCGGGTGTAGAGAATTCCGTCGGGTCGACTCATGACGCGGCCCAGAGGTCAGGAAAGGCATCCCGGGCCCGTTCCCGCCCGGGCAACCCTGCACTTGAAGGGTTCAGCGGTCAGTTCGCCCGCCCGGTCCCTGCCGACTCGGCCACTTTGAGCCGCCTCGTACGCGCCCTTGCCAACGACGATCCCATGGTCCGGAGGCGGGCTGCGTTTTCGCTCGCACAGATGGGAGACACGGCCTCGGTTGTCCCGCTTATCCGAGCGCTTGACGATAAAGACACACTTGTGGCGGTCTGGGCGGCCAAAGCGCTGGGCGCGCTCGGTGACCGGCGCGCGGTCGGGCCGCTTGCCGGGGCCATGGGAAACCCGCGTCTATGCGCGGATGTCGCAGAGGCGCTTGCCGCATTGGGTGACCCGCATGCCATCGACGTGATG
>WJMI01000277.1 GCA_014728015.1 Chitinivibrionales bacterium | reverse complement strand
CCGTTGCTCGTGCCGAATACGTGGCCGTCAAAACGCGTGTCATACACGACAACAGACATCTGGATTGCAAGAAGGCGTATCACTTCTTCGGCAGGATGGCCGTAGGTGTTGTCGATGCCGCATGAAATCATGGCGGCATCAGGGTTAACATACCCGTAGAACACCGGATCCAGTGAGCCCCTGCTTCCGTGATGAGGCACCACGACCGCATCCGCGCGCAGCCGGGCGCCGTAGCGCGCGCTGAGCTGCTTCGTTGCCACGCTGTCGATATCCCCCGTAAGCAGCACGCGTGTCTCACCGAAGCTCACGATGAAACACAGGCTCAGCCGGTTGCGGTCGGCATGGTCAAGGAACTCCCCGCCAAGCTCCTGGCTGTCGGGCGGCCAGATGCACTCGATTCCGACGCTGTCCAGATACCCGAGCGTATCGCCCCTACTGACCGTCCTGAACCGGATCGCATCCGTCCAGTTTGCGGCAAAGGCCCGCAGTGATGCCGTGTCCTCGTACGGGCTCACCACGATTTCCCCGCTGAAAGCCGAACCGGCCGGCAGGCGGCCAAGCCCGCCCTTGTGGTCCATGTCGCCGTGGGACACCACAATCGCCTTTACGAATGGCGGGCCGAGGCGATCCATCCCGTCTCCCCACGCCCGCACCGCCGACGAATCACCCGTGTCCCATACTACGGCATTCCCTTTCCTGACACCGGCCTGGGCAAGCCCCTGTCCGACATCGAGCACGGCAAACCTGAATCCACCGCCGGAACCGGTCGTGACAGGGTCGACACACGCGCACGCGCCACAGAGCGCGGCAGCGATGAGTATCCTAGAAGAAAAATCCTGTCTTTGCATACACATGAATACCTTCGTCTTCGAATGTCAAAACCGGCGCGGTACAACGCACTTCGCCAAAGGTCTTCTCGAACAGGCGCAGGCGCTGGCAAAAGCCGGCGACAACGTCATCCTCGCCCCGGCTGTTCACCGAATACGACACCAGCGGGGAAAAGGTCACAGCTGGAACCCAGTCGAACGACGGTTCTCCTGACACTTTCACGCGGCGGTACCCTCCCCGGCGGGCATAGAACCGGGCCGAAAAATCCAGTGCCACCGTCCCGTTCAGCCTGCGGCCAATCCGTCCGTACAGCCTGTGCGACGTTTTTGCGGAATCCAGTGACGGCCGGTAGTAGTACCTGAGAACATAGGTCACCGGTTCCCGGCCGCTCAGGCCGCACGATGTTTCCAGTGCCGAGCCGGACTCGCCGATAAGGTACAGCACGCCATACGAATGAGTCAGAAAGGGCGTGAACGTTTCGGAGTAGGCGACATCGAGGCCGGAAACCGATTCCGCGATAGAATCCCGAAGGTCGAGTTTTGACTTGACGTCGTGCAGCATTCTGCTGCGCGGCGCGCGGAAGGCGCGCGGGATTCTGAAATAGCTCCCGTCCAAACGCGTGTTCTTCCGGCGATGGCCGATGCGCACCACGACCGGCAGTGTCCCCGGCGCGCCGGATGCTGCGCCGGTATATACTCCCGCCTCCCACTCCCCGACAAACACGTCAGCACCTGCATACCCGATTCCCGCACTGTCCCGAGGCCCCTGTTCCGTCTCGGCATCGAGTCCGGATACTCCGGCCAGGAATCGGGCGTGTCGAAAGGGACTGATCTCAAGTTCGACCCCGGCGGCGGTTTCGGTCGGACGGTGGTGGGCAAACGATGCGAGTGCTGCACGGTCGCCGACCCGGGTATGGACTGCCGCGCCGTTGTACGCGCGGGCATCGCCGAACAGCCAGTTTTCGCGCGTATGGTCGCTGGTTTCATCCGATGCCGGAAAATAGCCGAGAAACATCCCGCGGCCGGGTTTGTGGTCGAAATTCCCCAGTTGAATATCGCCGAGCCCGGGAACGCGAATCCTGATACGGCGCCGGTCCCATCGCGCATGGTCGGCTTCAAAATCAAAGCTTCCGTCAAGGCGAAACGGATCGGCCGGTGAAAAACTGAATCGCGCGGACTGCCGGGGCACCGCTGCGCTGCCGCGCGTACCGGTCGCGAACCGCGCGATACCTACATGCGGGACGGTCCGCCAGTCGAACGAAAGAATAGGGCGCAAGCGCAGAAGCCCGGGGTAGTCGTCAAAAAAGCGATCAATATCCCCGGGTCCCCACGGCTCATAGCGTGACAAGCGGGCGGACGTAACCGGAAGGTCCTGCCCGCCCCAGGTAAGCGCCTCATCGAGGTAGGCCAGCTCCCCCAGGGGTACGGAAACGGGCTCGTCGTAGTACTCTCTCACGACTTCCCATATCGTTGAATCGAGCGTGCCCTCTTCGAGACGAATTCGCGCCTCGCGCTCGCTGGACGGCAACTCTTCGAACAGTATGCCCGCGGCGCGAGAGATGCCGGCAATCGCCACGACCACGCGCAGCACCCGGCAGGCTGTTGAAAGGCTGTGCGCCGGACACCGGTCTGAAACGGTCATATGCAGTGTCTACTTCAGAATTCGGCCAAAGAGCCGGGTATCAACAGCCTTCTGAAATCCATCCCCATCTGCAGCCATATCACATGCTCGCCCCGGCTTCCATATTCGGCCGGACCAATTCCGACAAACTCCAACCGCCCTCCGAACTCGAGAAACACCTTGCCGGGAAACGCCATCCTTTTGGAGACGTGAAGGCTGTAGTACGGCTCGTTGGACTGATAGAGGGCATTGCCGTTCCAGGCGACATAGTCGTGCCCCTGAAAGTAGCTGAAGCGGCACAGAAAGCCGAGTACCTTGACCCAGCCGCGGGAAAGACTTCCCCACCCCGACTCGTACGGGTCGTCATGTGACCTGTCTCTTGCGGTATACGATCCGAGGACGAACTGCTCCGCGCCAAGCTCTTCCACTACGCGCTCTATCGCGTGTGTAAAGGTCACTCCCCCCGCACCCGCGGCATTCTCTCGCACGGGATCGCCTGCCGGCGCAAACGCTTCCCCGCCATAGTGGTCGATATACGCCATGGCTGAGAGGCATACCGGCCCCAGCCTGATTCGCGTGCAATTGCCGCCGCTCAAGTGCTCGCGGTGGTCTTCGGTATTGAGCGCGGAGAACGTGAGCCACAGGTCCTGAGAGACCGTCGTTCCCAGATACAGCACCTGCACGCCCTCTTCCACGCCCGGATCATAGGTAAATTCCTCGCGCAGCAACCCGTCCGGAAGACCATGCCGGGTTGGCGTAAAGAGCACTTCCCCCAGAATCAGCGAGAATGCCTGCTGCCGGTAGCAGGCCTGAAAAAGAGGGCGAATGTCAGACAGGAAGCGTTCGTCGCCGTATTGCTTGCGTAGGTGCAGTCCCAGCGAGAAGCTCATGCGCGGCGTTGCCTTCACCGCAACCCGCCCATTGACAATGGAGCCCAGAATGGTTTCTCCCTCGCGGAATTCATTGTGAAACTCGGCATTGTGGAGAAACGACAGGAAATCGGTCGATAGGTACAGAATGGAATCCGGACGTGTGATCGTATCGGCGCCGGCATGTGCGACGGCCGCGCACAGGGCCGCCAGTGCCAGGGCGTTGGCGAGCATTCCCATCCGTGAACCTGCGGTCATTGCAGAGCCTCAATTATTTTTCCGGGGGAGCGAGCGATATACCATGAACGGCACGGCCCTGAGTAAGATACAAACTGGAACGTACCGGAGAAAGGCGGCTGTCAAGATTGACTCGTCGCGCGAACGCGGGCATGCCCCGCCCCGCATCCGGTTGATGGCGCGCCGGACCCGGGCCGCCCTGCTGTGGTGTGCGGCCGCCGCCGCTGTCGCCAGGACATCGCCTACCGGACCGCGTGTCGCACTGATCATGAGCGGCGGCGGCATTCGCGGACTGGCCCAGGTGGGCGTGGTGCGTGCATTCGAGGAGGCCGGCATTCGTCCCGATCTCGTTGTCGGCACGAGCATGGGCGCCATTGTCGCATCGCTGTACTGCGCGGGGTACCCGGCCGACAGCATCGAGGCCATCGCGAAATCGGTCGACTGGAACGAGCTGTTCAGCAACTCTGCCCAGCGACGTCAGATGCTGGTCAGCCAGAAGTCCGAACCGGTGGACTACCTTTTTGAGATGCGTTTCAAGGAGGATCTCACCCCGGTCCTTCCGAAATCGCTGTCGTACGGGCAGGCCTGCTACGACCTCCTGTCTCCGCGTCTTGCCCCCGCGCTCTTCCACGCGGCAGGCGACTTCGACAGCCTGGCCATCCCGATTCGAGTGGTGGCCACCGATATCGTGTCCGGGCAGCGGGTGGTGTTTTCGCGCGGGAGTCTCGCCACCGCGGTACGGGCATCGTGCGGCGTGCCGATCGCGTTCTCACCCGTGGCAATCGATACGATGCTCCTTCTCGACGGCGGTTTGAGCGCCAACATACCGGTCGAGCCGGCCCTTGAGATGGGAGCCAGGTATATCATTGCCGTTGATGTAACGTCACCCATGTGGAAACGCGGTGACATCGACAATCCGGTCAGGCTGTACGACCAGATAGTCGCCATCGGCATTGCGAAGCAGAAGGAGATCGAGCGGAAGCTTGCCGACGTTGTGATCATCCCGGATCTTGCCGGCTACCGCAACACCGATTTCACGGCGATAGACAGCGTGATCGAGCGCGGGTATGAAGCCGCACGGGAGGATATCGGGCGCATCCGCGAAGATCTTGCGCGGCTCGATGCGAAGCCATCCTTGTCGCACGTCCCGGCCCGCGGCCTGCCGCTCCCGATGCATTTCGAGGTGGAACACCAGGCGCTTGCCGGAGCGCTGGACAGTGTGGGACGGATGCTTTCCGCCGGCAATGATACGACGGTCCCTGAAGACACGCTGCGGCGTCACCTTGAATCGGTCTTCGACTCGCGCGGCTTCCCGTTTGCACGCGCCACGCTGAGCGCATCGGGGAATCCCGGCACGATCGCCCGGATCGATCCCGGACGTATTACGGATGTCAGGGTCGAAGGCAACGAACGCACGTCATCGCGTCTCATACTGTCAGCGGCGGACATTCACACGGGTGACGTCATGCGGGCCGGCATGATCGATCGCGCGATTGCCAGGCTCTACGCAACGGACCTGTTCAGCAATGTCAACGTCGATGTCGACTCCGGCATGATAGTGGGGATTTCGGTCAACGAGAAGCACTACCTGCGGGCGCGGATCGGGCTGCGGTTCGACGAGTACCATCTCGGCGAGGGATACGTGCAACCCGCCTACGAAAACCTTTTCGGGTCGGGCGTGACCGCCCTGCTGCATATCCAATACGGTCTTCGCCGGGAGAAATACGCGTTCACGCTTCAGGGAAGCCAGTTGTTTTCGTCGAAGCTGGCGAACAGCATCCAGGTGCAAACCTACGTATCGCGCGAGACCATCAGCAAGGACACGACGTGGGAGGAAGTTGATCCGCTGGACTCCACGCTTATCGAAACGCGGGTCCGCCGCAGCGAGCTGACGCTTAGGAAGGCGGGGGTCCTGGGCAGGCTGGGCACGCAGATAGGCCGGGTGGCCATGCTGGACGGCGGGATCCGCATCGAGCGGTTCAGGGTAACGCGCTCGGCGGACGGCGTTTTCGATTCAGACCCGCTGGGCGCATCTTTCAAGAAGGGAATCCGCTATCTGATGGTGCGCCTGACGGTGGACAACCTGGACAGATTTCCCTTTCCCAAAAAAGGAAGAAAACACTATATTAGCATTGGCGGAGCGAGTGATGCCATTGGCGGAACCGAGAGTTTTGTCAACGTGAATGGCAGTTTCTGCCATTTTTTCACTGTTGCCGAACGCCATACGATTGCTCCTCAAGCACGTTTTGCATGGGCAAACAAGGCCCTTGAGGACATTGAGCGGGTATATCTGGGCGGCGCTTTGCCTGAAGAGAAATACCGTGATATCGGGGTGTACAATTACATTCCGTTCATGGGGTTGCGGCCGCGCGCGATATCGGGTGATATCATGGCGCTCCTGCACGCGACTTACCGGTTCCGGATAGCCAGGAACCTGTATCTGAGCGCTTCAATGGACTGGGGCGACACGTGGGAGCGGGATGCGTTCGCTCTTTCGCGTTCGGTCGCAGAGGAATTTGTCGAGCTGGCCCCCGCAGGCTTCGGGCTGGGGCTTGCATACGCATCGGCGGTCGGACCGATCCGCGTAACATGGGGACGCCTGCTTCACGGGACGCTTCGGCATCACCAGGGGAGCGAGGGAAGCGCGGGGCGGAATGTCATCTATTTCTCTGCCGGACACGATTTCTAGGTCGGCATAGAGAGGGCCGGTTGATTTGACATGAGGATAAACATCGCCCCAAAGCTGTTCCTCGGGTTTCTGGGCATCATATTTCTCAACGTGTTCTTCGTGGTGATTGTTTCTCGCCTCACCGATCTGAATGTCATTGCGAATATCCTTCGCAGGCAGAACGAAGCGAAGAACCAGCTCCTGCGCATCAATACGCTGCACACCAACCAGACACGCAGCCAGCTTATCTACGGCCGTATACGCAAGCAGGAGTCTGCCGATAATTTCAGGCAGATGGGGCGCACGGTCACCCGGCTGATCGACACGGTTTTCGCCGAGCTGCATGCTGTCCGCCGCCTCGACAGTCTTGTCTCGGGGGCCGACTCAACGGACCCCGGCCTGCGTCTGCTGATAGCCCATTTCGATACCAAGGTCCGGCGCAACAACAAGACATACAACGAGGCGTTCAACGATCTGGTCGAATACAATTCCCTTCCGGCGGGCCGTCGTTCGCGCAAGCAGCGGCAGATGATTGCCGAGATTCTCGACACCAGTGACAAGGACCTTCGCGCCGGACTCGGGCTGATCGACTCGCTGATCGAGTCGGAGACCAAGGAACGCATTAAGGAAATCGACGACCGGGTTGACGGCATGCGCCGTCTGACCCTGATCATCGTCACCGGCATATCGGTGTTCGCGCTGCTCTTCGGGTTCGGCTTCTCGCGCGCTATCACCAATTCGCTGCGGCGGCTGCGCGAATCGGCCAGTACGATCGGCAAAGGCGATTTCGATTTCAACCCGCGCGGGTATCCGAAAGATGAAATCGGCGAGCTGGCGACTGCGTTTTTCGAGATGGCATACGACCTGAAGCGCACGCAGGAAGAGCTTATCCGGTCGAAGCGGCTCGCGGCCATCGGACAAATCGTGGCATCGGTGAACCACGAAATCAACAATCCCTTAATGATCATTTCCGGCAACGCGCAATTCCTCGAGATGTCCATGGAGGGATATCCGCAGGAGATGAAAGACCGCGTGCGCGCCATCCTCGAGGAGACGGAGCGTATCTCGCAGGTTACCCGCAAGCTCAGGGAAATCAAAAACCCGGTGGTAGAAGACTACACCTCGAGCGGCGAACAGATGATCAACCTCGACAAGTCGGCAACGTGAGAGGTGTACGCGTGCGCATTCTCGCACCCAGGAAGTACTCTATCCTCCGGGCCGGCGGCGCGCTCATCCTCGTGTCGCTATTGCTTGCGCAATGCGCAGCGAACGTGCCGACCTATACCTACAAGGACAAGCTCCTGGCGGAGGCCGACTCCCTCTTCCGCGAGGGCAACTACGAATACGCGCTGCGTAAATACGCCAAAGCGCGCGACGAATACCCCAAGACGGCGGTCGGTGCGCGGGCACAGTACAGCCTGGGGTATGTGAACGTATACTACGACAACCCCTTCGCGGACTACAACGCCGCCCTGCGCGAATTCAAGCGATTCGCGGCAACCTACCCGGGCGACAAGCGTATCGACATGGTCAACAACTGGATCCGCATCCTGACAATCCTGCAGGACTTCGGGAAGAGCTACTATGGCAGCAATTCACAACTGCGCAAGCTCAAGAACAGGCAGTCATCGATATTCAAAAACTACTCCACCCTCCAGGATGCCTACCTCCGCTGCGACCGGCTTTCCGACTCCCTGACCCAGCGGATACGCATCCTCGAAGGTATCATTGCCGAACTCGACAAGATCCGCTAGCCCCCGAACCGCCCGCTGTACCATGCGAACTATTGTATTCCACCCCGGCACCGGCACGGTCGAGACCATGGTGGTCAAGGTCGGGAGCCGGATTGTTACATCGCATGATTCTCTGGCGCGCGCCCCGCGTATACGTACGCTGGTCGAGGACATCGTGACGCTGCATCGAGCGGGCATTCGCGTGCTGCTGGTTTCTTCCGGCGCCATCGCCCACGGCGTGCGCGCGCTTCGCCTCGGCAAGCGGCCCGCCGCAATCCCGCTGCAGCAGGCCTGCGCCAGCGTCGGGCAGATACGGCTGATGCACATGTACGAGACACTATTTGCGCGCAGGAAGGTGTCTATCGGCCAGGTGCTGCTCACATGGGACGATCTGCGGGACAAGAAACGCTACCTGAACCTTCGCAACACCCTGTTCAAGCTGCTCGACTGCGGCGCGGTGCCTATTCTTAACGAAAATGACTCAGTGGGTATCGAAGAAATACGCTTCGGCGACAACGATACGCTCGGCGCCCAGGTGGCCATGCTGGTCGGCGCCGACCTGTTCGTCAACCTGACCGACACGCCCGGCCTGTTCGAGACCAATCCCCGCCTGCAGAAAAACGCGCGGCACATTCCGCGCGTCGAGCGCATCACGGCGGCGACGCACGAAAGCGCACATGTCAAGGGCTCGGAGGAAGGCGTCGGGGGCATGGTGACCAAGCTCAAGGCCGCCGAAATGGTATGCAAGGCAGGCATGTGCGCGATCATCGGCGATGGATATCACGACCGGCTTCTCAATGTACTGAAAAACGACACGTCCGGGACCCTGTTCGTCCCCTCAGCGGGAAAAATGTCCTCAAAGCACCGGTGGCTGGCGTTCAGCGGACGGGCACACGGAGCGGTGCGGGTCGACGACGGCGCGCGCCGCGCGGTTGTCGAGCGGGGAAAAAGCCTGCTGCCCGCGGGGATCAAGAGCGTGGAGGGGACATTCGGCGTGGGCGACATGGTGGACATTCAGGACAGCCGCGGCACGCCGTTCGCGCGAGGCATTGTCAACTATGCATCGGGTGATGTCGAGACTATCCGCGGATGCCGTTCGGGCGAGATCGCCGGTCGTCTCGGCCAGAAAACATACGATGAAGTTATTCATCGTGATAACCTCGTACTCCTCAAGGATGCCGCAGCGGCGAAATGAGACGCCGGGCCGCAGGGAGTGAATTGCCCATGAGAACCCTTTCGAAGACCGTTGATACGGTCGCCGTTCACGCCCGCAAGGCAAAAACGGCGCTGTCGGCCGCGCCGGCGAAATCGGTCAACGCAGCGCTCGATGCCATGGCCGGTCTGCTTGAAAAATGCAGGGCCGATATTCAGCGGGAAAACAGGAAGGACCTTGCGGCCGCCGGGCGCAAAGCATTGTCCGCCGCCATGATAGACCGGCTGACGCTTTCCGATAAGACCATTGCTTCCATGGTGCGCGGGTTGCGCGAGGTCCGACGGATTCCATCACCTCTGGGCCATACATTCAACGAGCGCACGCGGCCAAACGGTCTGCGGATCTACAAGGTCCGGGTGCCCATCGGCGTGGTCGCCATTATCTACGAATCCCGTCCCAACGTGACCGTGGATGCCGCCGCGATCTGCCTTAAATCCAACAATGCGGTGGTGTTGCGCGGCGGCTCGGAGGCGTTTCATTCCAACAAGGTGCTTGCCCGTCTCTTCGCCCGCGCACTGAAATCGTCCGGCCTGCCCCAGGATGCGGTCCAGCTCGTGCCTACGACCGATCGCAGGGCCGTCGAGCTGCTTCTCAAGAAAGACGACTGCATTGACCTCGTTATCCCGCGGGGAGGAGAGGGTCTTATCCGCATGGTCGCCCGTGAGGCCCTGATGCCTGTTATCAAGCACTACAAGGGCGTATGTCACGTGTTCGTGTCCCGCCATGCGGACATGTGCAAAGCTCTGCCGATAGTGGTCAATGCAAAAGTGCAGCGCCCCGGGGTATGCAACGCCATGGAAACTCTTCTCCTGGATACCGCGCTGGTGCCGGGCAAGAAACGAGTGCTTCTGGAAGCGCTTCTGGAGCAGGGCGTCCATATCGTCGGCGACACGGAAGCCCGTGCTCTTGATAAACGCATCGGCACGGCGACCCGTTCCGACTGGGAAGCCGAATATCTCGACCTGCGCCTGGCTGTCCGATGCGTCGCCGGCGCGGACCAGGCAATCGACCATATCAATACGTATGGCTCGCACCATACCGATGCGATAGTGAGCGAGTCGAAACGTGAGCGCGCGATGTTCGTGGCTCGCGTCGATTCGTCATCGGTGATGACCAACGCCAGCACGCGCTTCTCTGACGGCGGCCAATATGGCATGGGATGCGAAATCGGCATCTCGACAGACAAGCTGCACGCTCGCGGCCCCATGGGAGTCGAAGATCTCACCACGTACAAGTGGGTGGTCGAGGGCACCGGGCAGGTGAGAGACTGAGACAAAGGGCAGAGGGTGCGGAACAATAGAACGTGGAGTTTTTTGTATGGGTCTTATTGATCAGGTGAAGTTTGATGACAAGGGTCTGGTGACCGCTATCGCCCAGGATGCCGGTACCGGCGAGGTGCTCATGGTCGCCTACATGAACAGGGGCACGCTTGCCGAGACCCTTGAGACAGGGACCATGGTGTATTTCAGCCGCAGCAGGCAGAAACGCTGGATGAAAGGCGAAACCTCCGGGCATACCCAGGCGGTACGCGAAGCGTATATCGATTGCGACGGGGATGCGCTTCTGTTTAAAATCGACCAGACCGGCGGCGCGTGCCACAAGGGATACATTTCGTGTTTCTTCCGGAAACGAGACGGCGACGAGTGGCAGACGGTCGGCGCGAGGATACCGGATTGAACGCGCCCTCGCATGCTCCCTGGGTTGAGATATCTCTCGACAACCTGCTGCACAATCTCGCGCAGATACGCGCGCGGCTCTCGAGCGGCCAGTCGGTCATGGCGGTGGTCAAGGATTGCGCGTACGGGTGCGGCGGGGGGGGGGGGGGGGGGGGGGG
>WJMI01000276.1 GCA_014728015.1 Chitinivibrionales bacterium | reverse complement strand
GTTGTACACGGCATTGCCGTCGATTCCGGCCACCAGCACTTCGTCGTCATCATCGGAAAACACGGTATTGGGTCCGCGCGGCAACTGCGCATTCGTGCCGTCCTTGCAGGCGAGCTCGTTCCCGTTGACGTCTCGCCCGGGGGTGCCGGCCCCTGCCGGAATCAGCTTGGCGAGGGGCGCGCCGGCGCTCACCGCGTGGACCAGGTCGACGTTCTTGTAATCAACGCTGCCGTCGGGGTTGGCCTTCGGCTTGAGCGAGGATTCGGTGTTAAAGAGAAACTCCACTTTACCATTCTCGCCATCCTCGGGTTTTTCTCCTTCGGCGACAACCACGGGCTCATCGGGGTAGATCCCTTTTCGCAAGCGCTGAAGGGTCTCGTTGAGTACATCATCCTTGATGCCGAAATACACGCTGTTTTCGGTGAGCAGATCGCGAATGGCCTCTTCTGACGGGGGGTTGCCCCGTTCGATCGCCGGATGGATGATCAGTTCCGCCTTCATCCGGTCGTGAGATACCTGAATTTCGGCGGCGCCGTCAAAGCTGACGGGCACAACGCCGAGGGTCCCTTCGACAAAATAGGGGAGGCCGGTTATGTTCGCGGCAAACACCTCGCCATCTTCGGTGATGTCTATCGTATCGGCGGCCTTGATTTCGATTTTAATAATTTCATCACACGGGATAACTTCACCGAGAACGTTTTTGCCGGGGACCGGCGGCATGCCGACCTGACGCTGGGCAACCGTTGTTCCCCGGTCGACCCGATGGATCGGGATGTCGCCCCGGTCGAGCTCGAAGCAATACGTGGCCGCCTTCACCGCCTCGAGCTGGGCTTTCGTCGAGAGGCACGGAACCAGAAACTCCAGTTGCCCTTCGCGGCCCGGCGACGGCGGTTCACCCGCCGCGATGTTTTCGACATCGTACAGCCGTTTGATCTTGGTCCATTTCTCGACGAGCTCGTCTATCTTGCGCTGGCTGATGCCGAAAACGACCCCTTCAGCGGAAAGCGCGGCAATGATGTCTTCCTCTTTGAGGACTTCGTTCGCGCCGCCAGCGGGCTCGACCCGGAGGTCCGCGCTGAGCCGGTCGGGACTGACGGAGACACTGATCCGCGGCGGCGTGGGAGGCGCCTGGGGCTCCGGCGCAGGTTCCTTGGTAGCCGGTGTTTCGCGCGCCTGCTCTGCATCATCGATGGCAAGTCCTGAGACCGCCCGCCCCGCGTCATTTCCACGAGCGCCACGCTCGACTTGTATCCAGCGGATGCCCCGGCGCTTGAGAATGGCAATATGGGAGGCGGTCAATTCAACAGGGCTGTTCAAGAGAATGCCGCCGCTAGGAAGGACCACGTCTTCAACGAGGACCATGCCCGGATCTACCTTATCGATTGCGAGTCTCATATGAGTATGACACCCGGGGGGCGAAGTGAAACGGGTCGGGGGTGCACGCGCTATGACCACACGGTCCCCCGTGGCGCCCGGGAGGGTGCCCCACAAAATAATAGCCGAATCCATCATATGTTATTTTAGGTGACGCTGCAAGCATTTCTTCCCGGCCGAAACGGTATGTCTCATGGTTGCACGCGTGGCTTTTCCGATGGCCATTCCGGGCCTGTATGACTACCACGTTCCCCGGCATCTGGAGAAGGTGCTGGTTCCCGGGACCCCGGTCCGCGTGCCGCTTCGCACGCGACGGGTCTGGGGCGTCGTGGTGGCGATTGTCCCCCGCTCGAAAATCCGGGAGCTCAAAGACATTCTCGATGCCAGAACGTCTCACTGGACCGATAAGAGCCGCTCGCTTATCAAGCTGTACGAGTGGATGGCTGCATACTACCACTGCGGGCTCGGCAGAGTATTCCGTCCGCTGGTGCGCAAGGGCGTGGTGGATCTCGGCGCTAAGAAAGAGGCCGTGTATACGGTTGCGGGGGTGGATACCGGGAGCTTGAGCCCTCGACAGCGGGAATCCGCGGCCAGGCTCGCGGGCGAGACCGGTGTGCTTACGAAACAGCAGCTTGCCGGACGATTCGGCTTCTCAGACCATATGATTCGCGCCCTGACCAATGCGGGGGTGCTGACCCGGACATGCCGGAAGGTGCTTCGGGAGCCGGATGAGCTGCGCCATGAGACCTCGGACGAGCGGGTGCGGCTTACCGATGAGCAGGAGGATGCTGTCCGGCGAATCCGGCGCAGTTTCGGGGGGCCCTCAAAGCCGTTTCTGGTGTATGGTATCACGGGAAGCGGGAAGACGCATGTATATATCGAGATTGCGCGCACATGCCTGGAACAGGGCCGATGCGTCATCATTCTTGTGCCGGAGATTTCGCTTACCCCGCAGACCATCCGGCGGTTCCGCGATGCCCTGGGCAATACGATTGCGGTAGTGCACAGCCGCATGTCCGATGGCGAACGCCGTGACAGCCTTGAAGAAATCGTTTCCGGACGAAAGAAGGTCGCGATCGGGGTCCGCAGCGCCGTGCTTGCGCCCATGGAAAATGTCGGGCTTATTGTTGTGGATGAAGAGCACGATCAGAGCTACAAGCAAGGGGACCTTGAGCCGCGGTACAATGCCCGCGATGTTGCGGTGATGCGCGGGCATTTTCAAAACGCGGTGGTCGTGCTGGGAAGCGCCACGCCGAGTTTCGAGAGCTTTCACAATGCGCTGAGCGGCAAGTACGAGATGATCAGGCTTGCGCGACGTTTCGGCGAGGCATCACTGCCGCGGGTTGAACTTGTCGACATGAACCAGGAGCACCGCCGCGGGAACTGGACCTTTCTTTCAACCTATCTCCGGGAGCGCATCGGCGATACCCTCGCCGGGGACCGGCAGGTCATACTGCTTCTCAACCGGCGTGGCTTCTCGGTTTCTCTTATCTGTAAAAATTGCGGTCACACCTATACCTGTCCCAACTGCTCGGTACACCTTGTGTATCATCGCGCGGGCGCGATCCTGCGATGCCACCAGTGCGGCCATTCCCAGCACGCGCCCGATACCTGTCCCCGATGCCGCGGGGACCAGATAAAATATGCGGGGACCGGCATACAGAAGGCCGAAGAGCATCTACGCGAAGTGTTCCCTGCGGCGCGCATACTCAGGATGGACCAGGACACCACGCGCGGCAAGGGGAAGCATGTCTCCATACTGGGGACGTTTGCAGATCGCAAGGCGGACATCCTGCTGGGGACCCAAATGGTTGCCAAGGGGCTGGATTTCCCGGGAGTGCAGCTGGTCGGCGTGCTCCAGGCCGATATCGGACTTCATTTCCCGGATTTCAGGGCATCGGAACGGACATTTCAATTGCTGGCTCAGGTGGCGGGGCGGGCCGGACGGAAAGACAGTCTGGGAGAGGTGGTCGTACAGACATACATGCCCGAAGAGCCCGGCATTCAGGCGACACGGTCACACGACTACGAAGGATTCTTCGCGCACGAGATCGATGCGCGCAAGGGCCTTCAGTACCCGCCGTTTTCCCGGTTGGGGCGCGTTATCGTGCAGGGCGAGTCTGAAAGGGCGGTCAAGTCGCTCGCGGAGAAACTGGCACGCGCGCTTCGCAAAGCGGGGGGTGACGGGGTGACGGTGCTGGGGCCGTCGCCAGCCGTGCTTGCGCGCGTAAAGAGGGCCTACCGGCACGCTTGTCTGGTGAAAGCCGGTTCCCCGCGCATGCTGCAGGCCGTGCTGGATGCCGTCAGACAAGGCGCTTCGAAAGCGCCCCCGGGCGTGAAGGTTACCATCGATGTGGATCCGCTCGACATGCTGTAGCGGCGCGGGGGGGCGGGGCCCGCTACAAGGAGCGCACGCGGAGGTACACATAGCCCCCCAAGGCGGCGCTCGGTATGGGGAGCAGCAGTGCCATGACCCGGTACCACTGTGGACCGCCCACGTCGAGAAACAGACCCAGGACCACGGCCGCCCCGCCCACAAAGGCCGCGTTGAGCAGATGATTGTGCCGCGCGACCCAGGCTGCCACGTACCCGCCCACCGCAGTCATGCCGAAGCCCACGATTACCACAAATGCCGTGTACAGCGTATTGTTTCCGACCGTCGAGAGTTGCGCCATGATGGCATCGCGCGATAGCCCCCGGGCGGAAAGGCGGGCAAACATTATCATGGAACCGATAAGCCCGAGGAGGATGCTGCCGACGATATCGACGACCACGCCGAGAGCGATTGCCTTTGGACTGAGTTCTTTCATGTCCCGTGTTCTCCGCTGTTGAAAATGGCACATTGCGACTGCCGCAAACAAGACGGCGACTTCATCTTTGGCTGCGATTTCGCCCTGGGTTTATTTT
>WJMI01000275.1 GCA_014728015.1 Chitinivibrionales bacterium | reverse complement strand
CACATCGCACCGCTCATTCGCCCCGACGGCACCGCGATCCTCTACCTGCGCACGTCGACCTTTGTCAACACCAGCCAGCACAGCAATCCGGGCAGCTTCTACGATGATTTCACCGGAGACCTCGTCCTGGTCGATGCGGACGACACCGACGGCTCAAGCGCCCGGGCGCTGCTCACCGATTGCCGGAGCATTTTTGAGTGGCGCGTGGCGGCATGGATTGACAATGACAATTTCGCCTATATTGGTCAGGACCACGACGGGTACGTTTATACGATCTCGACCCAAGAGAGCAGAAAGATCTTCAACTACCCCCGCGATGCGTATGGCGCTCTGCCCAATCCCCAGCTTTCCCACTGCATCGACGGCGGGAACCGGCTCTACCGGATCGACAATCCCGGGCCAGGCGGGACCTGCACGCAGCTGCACGACTACGACGGATGCCAGGGATCGCTTTCTCGCGACGGCACCATTGCGTACCGGACCCAGGGCCAGAAGCCCCGTGACCTCATGGCAATGCCGCTCGACGATATCCCGTCGGAGTGGAGCATGGTGCCGCCCGAAAGGTTCCCGTCAAGCCAGAACTATCTCTATTATCCGCGCCTGAGCTGGTCACAGCAGTTTGCCGCGTGCGGGGCATCCGACGGGTCGCATTCACACTGGGATGCCGACTACGATATTTTCGTGCTGCCCGTCGATCCAACAACGAAGCGGCCGGCGGGTGATGCGGTCAAATACTGTTTCGGGACCACACAATCGGGCGTCGGCCTTGATTCGTGGCCCGATGTCTGGGTCTCGACGGAAAACGTGCCCCCCGAAGCCGGATCGGTTATGCTGACTCCGGCGCTTGCCGGCGCGACAGTGGGCAACCCGGTTGCGTTCACCGCCAGCATCAAGGACCAGTTCGGGCAGCCGTACGATGGGCCCATGGCGTGGAGTGTCAATGGGGGAGGCAGCATGTCCCCCGCGCAGAGCTCGCAGGATGCGGCCACGCACGCCGCACAGTTTTTGTCCGACGGGACAGCCGGCACGTTCACCGTGACCGCCACATCCGGAGATCTCTATGCGACCGCATCGGTGGAAGTTATCGATCCGGCGGAGCTTTACATCAGAATAAACTGCGGCGCAGTCGATGATGCGGTAAGCGGCTGGGCCTCGTGCGACGGGTATGTCTCCGGCGGAGACGTCTACGAATTCGGCGGTACGCCCAATGTAACCAGTGTCGCCAATGCGGCTCCTGCCCAGGTGTATCAGACCGTGCGGCACCGCGATCACAACTACAGTTTTCCGCAGGTTCCCGATGGCAACTACACTGTCCGGCTGCATTTCTACGACGAACACGAAGAATACGCCCGGGCAATGGACTACACGATAGAAGGCGAGAAAGTACTGGATGACTTTGACATTGTCGCCGAGGCGGGCGGCCCGGGCAACGCAATCGTAAAGGATTTCCCGGTAACGGTCGATGACGGTAACGGCATCCAGATTGTGGCCGAGCAGGACGGCGGCAATGATGTGTTCGAGGCGGGCATCGAGATATTTCCCTCGAACGGCGGACCGCACGGGCCCTGCCTGACACTCCTGACTCCTGGCGGTCAAACGCTCCGCATGGGCGACGTGCTGTCGGTGAGCTGGGAGACCGACGGTACCTGCGGGAACGATGTGGACGTGTTCCTGATTATCGACGAACTCGACGTCCGCCAGCTCAACACGGACAACAGTATCGAAACCGGCGACGACAACACGGGCCGGTTCGAATGGACAATCGCGCAGTTCCCTGACGGCACCAGCCCCATATCAGACAATGTCGTGCTGAGAATAGAGGACTATCACGATCCGTCCAATAACGATCGCTGCCCGAGGTTCTCGATCGTTCCGGAAAATGCACGGGCGGCCTGGCGAAACGCGGGCTCTGCCGACGTGCGGATAGCGGTCACCGGCAAAGGAACCGGTTTTCTTGGAATCCAGGTCCCGTGGCACATGGGCGAGCACTCTGTACGAATAGTAAACCTGCGGGGGGAGACCGTCGCGGCGCTCAGGGGGACCGGCCCGGCGAGTCACACGGTCGATCTCGCGGGACATGCCGGCGGGACCTATGTGATACTGATTTCGGGCGAAGTCATTTCGGTGATCCGGAAGATCATAGTGCCCTGACCGGCTTCCCCGGTCACGGTATGCCGCTCCTGGTAAAGGGCCGCCTGCGGGCGCACGCCGGGTTCGCCAATTCCTGCTCTGTCTACCCGTGGGTCGTTCGCGATTCTTCGACCCCCATTACCTCCCCAAACAGCCTTTTGAACTCGTTCTTGGGCAGCGCTCCGGCCGACATTGCCGGCTTCCCTTCGAGAGGGATGAACAAAATGCTGGGGATACCGGTTATCCCAAACATGGACGCGAGCTGCTGCTGATCCTCGGTATCGATCTTGTAGAAGTTGATCCGGCCCTCGTATTCTTCGGATAGCTGCTCCAGAACGGGTGAAACCATCTTGCACGGGCCGCACCAGTCGGCGTAAAAATCAATCACGGCGGGAACATCCCCCTTGTACTTCCACTCCGCCGCGCCTCCTCCACCAAGACCGCATTCGCAGATCTTCTCCTTGAACGTATCGAGCGTCAGGTGTTCCATGTGTTCCTCCTCTGCTGCTGGTGCATGTTTCAACACGACGATACGAGATGATCGAAGCCGAGAACGAAGTCCTTGATCCAGTATTTTTCTCGAAAGTCGATCACAATGTCACCGTACATCTTCGTCAGCATCTTCAGCTTCTCCTCCACGAAAAACGTTGTCCCGGATAGAACCATGCCTTCCTCGTCGCTGTTCGCTCTGCGGGACTCGACCAGGCCCAGCCGGGGCCCCCCTCAGCCGAATCCGCGGAATACGATGTCGAACCCCTTCGTGCCGGTCTGCTCAACATATGCCGCCAGCTTACTCAATGCTTTGTCGGTAACTCTCAGCATGCCATGTCCCTCCTGTCTATATACTTCATGGAGTGCGGGTGCCGCGCGGCGCTACGGAATCCCGAACGCGACCGTTCGTTTCGCGAATGTACATTCACCTGAAGCGACGAGAAATAACCCGATCACCCTCTGATACTCGAGCGCATGGCGCCGGATCACTTTCTCTGTCGGTTCATGCTGTGCTCTCATATTGTGCGCCGCTCCTGGACGGCAGATACCGCATTCATGTGTACTCTTGCATTCCCGGTATTCTGGCTTTCAGCCATGGGATGCCAGGAGGATGCCAATCAGGGCGCCATACATTGAGCTGATATATGGATTACTGGTGATTGGGCATGCGCCGGTGGCGCACCCGACAAAGCGATAGTAGGCAAAGCCCAATGCCGCGCCGACAAGCGCGCCGATGGCTATCCGGTAAATCATCTTCTCCCTCCTTGCATAGCATGCAAGCGTTAAATGATAATATTCGAATATCCGCATTTTTCTGCGAAAAAAGATGTGCGGGCGGCATTATACACCTGCTTCCATCTTGTCCCACAGGTGAGTTGCCCCAATTGCTTCGACAATCCTTTTCGCCCGATCGTCAGTAATTGAATAGACTATCCTGGCCCCCTCCCTGTGCCCCTCGATGACCCCTGCAGCCTTCAGAACGTTAAGGTGTTGGGATATCTTGGGTTGAGGCTGATCAAGGCAGTGAACCATTGTTGACACATCCCTACCCGTCTCCACCAGCCCCTCGACTATGCAGTACCGTATGGGATGAGCCAGGGCATGAAACAAAGCTGCAAGACTCTCATGCTCAGGATTAATATTCATATATTCTAATATAACAAATTCCGGGACGCGTGTCAACACGAAACTGTCGGCCCAAACCGGGGGCAACGAGGAAATGCGGGAGGCTCATGGCGTTCTGCCCCATTGGCTCGTTTCCTGACTCACAATGCACACTCTACCCGAAAAGACGTGGCTCCCCAGTTTTGCCCTCAGGAGATACACTCCCCCGGAAATATGCTGCGGGGGCCCGCCACTGTTATTGATCTGCCATTCCACCGGCTCATAGGCAGAAAGAGACAGCACTATCGGGTGAAGCATCGGCTCAATATCCACGGTCACGCTTCCGCGAGGATGATACTTGTATTGCGCTCCCTCGCCGATGCCGGCCTCGACCGAGATGCTGTGCAACTGGCAGGAATCGAACGCAATACCGTTTGGCTCGCGCACGAAAAAGACCATCCCGGTAAGGGCTTCCTGAAACGTCGTGAATCCTTTGCTGCGCACCAGAAGAGAATCTGCATGGGCCTCGAGTCTGGCATACTCGCTGCCCGCGCTCGTTGATGCCTCCACGCTGGATCTGGGGTAGTGGCGGTTCAGGACAAACACCTCTATCGAGTCATCAATACCCCTGACCGTCGATCCGTTCCCGTCAATGATAACCGCGCGGACAACGGCACTTTCCGGGTTGCTTACATCCCAGGTAACCGGATCATACGATGTGAGCACCAGTACGGCTGGGCTGCTCATGGGGCCGAGTTCCACTGCCCATGTTCATGGCGGGGCCGCCAAAGGTGGCGTGGGAGGTGAAACAGGAGTGTTGCGATCCGATCTCCGCACCGTCGAGGTACAGAAACAGGCTGTCCCTGTCGGCATCGAACACGGCCGCAATGTAGTGCCAGGCGGAATCCCGCGGCACATCGGTCTCCGTATTAGCCCCTCGCGCTCGCCAACAGCGAGAAGAACAGGTCTGTGTTGTGTCTGCCTTGGTTCTCAACGTAATCCTGATCTCATAGCCCTTCTTGTATCCACGTCCCAGTTTTTTGCGCTTTCTCAAACCCGGCACCCTTTGGCAGAAGCCAAAAGGAATACTTGAAGCACCGCGCGATTTCAGGATATAGTCAGCGGCAGGTGGTTTGGCTGTCATAGAAGCTATACATCCTTCGGAAAATGGGGTCGGACCATCCCAACCGGTTGATTGCGAACCAGTTATGCTTCTTTCGCCGGCTCATTCGCTTCACAATCGCCGTTTGGGCGCCGATTTGGGCCCCACTAATAAAACGAACTCTTAGAGAACAACAGTCCTAGATAGTATGAGATGACCGCTCGGACATAACACTAAAATAGCCTTCACCTGCCCTATCCCCTACACCACCGTCTGCCTGCTGCATTATTGGCCTATCACCACACGCAACAAAGGGAATAGACGGGCCTTTCCCAGTGGCTGTCTTGTAAGTATAGCGCCTGCTTCGTAGCCTGTCAACCACCCGTTGTATTCAGCCGGAAAGCCATACTCAAGAAGAAAAAGGATGCAGAAGGCCGTTTGAAGTGCGGCGGGCCATCACTCCGTTCTTATGGCTCGTCCTTCTGGAACGGATACACCCACTTGTGGTAGGCGATGAACACCAGGTGGGTCACAAATGCGCCGACAAATGCGCCGGCAACCGTGTCGAGGGGGAAATGCACGCCCACGTATACCCGGGAGTAGGCAACCAGCGCGGCAATGACGAAAGCGAGAAACCACCATCCGCCAAGAAGCATGAAAAGCACCATGGCGCTGGAAAACGCGGTGTTGGCATGCCCCGAAGGAAACGAGCGGTGTTTCCAGCGCGGGCCCACCACGTGAGGCATGAGCGATTCGCGGCCAGGCCCCGGCGGTAAATCCGCGCCGTCCTCGATGGCGTCAGTACGTTGCATGCCGAAATATCTCAATGGACGGGGACGGCCCGCAAGGGATTTGATCGAGCTGTTTACTATACCGGAAAGCGACATGGCCACGGCCATGAATACTATCGCATGCACCCAGGTGCCCCGCCGCATGCGCAAGAGAAGAACCGCAACGATCACCGGCACCGCTACCCACGCGCTTCCCAGGTTGGTGAACAGTTCGAAAAACGAATCAAGCGTGGGGGTGCGGGTGGTGTTTATCCGCCAAAACAGTTCAACGTCGAGGGTATGAAGATATGGAATCATGGTGATGAGCGTGATGCCGTTTTACGTTTCACATTCATTTTTGAACTACGCAACCTTTTCCAAATATAACACGGGTGTTGCTGAATGGTTCGTTTTGCAGTACCAGAGGTGTATTTTGGTAAAGCATTATGCAACATATGCTGCGCAGGATTCGCCCTTTTGCGATGTGCTGCCTGGTTGGGACGGCGTTCCAGGGAGGGGTGCGGGCGGATATTCGTATCTCAGGGACCGTGCGTGACAGCGCGGGTTCGGGCATTGCCGGTGCAACAGTCTCCTTGCGGGGGGACACGCTGTCAACGGTCAGCGGCGCAAACGGCGCGTTTGTGCTTCAAGGAACCCCCAGCGCTGTGACGCCGCCCGAACGGCAGCATGCGGCTGCGGCAGTAGTACACATTCTGCCGGGACGCATCGGGTTGCGAAACCTTCAATGCGAGCCTGCCGCGCTTTCACTATTCGATACCAGGGGACGCCGCGTGACTCGTACCGCCGGACGCGCGGCGGAACTGGTGCTCGAAACAAGGCTTTCATCAGGCGCTTATGTGCTGGTGGTCGCGCTGGGCAGCGCGCGACATGCCCTGCGTATGCTCGCCCTTGACAATTCACCTACTTCCCCAAGAGAAATCGCCCTGGACGGGGCAGACCATTCCGTTTTGAGCAAGCAAAAAAGCGCTGCGGCAGGCGCGCGGACACCGGCTGCGTACCGGACCCTGCGCGCTACGAAGAAGGGCTACGCCCCCGCGTATGCCGCGGCCCGCCAAGACACTACCGAAAAGATCCGGCTGATGCTTCTTGACAGTGCGGGTTTCGCCCGCGGTCCCGCGTATCTGAATCCCGCGCTGGCTATCGCCGAACGCGTAGACGACCTTCTCTCCCGCATGACCATCGAAGAGAAACTCTCCCAGCTCACACATGATGCCCCCGCTATCGAGCGCCTGGGCATATTCGAATACGACTGGTGGAGCGAGTGCCTTCACGGCGTGGGCCTGGCTTATCGCGCCACCGTGTTCCCTCAGGCAATCGGCATGGCCGCCACCTGGGACACCGCGCTCATTGCCCGGGTGGCCTCCGCTATCTCCGATGAGGCCCGCGCAAAGCACCACCACGAGCTCGCGGAATACGGCAAGACCCGCATCATGCGCGGGCTGACCTTTTTTACGCCCAATGTTAATATTTTCCGGGATCCCCGCTGGGGACGGGGCCAGGAGACATATGGCGAAGATCCGTACTTGACATCGCAGATAGCCGTGGCATTCATCCGGGCGCTGCAGGACACCGCTGACGGCCATCTCAAGGTCGGCGCCACCGCAAAGCATTTCGCGGTGCACAGCGGCCCCGAGTCACAGCGATACGAATTCAACGCGACACCCTCCACCAGCGACCTGTGGCAAACCTACCTTCCCGCGTTCGCCGCCTGTATTCGCGAGGCGGATGTGCGCTCGGTTATGTGCGCTTACAGCCAGATGTATGGAACCTATGCCTGCCAAAGCCAATGGCTGCTCAACGACATACTCCGCGATACGCTCGGCTTTGAAGGATATGTCGTTTCCGACTGCGGCGCGGCGAATTCGCTCCAGGCAGGATGCGATCTTATCTGCTACCTGGGCTGGGACGGTCAGCAGCTGTACACGGCCGCCGACAGCGACAGCCTGATCGATCTGACGGTTGCACGCGTGATGACCACGCGGTTCGAGCTGGGTATGTTCGATCCGCCGCAAACCGTGCCGTATGCATCAATACCCTACGACGTTGTCGATTGTGAAAAGCACCGCGCGCTCGCCCGCGAGACCGCGCGCAAAAGCATCGTGCTTCTGAAAAATGAGAATGCCGCGCTGCCGCTCGATCGGAATATCGCCGCTATCGCCGTAATCGGGCCGCACGCCGATTGGAAAGAAGCGTACTGGGGAAACTACCACGGCACGCCGTCGTACACGGTGACCCCGCTTGAGGGCATTCGGGCGAAAGTATCGTCCGGCACGGCTGTACACTACGCGCAAGGGTGCGATTTGACAGACAGCATTCCGGGCGGTTTCGCCGAGGCCGAATCGCTGGCCATGCAAAGCGATGCCGTGGTGGCGGTCCTGGGGCTTGCATCCGAGTCGGTGGGGGCCTCGGCGATCGAGGGCGAGACCATTGACCGAAGCGATTTAAAAATGCCGTCCGTGCAGGAACACCTGCTTACAACCCTTCACGCGACCGGCACGCCGGTGGTTCTTGTGCTTGTCAACGGAAGCGCGCTGGCCGTGGGCTGGGCCGAAAGCAACGCGGCCGCCATTGTCGAGACATGGTATGGCGGCCAGGAGGCCGGCAGCGCCGTGGCCGACGTGATTTTCGGTGAGTACAACCCGGGCGGCAGGCTGCCGGTGACCTTTTATGCATCGGTTGACCAGTTACCTGCTTTCGAGGACTATGACATGACCGCGGGAAGGACATACCGGTACTTCGACCAGGAGCCGTTGTATCCGTTTGGCTACGGCCTCAGCTACACCACGTTTGCCTACAGCGGCTTCGAGGTCGCGCCCGCCTCGCCCGCCACCGGTGATACCCTGGCTGTCACGGTTACGGTGCGCAACACGGGCGCGGTTGAGGGCGATGAAGTCGTACAGCTATATGTTGTCGACAGCGCGGCAAGCGCGCCGGTGCCGCTGAGGGAGCTCAAGGGATTTTGCCGCGTGTACCTGGATGCCGGCGAGAGCAGGGAGGTGAGCTTCGTCTTGACCCCGCGCGATTTGTCGCTGATAGATGCCTTTGGCCGTCGCGTGGTTGAGCCCGGGACGTTCGGCGTATCTATCGGAGGCGGCCAGCCCGGTGCGCGAGCGTGGGCGGGCGTGTCATCGAGCGTTGTCTTGGGCGGTTCGGTCAGGGCTCTGGGGTTGTGAAAGAAAAGAAAAGGGGGACGGAGTTATATTTTTATATTGAGCTAATATAAAAATATAACTCCGTCCCCCTTTTCCTGTTATCGTAGTTTTCTCACTCCCTGTCCCACCCATTCCTCAACAGTTCGCAATCCACGCACTCGGGACCCATGGTATTAACGAATGGCGAGAAACAGTACTCCAGAAAGAACCCCAGGTCTTCGGTGGCAATAATCGGTTCCGGGCGATATGGATACGTGCCATCCGGCACGGCCGGATCCCAGACATCGTACCAGGGCCAGGCCTCCAGTGTGTCAAGGGCTTCGCCGTACATCCGGTGGATGAGCCGGACCTCGCGCGACGTGAGCGGCAAGCCGCATGTCGCTGCCTGCAGGAGCAAGACCGCGCCGTCAGCCTCCCACTGGCGGGAATCCTGGTCGTAGTGCTTTCCGTCGATAAGCGAGACATTCTCCGCCCGCATGGCAAGGCCTCGGGTCAGCATGCGCGCCGTGCGGCTGCGACCCGTGATGAGTGCGTTCAGTATCGCGCTCATGTGAAAACCCCGGATTATCGCCAGGTTGAAATAGTGAATCTTGGGCGCGATTGTGCCGTAGACCGTGCCGAATCCGGTCCGGCAACGGTTATGAAGCCGTGAACCATATGCCAGAAGCGATACCGTCAGCTTGGCAGTGCATTCTCCTTTCGGGCTCACCGCATCCCAGGCTACAAAGCTTGCCAGATCGTTTTCGGGAATGAAGATGTTCCCCTTCTTATCCCGCGTCCGGATTTGGTAACGGTTGGCAACGATGTCCGCGCAAAAACGGCTGATACATGCCAGCGCCCTGGATGCCGTATCCCGCACACGCTCGTCGGGTGCTTCACGGGTGACATAGGCGAGCCAGACCGCGGCGCGAAACAGATGCGGAAGATCATCCTTGGAACGCATGTTCTTCACCCATACGCCGGGCCAGAAAGGATTTTCGGGCACCTGAAACGTGCGGGTATTCCAGGCCCGCGTTTCACGTTGCCACGGGCTGTAGTCGATATGCTTGGTCCTTCCGTCTGGAAGCACGACGGTGTGGTTTGCGGGCATGACCGCGCGCGCCATGATCGGGCCTGCCGTATCAGATTTGTCCCATGTCATGGCTTGAAACTGCGCGCATACCCCCAGGCTGTACTGCTCGACTATTCTGCCAAGCGTTGTATCGCCTGTCAAAAGGTAGCCGGCCGCTGCCTGGCCGAGAATTTTTGAGGTGGGAATCATGATGTTGTCGGGGGTCTTGTGCCCGAGCGCGCGAAACATCACTTGGCCACCGTTCTTGATAACCTCGAAGTTGTCCCACCGCACCATGAATTCATTCGGGTTTGCCGAAGAGTCCATGCCGTGACTGGTTTCGAGAATCCAGGTGAAGAAGCCGCTTCGCTGGCAAAACGAGATCAGCCTGCGCGTGAACGCTTCGGTTTCTTCGGGTGAGACGGAATCGCCGGTGTCCTTTCGGGTGAACGAAAAGGGCAGGCGCTGCGGCAGAGCGCGCTCGGCGGTGGAGGCTTTGTCGGCCAGGGGGATTCTGCCGGGAGGAGGACCGGGCGCGGCACAACCGCACAGCATCGCCAATACGGCTGTTGAAAGGACCGGGCGAAGCTGCAGGGAGCCAGACATGCGTGATCCCCGGAAGAAAAGCGGGAAAGGCGGCGCCCGCATACGCAGGCGATGTAAATATACGAAAACCGGGACGGAGCCAAATTTCTATGAAGAGCTAATATAAAAATATAACTCCGTCCCAAGCCTCAAAGCCTATAACAGCAGAACACCCTGGTAATGCTGTATCTATAGACAGGCGGAGCATCACACCTTATTTTATAGCGTGGAAGACATGCGGCGCCGGCCGCACCAACATATCCATTCCTAATCCACTCCGGGGGGAGAAACCATGCGAACGAGCCTTTTCTTGTTCCTTGCGCTCGCCGTGGGCGTCAACGCGGCAACCATCGAGCTTGATGTCGGCGACAGTTACCAGGACTCCATCGATGCCCATCCGGGCAACACGACGTTCAAGATCCTGGCGGGTGTGCATCGCGGGTTCCAGGTGACGCCCAAGTCGGGAAATACCTTTGTTGGTGAAGACGGCGCAGTGTTGGACGGCTCCGTGATACTTGACTCCTGGTCCGAGGAAGGCCAGTACTGGGTGCACGACGGACTCACGTACGAACCCTCGCAGCACGGCTCGTGCCGCAGTGAGTTCCCGGGATGCAACTACCGTCATGCCTTGTATATGAACGGCGAATTCGTGCATCGGGACACGATCCTCGATGACGTCACCGAGGGTCGCTGGTATCTCGATCCCGACCTTGACAAGGGATATCTTGCCGACGATCCGACCGGCGATACAGTCGAAATAGCCGTCAATACGTGGGCCATCGGCGGGAACGGCACGATTAACAACGTTACGATTCGCAATCTGGTCATGACCAAATATGCTACCGCGGCGCAGGACGGCGCCGTTCGTTCGCGCGAAAGCAGCTCGGGCTGGGTTATCGAAGAGTGCGAGATATCATACAACCACGGCGGCGGTATTTCGCTGGTGGGCAACGAGCATATTGTCCGCTCCAACGACATTCACCATAACGGGCAGCTCGGTTTCGGGACCTGCTGCGATACCAACCTCGTGTTCGAGAAAAACGAAATCGCATTCAACAACGCCCTCGGGTTCAACTCGGGCTGGGAGGCCGGGGGAACGAAATTTGTCAAGACCCACAATGCAAAGATCTACAGCAACTGGGCGCATCACAATTTCCAGTCGCCGGGCCTGTGGAGTGATATCGAGAACGGGCAGATTGAGTACATGGGGAACCTCTCGGAATACAACGGTACGATGGGTATCTTTCATGAAATCGGCGGAACCGGCGAAATCTACTGCAACATCTCCCGGTTTAACGGCATCGGCTGGAGTGGCTGGGCTTACGGCGCCAACATCCTTATTTCTCATTCCTCCGATGTTGAGATTCATCGCAATGTCGTGGAGATAAGCGCCGAAGGCGACCTGGCCTGGGACCCGGAGCCCTGGGGAGGTCATGGTATCAACGTGAT
>WJMI01000274.1 GCA_014728015.1 Chitinivibrionales bacterium | reverse complement strand
GCATGAGCCAGTTTGACAGGGAGGTCAGGAATTGTGGGCCGAACAGGGCAGGCATATTGCCGCGTACAATGCGTCCTGCGATCGCCCCGAGAAATGCCAGAATAAACAGCCACACCAGCCCCTTGCCTACCCATCCGGGCGGCACAAGATCGGGTTTCTTCGTATCGCCGGCTGGTTGGGAAGACCCGGGTCCCGACTTGGAGAGGGGGGCCGGAGATGCCCCCGCGGTTTTTCGCGCCAGAAGCTTTGCGATGAGTATGGCGATAACAGTCGAGCATGCCGTTGCCAGCATTGAGGGGACCAGGATTGCGGAGGGATTGGCTGCGCCCGCGCCCGCCCGGATGTTGATCACGCCCAGGGGCAGCAGGGTCACACTCGAGGTATTAATCGCGAGAAACAGGCACATTGCGTTGGTGGCAGTACCCTTTTCGGTGTTAAGCTTGTCGAGCTCGTGCATGGCCTTGATCCCCATGGGTGTCGCCGCGTTGCCCAACCCCAGCATGTTGGCCGCCATGTTCATGATCATGGCCGACATCGCGGGATGGTCCGAGGGAACGTCGGGGAACAGGCGGACCATGACCGGCCGGATAGCCCGCGCGATGATGCGCATCAGTCCGCCTTCTTCGACAACCTTCATAATGCCCAGCCACAGGGCCATGGGACCGATCAAGCCGATCGCCAGGGTGACCGCCGCCCTGGCTGAATCAAAGGATGCGCTGGTGATCTCGCCCATTTTCCCGTTGTATGCCGCCACGACCGTGGCCAGCATGATCATCGAGAACCAGACGATATTAATGGCGGATGGTTTGTCTGTCATAACCCGGTTCCCCAGCCGATAGAATACAGTTTGGAAAAATAATACCTATTCTTTATACGGCCTGATCTTCCTGCATTCGGTAGCGTTGAAAGACCATCCTGTGCGCACGCCGCCGAGCTTCTTAACATAGAGGAGCCTGGCCGTCCACGCGCGTTCCTGCATTTCGAGCTCGGCGAACCCGACATCGAGATCATCCAGTATGCCCAGGCTCATGGCCTTTGCATAGCGAGGCAGGTGAAGCTTGATGCCCGCGCAGTGTATGTACACGACCATCTTGCCCGACCTTCGCGAGTAGTGGATGGAACCGAAAACCTTTTCAGGCACAACGACATCAGCACCGGTTTCAGGTATGCGATACTTGCCGGGGCGCACAAACACCTCGAAATTGCACAGAAGCTGGTTATAGCGGTTCCCCCCTTTTTTGAAGAGCACGAGACTGTCTATGCACTCGATATCGCTCTTTTTCAGATCGGTCAGCCGGTGAAGCTTCACGGCCCGGTCTCGTAAAGCAAGAATGGTTCTTCTCGTGAGTACAAGCGCTTTCCCCCTTTTTATTCGCGGATCAACCGAGAAACACCGGTGCAAGGCAATGAAAAACGGAACCTCCTTGATACAGACTTCGTCCATATACAGCCGCATCACGTCATAGATGCCGCGTCGCTCGGCCTCGGCCGCGGATATACGAACGCGAAAAGCAGGAGCCCTTGTTCTTCGTGCGCCGGCAAACGATTGTTGTACAATCAAGGCGATAAGCAGGAATCCTGCCGGCGCCGCGGTCAGTGCGGTGAGTGACCTGAGCATGTGTCTGCCGGATTTCAGGATTTCCACCCTTTTGCCAAGGTAAGTATCCGCACGGTCCCGGGGCCAAGCTCAATCATCCCGTCAATATCCTCGTCATTGTATACGTCCCGCATGCGGTCCGGCGCGGGAACCTGATGCGCATCGGCGGAATAGTTGAGCACAAAAACAAACTCGCGGCCGTCCGATGCCTGGCGGCATACGACTTCGACCGGATCCGGCGGTATGCATCCCAGGATCCTGTGGATGCCGCACTCATCGACAAGCTTTTCAAAAAGCGCATCGTAGAACGCCTTCTCCATGAAGCTCCCGATATACAACGCTGTTCCCGAACCCACGGCATTGGCCGTAAGGGCGGGAAGACCCGCAAACCAGCAGTTCGTATACTCGGCCCTCGCCTGCGCCGAGGTGAGAGAAGGCTGATCGAAAAAGCAGCGGCCCGCGAATTCCTTTCCGTTCCACACAATGCTTTGTGTCTCGTCCGTGCCGCCGGTCGCGTATTCCTGTATGTCTACACCCAGAAGGTCTCTGAGCCGCGGGTGCAGCCCCCGGGGAAACACGCCGCAATCCATGTCCCGCGCGCCGCTTTGCGGATGCCATACCAGTGTGCCGCCGTTTTCGACATACGCGTACAGCCTGCCGGCAAGGACATCGTCGACAACAGACAGATTGGGCACGACAAGAAGGCGAAATTGGTCAAAACCTTGGGAACGCCCGAGCGTGGCGACATTTATCCCCTGTGCTCTGAGCCGGGCATGCAGCATTTTCGAGTGCTCGAGATAGAGACGCGGGTCGCCGTGCCAGAAATCACCGGTTTCTGTGGCCCACCTGGAGGGATAATCGTACAGTATGCCGGCCTGGCTTGCCACCCCGGAGCCGTCAAGAAAAGGCGCCAGCTTGCGAAGCCTGGCACCCACGGGCGAGAGCTCGCGGTGCGCGCGGCGCGGACGGCCGTCGTAGTCGGTAATGGTCCCGTGTGTCTGTTCGATTCCGAACGGGCACGCGCGCCAGCGGAAATAAAAAACACCGTCGGCGCCATTGGCAACGGCATGAAGTGTCAATCGCTCCATTTCACCCGGCGCGGGAGAGTTTTGGGCCTGGCCCGGCATGGCGTGGGCGCTGTTGCGCAGCTCGTGCACATGAAAAGGCTTTCTTTTGAAACTATAGGTATTGGCCAATGCCATGGCGTCCTGCCTGGCGGCATGTCCGTACGGCGGGTAGTAGTTCATGCCGCAGACATCGAGGTGCTTATGGGCCTGGTAGAAGTCGGTCCTGAAATTCCAGAGTGACTGGAAATTCGTGGTTATCGGCTGGTCCGATGCGTAACGGCGGACAGTGTCCGCGTGCAGCCCTATCATTTCGCACGTACAGTCGCTGCGAAACCGCCGCCAGGCCTGCATGTGGCCGGGCCCGTGCCAGGTCTTTGATACGCGCGGCGTGGGCGCCTGATCGAACGAATCAAGTTCCAGGCCCCAGAACACCAGCCCCCATTTCCTGTTGAGGGTCTGAATGTCACTGTATCTCCTGCAAAGCCAGGCATGCCATTTGTGCGTGCACACCGGGCAATGACAGTCAGGCTCGTCGCCGTATTCGTTGTCAAGATGCCAGCCGAGTATATGCTTGTCTGCTCCGTAGTGCTTTGCCATGGTTTCGGCGAGCCGCAGGCCTTTTTCCCGCAACAGGGGGTGGTTGATGCAAAATGTGTAACGGCTTCCGAATGACAGGCGGATTCCGGCATCATTCTCCATGAGGATGCTTGGATCCTGTGATACGAGCCATGCGGGCGCGGTGCGCAGCGGGGGGCACATGAGCAGTTGGATCCCTCGCTTGGCCGCCCGGTCGCGAAATTCGTCCATCCATGAGAAATCGAATGCGCCGTCCTGGGGCTCGAATCGTTTCCACGCGAATTCCCCGACACGCAGCGCATTGACGCTCATTTCCGCCATGGTATCGAGATCAAAGTCCCATTTAGACGGGTCGCGATGTTCCGGATAATACGCCGCGCCGAAGAGCATGAGCTTTCCTTTCTGTATCTTGTTGGAGACAAAATAGATTATCCGTTTCATGCGGCCGGCATTAGGCCGTTGGTATATTGGCCGGCATAGAATCAATACTGGCTTGGCACAAAAGTGGCCAAGGGCGCGATGAAAGAGGCGGTAATCACTGTCCTATGAGGGTATAATAATCTCTCTTCGGGAAGTCCCGTCGAGATCAACAGGGACCCGAAGTGGAACGGCAAGGGTTTGGGCGTATGACTCTTTGTCGTGAACCCGTCTTCGCGCCGACGCTATTGGGGCCCCCTGCTCGAATTCCAGCACAAACGACTGGCTTTCAAGGGTATCATAAGCGTGGGTCATCGAGGCCACATTGAGAAATGTGGTGGTCCCGTCATAGTGCCGGTCTTCTCTTGTCCAGGGCATTGAGTGCTGGTGCCCGGAAAGCCAGAGATCCACCGCGCCGGTCTCGAGTATATCGGAAATGTTGTCGAGCGGCTCCATGTACCGGTTGTGATCGGTGGATTTGCGTACCGTTTCGTATACGAGCTGATGCGAGCATATGATGATGTTCTTGTCCGGTTTGTGTTCAGCTATCATGCTCTTGACCCAGCCATGCGTCGCATCGCCGATTTCCCCTCCGGTACTGTGTTCCTCATCGGAAAGCATCAGCCACAGCATATTCCCATCGATAAACCCGAAGGTCAGGTGACTGTTGATAAGCTCCCGGTATTCGTCGATGGTGTTTTCTCCCCAGTAGTCGTGGTTGCCCGCGATTTCGTACCATTCGGTGATGCCGCTCTGTTCGCGTGCCTGCAGATAGGAATTGTACTCGGATGCTTCGCCCGTGTGGGCAATATCGCCGAGCACGGTTGCATAGTCTATCCTGCCGGCTGATGCATCAAGGTCCGCCAGTCCATCGACAAACCACTCTTCGCCATCCTTGTTTCCCGAATCATCGGCACTATGCCCGATATGCAGATCCGAGCATACGAGAATTCTGCGGCGCGCGACGGCATCGGAAGATGCTGGAATGCACAGGGCGGCCTGACCCAGGGTCAGCCCGAATGCGCCCGCTGTCAGCCGCATAAAGCGACGTCTTTTCATGCGGAAACTCCTTGTTTCAAATCTACATGATTTCTAACACTGGCTGGCTTTGTCACCAATTTTTATATTGAGTCACTTCGTTGCCGCTGCGGCCGGGGGATCGTAACCGCGCGACGCAGGGCACGCAATCCATACTGCTGCATACCGGCCGGCACCGGATTCGGCCATTGGGGAGAACTGGGCTCACCGTGACGCTTCGTGCCGCATTTCTGGGTCTGCTTTTCGCGTTTTTCGTTTCGAGCGTTGTCTATTTCAACGATCAGGTTATCCAGCAGACCTATCTCATCGGGAACCATTTCCCGATAATCGTTTTTGGCGTGCTGGTCATCCTGCTGCTTTTCATTAATCCTCTTGCGCGGCTGGCCGGTCATCGTTTTGTCCTGAAATCCGGTGAAATCGCGGTGATAATGGCGATGGGGCTTGTTGTCTGCGGGTGGCCGGGCTCGGGGTTCTTCCGGGGTTTCACCGCGCTCATCACGATGCCGTCCAACATGGTCAAGGTCAATTCATCATGGCAGGCCACGCATGTTATGAGCTACGTGCCGGGCGCATCGCCGCTTCTGGGCAAAGGGCATATCCGTGACTACCATGACCTGGCCACGGCATTGGTCCGGGCGTCAAAACGGCACCGTCCCAGCATCGCGGGCCGCATATGGCATTTCATGCCTGATGCCGCCCGGGAGGCGGTCGGCAAGGCGGCTTCGCAGTCACGCCTGCAGCCCTCGGATGAAAACGTTATTCTCAACGCCGTCAACCAGGCAATCCTTCAAGACGATTTCTACGATCCGCGCGTTTTCTCCGGCACAGACCTGCCGGAAGACCTGCGAGCATCGATAGCGGCCCTGAAGAAGGGGGACCTTGACGAAAGAGATACCCATCGGCTCAACCGGAAGCTCGTTTCATTCTGCCTGCCGGACCTGATTGTCCCGTGCCCGCCCGGCAGCGGGGTTCTTCTCGCCGACGGCGATCTTGAGTCCCCGGCGGTCCAGGTGCTTCTTCAGGGTAAAGAGAACAAGGAATGGTCGTGGCTGGGGGTCGTTCCCTGGAAAACATGGTGGCCGTCGATTTTCTTATGGGGCGGCCTGGCCGTTCTGCTGGGAATATCGAGCGCATGCCTGGTGATTGTTTTTCAGCCCCAGTGGAAACGGGAGCTCCTGCCGTATCCGATTGCCCGGTTCGTAAAGGACATTACCGCGCCCGCGCCCGGCGGCGGACGGCCGGCAATATTGAGCAACAAGCTTTTCTGGTATGCCTTTGGCCTGATGGTGGTCATCCATTTGATGGGGGGATTGAATGCGTGGTTCCCCTCGTTCGTGAAAATACCCCTGCAGTTTGACTTCACTCCCTTGCGGCAACTGTTTCCCCACGCCTCGGCATTCTGGTGGTCAAGCCATGTGATCTGGAGTTTTCAGCTCTTTCCGACGGTCATTGCCTTCGCGTTTTTTCTGAGCACGGAAGTGTCATTCAGTGTCGGCATTTCCGGGTTTTTATTCATGGCGTTTTTTGCCGTGATGAATTCCAATGGGATTGCCATTGAGAACGACTGGATGCAGGCCAAGAACGCCAACATGCTCAGGTTCGGGGCGTATGCCGGAATGGCGCTCGTGATCTTTTTCATCGGAAGGCGCTATTATCTGAATGTTCTTGGATCGAGTCTGGGGTTGAAACGTCATCCCGAAACCCCTTCAAGCGCGGTCTGGTCACTCAGGGTCCTGTTCCTTTGTCTTCTGGTCTCCGTGGCCATGCTGGCCCACGTAGGCGTCCCCTGGTATTTCGGGGCGCTCACCATGCTGCTTATTCTTCTGACTTTCGTCGTCATAACACGAATCAATGTCGAAACCGGGACCTTTTTTATCCAGCCCTT
>WJMI01000273.1 GCA_014728015.1 Chitinivibrionales bacterium | reverse complement strand
CTGTTTTGCTCAGTTCGTTGCAGAACAGCACGGCATCAAACCATGTCATTTTCTCGGCAGGCAAGGATGCATCTCCCGGGAATTCCCAGGGGCGTTCCCCCATAACCGCCTCATATCGCTCTTGCGTGACTTCAACCGTATCCATGAAAAAATCATCCGTGAATGCAACGGTGCGTGTCGGCGCCTCATCTTCCTGCCCCCGGCCGCTGCCCATGATAAACCCCGCCCGTGCCGCGGGAATGAGTTTCATCCCGGCCGGTGGCTGGACCTCCGCCGGTGCGGGAGGATAGTCTCCGCATCCTGCCATAAAGCAGGCTGTAGTCGCTGCCAGGGCAATTCGTCTCATCCCAGAAGCACCGAGCGGTTGGTGAAAAACGTTCCGGCAACACATGCCGTCATGAGACACGCGAGCGTGGCCGCCACCAGGGCCCTGAATGCCACGCGGGAAAGCGTCCCGGTCCGGCCGGGCGCGAGCGCGCTCACGCCGCCGACAAAAATCGACATCGATGCCACATGGGCAAACCCGCACAGGGCGTACGCGATGATAACGGCCGAACGGGGGTGCTGCAGCGATCCGGCCGCCAGTGCGGCGGACAGGTCCTGATATGAAGCCACTTCGGTGAGCACGGCCCGCTGACCGATGATGCGTGCCGCGACCGGCACGTCGGCGGGAGGAATGCCGAGAATGAAGGCAATCGGACGGAAGGCATAGCCGAGAAGGCCCTTTAGCGACCAGTCAACGCCCCACCCGAACATGACGTTGGCCTTCATACCAATCCCGCCGAGAATCATATCGAGCAACGCAACGAGCCCGAGCACGGCAATCAAGAGAGCCACAATGCCGACAATGACCTTCACGCCGGCCTGGGATCCATTGATTACCGCTTCGAAAACATTGCTGTCTTTCTGATAATGCGGCTCAATGCCCAATCCGAGCGTGCGCGGCGTCTGTTTTTCGGGGACCATGATTTTCGACATGATCAGTGCGGCCGGCGCGGAAAGAAACGATGCCGAGATCAGGTGTCCCGCAATCGCGGGGAATTGTTTCTGCAGAGTAAAGACATACAGGGCAAGCACATTGGAAGCAACCGTTGCCATGCCGGCTGTAAGGACGGTACACAGCTCCGAGCGCGTCATGTCCCGGATATGCGGGCGCACGGTGAAAGCGGATTCGACACCAACGAAAATATTGCTTGCGGCGCACAGTGATTCGGCGCCCGATACACGCATCAGCCTGGTGAAAATGCGCGCGAAAAACTTGATGAGCGCGGGCATGATACCATAGAAGTACAAAATCGATACAAGCGCCGAAAAGAATATGATGGTCGGCAGCGCCTGAAATGCCAGGAAAAAGCCCAGGGAGCCGGGCGTGCCGGGCGGCAGGGCCAGCGGACCGAACACGCATTTTGCCCCTTCGGAAGCTGCATCCAGAACCGAAACGGCAATCTTATTGACAAAAAGGAACGCCTTCGTGCCCGCCGGGGCGATAAAGACGAACAGCGCGAATAGAAGCTGCAACCCGATGCCCCACCCGATGGCGTGCCAGTTCATCCGCCGCCTGTCGGTGGAAAACACCCAGGCAGTGCCCATACAGGCGAATATGCCGAGAAAGCTCACGATATTGTAGGGCTCCATCTCATCCGCCTTTCAGGTCTGCATCCGGGCCGCCGGCCGCCCGGCTGCGAAATCCGTGGAGAAAATACGACATCGCTGGGTTCCTGCTCCCCGATAGCGCATACCGGCACTATTTTTTTCATCGAATCGCGCGACACCCAATTCCGGTCCTTGGCAGAATGTCATCTCCTTCCGTGTCGGTCATACTGCCTGTTTTCAACGCGGAGCCCTTCATCGGCTGTGCCCTTGATTCGGTCCTGCGAAGCTCCTTGGCCGACATTGAGGTGATTGTCATTGACGATGGCAGTACCGACCACAGCGCGGACATCGCACAGAAGCGGGCGCAAACCGATGCCCGCGTTCGCATTAAGCGGTTTTCCCGCAAGGGCATAGCCAATGCGCTGAACGAGGGAATCGCACTGGCATCATCCCCTGTTATCGCCAGGATGGATGCGGACGACATCTGCGATCCTCGACGGTTTGAACTTCAACTTGCCTGCCTCCGCCAGAACCCGGACATGGCCGTGGTTTCGTGTCTGGTGCGGCCTGTGAGCGATGCATCCTTGAGCGCCGGCAACAGGCGATATGTTGAATGGGTCAACCAAAGCATCAGTTCGGAACAGATTGCGCGGGATCTGTATATTGAAAGCCCGCTCCCCCACCCGTCGGTCATGTTTCGCGCCTCGGCGGTGCGGTCCCTCGGGGGCTATCGCCGGTATGACGGGCCGGAGGATTACGACCTCTGGCTCCGCATGTCCGATGCCGGCATGAAGTTCTGCAAAGTACCTGCCGTCCTGCTCCTCTGGCGATTCCATCATGCAAATCTCACACGGTCGGATCCCCGATATCGCAAGAACGCGTTTTTGCGGCGAAAGATTGAGCATGTCGCGCGGCAGGTCCGCCGAGGGCGCCTCGCGCACGGCAGGAAGATACGAATATGCGGTCCGGGTCTTGCCGGAAAACGGCTTGAGCAGGGGCTTGTTGAAGCGGGCTTTCCGGTGGAGGGTTTTGTGGACGTCAACCCTGCAAGACGCTCGGATACGTGCAGCGGCCTTCCGGTATGGAATACCGCTGCGGTAGGCAAGCGAGACAAGAACCGGTTCTACTTCTGCGCCGTGCGGCGATGGGATTCATGGCCGGAAATACGCCGCCTTTTCAAGGAACGGAACAAGACCGAGGGCATTGACTACCTCATTCTCTAGTTTTTTGAATGCCGGGTGTGCACAGATCATATTCAAGCTGCGCGCGCAACAGGCGGCAGAAGGCGATATGCTTGTGCTGGGCATAAGGAGAAGACCTCATGGAATACAAGCTCGTCCAATCGGCAGGAAGTCCGCATGAGCTTGAGAGTTCGGTCAACGAATATCTCAAGCAGGGCTGGCAACTGTACGGCAGTCTGGCG
>WJMI01000272.1 GCA_014728015.1 Chitinivibrionales bacterium | reverse complement strand
TACATCGCGAAACGCGAGGCACGGGCGAATCTCGCCGCGCGGGCCAATCGTGATAGCTTCGCGCACGCCGGTGCATAGCTCGAATGAGCGCTGCTTTGCGGAAAGCGCGGCCTGCATCTTCTCGCGGTAGTGGTTCAGCTCGCTGTCGGACAGGCTTCGCACGTATGCCTTGCAATGCTCTTTTGTGGTCATGCGGGTAATGCCGCCGCACCGGTTTGCATCGCTTACTATCTTGTGCGGTCCGCGGCCCACCCGGAATCCCTTGCCGCGCAAGACATGTATTGTTTCGTTCATGGTGTCGATATTGAAATCCATGGCATTTACCGCGATCCATACATGTATGCCAAAGCCTTTCAGCGCCTCGGCCGCGGCAAGGGTCTTCTCGTACGCATGCGGCACGCCGAAATAGGTGTCGTTGAGTTCGGGAAGGTGGGAAAAAATCGACATGTGCACGCTGGTCACGCGGCCGGCATGGGATTCAAAGAAGCGAAGGTGATTATCGGTTATCATCGTGCCGTTGGTTTTGATGGTAAGCCGGAAAAAGTCTTTGCTTACACAATGCTCGAGAATGGGAACGATGTCTTTTCGCACGAACGGCTCGCCGCCGGTGACCATGACAGCTAGGCAACCATGCTCGCTGAGGCGATCTATCACGAATTTCCACTGGCCGGTGTCGAGTTCGCCCCCGCCGTTACCTTTTTCCACGTAGCAGTAGTCACACGATGCATTGCACCGGTTGGTGACTTCGATAGTGCCGAACGTGGGGTAGCATTGGCTGCCCAGGCGGTACAGCCTGGCATCCAGCGTTTCGGCGCTCGTTGAGGAGTTATCAGGGCTGGTGTTCACGGGATACTTGTGCGCATGGCGCATTGCAGTTATCTGTATTCATTCTCTGTGTTCTCGGTGGTGAGATTGATTACGAATTGTGGTAAACGCCACTGCTCCAAGCATTCATTCTCCCAGCGATATAAGCTTGGCTGCTGCAAGGGACTGGAGAAACTCGGCCACGTCGCGGGAGGCTGTTTCTTTGTCCAGGTTGTATTCGTTACAAAGAGCTTTCTCAATCTCAGGTACGCCTTCCTGGTTTTGAATACGATCCCATAAGAACGCACCGGTGCTGTTGAACGAGTGGATTGAAGACTCATCGCGGTTAAGAACGAATGTTTCGTCTTTTACTCTTTTTACGGAAAGATTCCGCGCTTTGGTGTATTGCATAATGCCACGGATAGGAAGGTGAATGGGAGTTGTGTGTATGAAAAAAATAGTATTGCGAGGGATGCCGGAGCAGAGCTGCCGGCGGCAACTGGACTGTTTCCGTAAGCTATTTCCACAGATAATCTATGGGCCTTGCGTTGCTGAAATACAGCGTGCCGACCGGAACATGTGAACAAAGGTTACCGGCATTGACAAGAAGTTGTTTTGCCACAGCGTCTGAGTACGGTGGCGTTGGCGTGCTGCTGACTACTGATGTTATCTGTTGCGGGGGCGACATATCGGAAATAGTGTTGTTTTCGGCTTTCTGCACCAGAAGCAGGCGCTCAAGGCCAACCGGCTCGCGGGGATCAAGGGGAGCGGAGCAGGGCTTGGACCACGGGCTGGCGTAGAAAGAAAATCCGCTGTCATGCGGCAAGACCACGGTGAAATCATCGCTCACAACGGTCCAGGGATGCTGGTTAAGCGATGCTGCGGTGCTTTTGCCCGCGCCTGAGGGCCCGAAAAACGCGATGCCGCGCGCGATGCTGCCGCTGTCTTTCGCGATGGCAGATGCGTGAAGCGCCAGGCCGCCGCCCTCGAGCGCCAGCATGCATACCACGAATTTTACCGCCCTCACCACTGCCGCGCGCGCATCGGCTCTTGCACATTCCCGCAGGTCTACGGTTGCTGTTCGGGCGGACCAGTCAAATCTTGCGGATGACTTATTGTCGACAAGCGTAAAACCCGTGTTGCCGGGGAAGCATGTTCCCACTGTGGGAAAAGACACGCCCTGCTTTCCGGAAGGAGGCCTGATTCTGCCCGCCCGGATGGTCATGTCGGTTGTATGACACGTACACCTGTAGGGTAGAAACGTACTGTCAAGCGAGCATTGCACGCTGCTTCCGAATTCGGCTGCATGGATTGCCAGGCTGAAGGAGGCAAGGCGGATATTGACAGGCCCAGGATGCATCTGCATTATTCCGGCAATGCGGGTATGGAGTCCTGGAGTAGTGGCGTGATGGCCCCGTCATGCGCCTTTGATCCCGCGAAGCTGCGGCGGGACAAGCCGGCGACGCGGGCCGGCCGCATAAACTGATGGGGTATTACGATGGTGGGAGCGTACTACGCGACGAGAGCAGTAACTCCTCGGATGTGCGGTTGCGGCAGGCTAGCGGATCAGGCCGAGCACCGACTGTTGCGACACATTGGCCTGCGCGAGCATGGCGGTAGCAGACTGGGTGAGGATAGCGTTGCGCGCATATACCGTGCTTTCCTCGGCAAAATCGGCGTCGCGTATCACGGTTTCAGCGGCCTGGGTGTTGTTGATCTGGTTGGTCAGGTTGCTGACCGTGTGCTCGAACCGGTTGATGGTGGCGCCGACAACAGCGCGCATCCGGTTAATGCGGTCAAGGCCGGTGGCATTTTCCGGACGTCCGCCGAGCAACGGGTCGTTTCCTTTCGTCAGGTTGTGGTCGGGAATATCCGACACGCGGCCGTCGATGAGATCCAGCAGGTAATCGAGCTTGGTCTGCACGCTTCCTTCGTTGATCGCGCCGTAGTAGGCAAACGAGAGCGTGGCATCGTTGTCATTGCCCGGGAAACTCGAGTCCCAGTCAAGATTTTCAAATGTGCCGTCACGGTCGACCAGGTTTATCACGTTTGCCAGGTTTATGCCGGGATTGGCGCTGAGAAGGGCGTTTGCATCCATCTGGCCAAGCTGCAGGGTAATCATATTGTCCGCATCTTTGTCAAACGAGTACCTGAATCCGCTGTCGTTCAGGGCGGCCTGGTCTTCATCGCTGAAATTTGCGCCTATCATCATGTTGAAATAGTGCGCGCTGGAATAGTCGGTTTCGCCAAACACTGATTCGTCGTATTCCCCGGCATCCCACAGCCTGCGGCCGTCCTGTATCCACTTGGCGCGATCGCCCGTGGGATTGGGATTGCTGGTTGTGTACAGGGTGGTGCCTTCACCCTCTTCATATTCGGGCGCGGCAAACAGTCGCATGCCGTTATAATTGACTGTGCCGGCTATCCGGTCGAGCTCTTCAATAAGGGCGGCTATTTCCTGGCCGATATACCCGCGTTCGACATCAGTATAGGTATCGCTTTTTGCCTGAAGCACCAGCTCGCGGATTCTCTGGAGTATATCGGTCTGCTCATTCAGGGCGCCGTCGGCGATATTGAGCAAAGCAATGGCATCCTGGGTGTTTTTCAGGGCCTGGCCCATGCCCCGGACCTGGGTACGCAGGTTTTCGGACACGCCGAGGCCGGCGGCATCATCTGATGCGCTGTTGATTCTCAGGCCGGTGGAGAGTCTCTCAAAGGATTTGCCCAGGCTTGTGTGGACCTTGAACATGGCCCCCTGGGAAATCATTGCGGAGATATTGTGGTTTATTCGCATTCCAACGTCCTTGTTGGCTCAACTCAAAGCCGGTCCTTATCCATGTCCCGGCGGATGGGCCCGCGCACTGCAGGCCCCATCTGTTTAGTATTTCGGCAATACCCGAGAGCGCTTGAAAACTTTTTCTGCGCTCATGACAGGGGCAAACAAATAGAATACCCCTTCTTTTTATCGGCTGTTCGAGGGGATACTTTAGCCTTTTTTGTATGATTTTGCCTGGATGATGGTGGAGCCAATGTCATTATAGGTATAAATATCATCATATAGGATCATTTGGAGGGGGAAAGCTTTCCCCTCCAAAATTTGAATCAATAGCATCTCATATAGCCGCATGGCCGAAGAGCATCTTCTGTTATGAGGTCGACCTTGATGCCAAGCATATCTTCAAGAGTTTTCATTCTCTGTTTCCTGGTGATCGGAACATACCCGCGTTCTGTTTATGCGGCATCAAACCGGTTTGACAGACAACCGTCCTTTCTCCGCGTAACAAAGAAATGGCGCTTTCGCGCTCAAGATGATGTTCGGGAAAAGACGCCAACACCAGCAGCCCCTGCCGCATTATTGTTATCAGCAAAGAGAAACTACGATGCAGACCTGCGAAGCACATCGACAATTCTTTCACTCGCCCTGCCGTCCCATAAATCCGGCACGGCGCTCTGTTTCCAGTTTCCGGAAACCGCTTTTTCAAACTCGGTTTTCAGCCTTTGGGTGTCGCTTCCCACCACGACATTCGAGCCGACATCCACGGTTATCGGGCGTTCCGTTGATTCGCGAATGGTAATGCAGGGCTTTTTCAGCGCAGTGGTCTCTTCCTGAATGCCGCCCGAGTCGGTCACCACCACGGCCGCATCCTTGTACAGGTTGAGAAAATCCATGTACCCCAGCGGCCCGGTCAGGATCAGGCCGGCCGGTTCGCGGGCCGGGGGGTGGGGGTCAGTATGCCCGGGGTCGCGGCGTTCAGGGGGTACTGCAACGCCGGTGTTCACTGTGCGGGGTTCACGGTCTTTGCGCGCGGATGCATTCGTTTCAGAGAGAGACTCCTCGTGGTTTTCCCGAACCCCCAACCCTGGATCCTGAACCCGTACATGCCGGTCAAGGCCGAATTCGAGGATGCGCTTCCTGGTCCTGGGGTGACACGGAAATACAATGGGCGTACGCGCTGAAAGCCCGCTCAAGCATTGCAGAAGCTTTGTGAGGGTTTCCTTGTTGTCTACGTTTGACGGTCTGTGCATGGTGAGGCAGGCATACTTTGCGGGAAGCCGTGATTTGAGCGCATTGCTTTGTGCCAGGTCCGCCGATGTCAGGCGGTCGAGCTGGTAGAGCAGGTTGTCGATCATCACGTGTCCCACGAAATGCACCCGGCTTTCGGGGTGGCCTTCGCGGGCAAGGTTGTCGACGCCCTGTTTCTCGGTGACAAACAGCAAATCGGAGATGGCATCGGTGACAATGCGGTTGATTTCCTCGGGCATGCGCCGGTCGCCCGACCGAAGCCCGGCTTCAACATGGGCCAGGCCGATATGGAGTTTTTTTGCCACGAGCCCGCATGCCGCGGTGGAGTTAACATCACCGACAACCACTGCCCAATCGGGTTTTTCCGTGAGACACACCTGTTCGAACCGTGTCATGATAGCTGCGGTCTGGACCGCATGCGATGCGGAGCCGACGTCGAGATTGTAGTGGGGCCGTGGTATTCCCAGCTCGGCAAAGAACGTACGGGACATGGCGGCATCGTAGTGCTGGCCCGTGTGGACGAGTTTGTAGTGCAGGGTTTTTGCGTTGGTCTTTATCGCCCGTATGATCGGCGCGATTTTCATGAAATTCGGCCGCGCCCCTGCTATGATCAGGATTTTCATCTTTCCTCCGTATGTATGTCGGGTTTGTATAGGGGGAGGCCGTCCCCTGTCATATTGAAGATCATTCAAGATAATTTGGTGGGGGGAAGAAGGGCCTTTTTGCGCCGCTGGCGCGGCCATGCCCCGGGCCCGAGCTTCCTTCGCTTCGCTCTGGCGATCTCGGGCCACACCCCGCTCAACGGGGGTCCGCTTTCGCTACCCCCGTAACCCGCGGCGCACGCGCCCGCGCGGCAGGCGCCCCCGAAATGTTGAAAAAAAGATAGTAGCTTTTCGGGGATGCTTGTTGTTCCTGGAAACTGTAGCCGGCAACTGGCGTATGTATTTGCCACGAATGCTCGCGTGCCTGCCATATTGTTGTCAAACACTATCCAAATCACATTTCATCATCAGTTCCACCAGCCCGTCAAAATCAATTTCCGGTTTCCAGCCGAGTTTTTCGCGGGCTTTTTTCGCATCCCCGCACAAGACCGTTTTTTCCGCCGGCCGGAAGAATTTTTTCGAGACCTCGACAATGGTCTTGCCGGTTCTGGTGTCGCGTCCTTTTTCGCCGGCCCCTTCGCCTTCCCAGGCAATGCCGATGCCCGCGGTTTCGCAGGCCTTTTCCACGAATTCGCGGACCGTGTGGGTCTGTCCCGTGGCAATGACATAATCATCGGCGGCATCCTGGTTGAGCATGAGCCACATGGCCCGGACATAGTCGCCGGCAAAGCCCCAGTCGCGGCGGTTGTCGAGATTGCCGAGCATGAGCGTGTCCTGAAGGCCTTTCTTTATGCGGGCCAGGGAATAGGTGATTTTGCGCGTGACGAAATTCTCGCCGCGGCGGGGCGACTCGTGGTTGTAGAGAATACCGTTGCACGCGTGAAGACCGTAATGCTCGCGGTAGTTGCGCACGATCCAGTAGGCATAGAGCTTGGCCACGCCGTAGGGCGAGCGCGGGTGGAACGGGGTGTTCTCGGTCTGCGGGGAGTGGGGCGCATCGCCGAACATCTCCGATGTGGATGCCTGATAAAACCGGCACCCGTCCGCGGCAAAATGACGGGCAGCTTCGAGAAGGCGCAGCGTGCCGTTGGCATTGACATCGGTGGTATGCTCCGGCTCTTCGAACGAGATGGCCACGTGGCTCTGGGATGCGAAATTGTAGATCTCGGTCGGCTTGCACGAGATTATGCGGCGGTAGAGGTTCGATGAATCCGACATGTCGCCGTAGTACAGCTCGAACACCTGGCCGCGCCTGCGCGCGTTCTCGCGGGCCTCTTCGATGCGCCGCCGGTTAAACAGCGATGACCGCCGGTCGATTCCGTGAACGTCGTAGCCGTTTTCCAGCAGAAGCTCGGTGAGATAGGACCCGTCCTGGCCTGCTATGCCTGTGATGAGCGCTGTTTTGGACATGAGATGGAGTTCCTTTTTGAGTGTTCTATGATACGCTGGATCATGCAGGCTCATTTGGTGGGGGGAAGAAGGGCCTTTTTTCGCCGCTGGCGCGGCCATGCCCTGGGCCCGAGCTTCCTTCGTTTTGCTCAGGCGATCTCGGGCCACACCCCCCCCTCAACGGGGGTCCGCTCGCGCCGGCTCGCTACCCCCCGTAACGCCCCCAAAGCAAGGAAAAGAGACAGCGCTTCCAGCCAGGGGGAAAGCTTTCCCCCTCAAGAATTTGAATTAACTGTATAATTACTGCTGGTAAAGAAACAACACGTCCAATCAAAATGCGCTGTTCCTGGCTTTTTCCCCGAGATATCCCCCGTGATGGCGGAGGCCGTAATCCTCCCGGCTCAATCCTTTTTTCTCCATGAGCACGAGGCAGACGGCATCGCTTACGGCAAGCATGGCCGCGGTGCTGGCCGTGGGCGTGAGGCCCAGCGAGCAGGGCTCTTCGATAGTGCCCATGTCAATAACCACATCGGCGATTTCCCGGATAGCGGCATCCGCGTGCGAGGTGATGGCAACCACCGATGCCACGCCCAGCCGCCGCGCGCGGCCCAGCATCTCGAGCACCTCACGGGTCTTGCCGCTGGTGGAGAACGCCACGATAACATCGTTGTGCGTGGCCAGGCCCAGCTCGCCGTGGGCGGACTCGCCGGGATGCAGATACGCGGCAGGGGTGCCGGTGGAGCACAGGGTGCTGGCCATTTTCATGGCCACGTTGCCGGCCTTGCCCATGCCCGTGGTGACCACTTTCCCGCTGCAATGAAAGAGCGCGTCAACCGCGTCTTCAAATGATGCATTGAGCGGGATATCGCGGATTGCATCAGCTTCGGCCTGAAGAATTTCCCGGGCCCGTTCAAGGATGGTTTTCATTGGTTTCTGCTGTCCTGTTATATGTGACGACAAACTCGTTTCGTGTTCAAGAACATATTCAAGATGATACAAGCTCATTTGGCGGGGGGAAGAAGGTCCTTTTTGCGACTTGAATTTGAATCAATAGCATCTCATATCGCGGAATTGGATACCGCATCCAGGCATTCCACGGGAATCGGCAAACCATCTCCGTAATAGCCCAGCCTGTGATCGGGTTTGGATTCGCCGTGGAAATCGGAGCCGCCCGTCACTGTCAGGTTGTGCTTTTTGGCGAGGCGCAGGTACAGCTCCAGGCCGCCGTCATACGGCGTGTACGCTTCAATAGCGCCCAGACCGTGCGGGACAAGCGCATCGACAAATTCTTCCAGCGCGGGTTCGTCAAGCTGAAGCTGGCTGGGATGCGCGAGTACCACCAGGCTCCGGGCATCGCGCAGGAGCCTCACCGCCTTGTCCGGGTCGAGGCGGTACCGGTCGACATACGCGGGCGCGCCCTTGGCCAGGTACCTATCGAACGCTTCCTGGACACTCGTCACAAATCCCCGCTGGTGCATGACCCGCGCCATGTGCGGGCGGCCGACAACGTCGCCGCCGGCAAGCGCGCGCGCATCGTCGAGCGTAATACCAATGCCCAGATCGTTGAGCTTTTCGATAATGCGCTCGTTTCTGTTCCCGCGGCTGTCACGGATCTTTCTGAGAACGTCTTCGAGCGGCCCATACCCCGGCCGCACGCCCAGCCCCACGATATGACAGTTGCCCGCGGGCCAGGTCGCCGAAATTTCGACCCCGGGGAACACGCGGATGTTTTTTTGCGCGGCACGCGCTTCGAAGCGCTCGAGCCCCGAAGTCGTGTCATGGTCGCACAATGCCAGCGCGATGAGCCCGCTGCCGGCCGCGAAGTCGACAAGCTGCTCGGGCGACAGCGACCCGTCGGATTCAGAGCTGTGCGTGTGAAAGTCTACCAGGGTTTTTGCCATAGCTACCTGTGTGGGAGAAGATCATTCAAGATCATTTGGTGGGGGGAGGCAGGGCCTTTTTGCGCCACTGGCGCGGCCATGCCCCGGCCTCAGCTCCTCTTTCGCTCCTGTGGAGCTTTAGAGGATTTTCGGCGCGGCAACTTCTGCCACTGGCAGGCCGTTCCCCCTCAACGGGGGTCCGCTTTCGCTACCCCCCGTAACGCCCCCAAAATATTGAAAGAGTGATATCGTAGCTTTTCGAGAATATAGCATGGTCGTAGTTACTCATAATGGTTACATGACCACTGCCCCCTTTCCACGCGTAAACGCAGCGTGGGAAGGGGGTTTGGGGGATGGGTTTACAATTGCGGGGCGTTGCGGGGTGCCCCCGCTGATGGGGGTGCGTTGGAGACCGTCCAACGTTTCGCCTTGCGGAACGGAGGAGGGGCTCCAACCAGGGGGAAAGCTTTCCCCCTCAAGAATGTGAATCAATAGCATCTCATATAGCCGCATGGATTAGAAATTCGTTATCTTCCTTTGGGCAATGCCGGACTCGGCCCCTACCATTACCCGCCAAGTATTCCCTTCTCCCGCAGTGCCCCGATGATGCTCTCCACGATCTGGTCGGCGCTTTCGAGATCGGTTTCGACGGTCAGCTCGGGATGCACGGGCTCTTCATAGGGCGAGTCGATGCCGGTAAACTGCTTGATTTCCCCGGCCGCCGCTTTCTTGTAGAGGCCGCGCGGGTCGCGGCGCTTGCACACCTCGAGGTCGCACTTGACAAACACCTCGAAAAACCGGCCCGGCTCCATGATGCCGCGCACAAAATCACGGTCTTCGCGAAACGGCGAGATGAACGTGCAAATGGCAAGCGCGCCGTTCTCGAAAAACAGCTTGGCCACTTCGCCCACCCGCCGGATATTCTCGGTGCGATCGCGGTCGCTGAACCCCAGATCGCCGCACAGGCCGTGACGCACATTGTCGCCATCGAGCAGCATCGTGCTGCACCCCATGTCGAACAGGCGTTTCTCCAGGGCCTTGGCAATCGTCGACTTGCCCGAGCCCGAATACCCGGTGAGCCACAGCACCGCGGCGCGATGCCCCTGGCGATCCTCGCGTTTCCGGCGCGCCGTGCTCAGGCTCTGCCACGTGACATTGGTCGAGCTCTTGCGCGCGATATGCTGGTCCAGCGACGCGGCGGTGACCGACTCGAGATCGCGGGATGCGCTGCGAATCATGCCCCCGGCCACGGTCAGGTTGGTGTGGGGATCGATCAGAATGAAACTGCCGGTCGCGCGGTTGCTGTCGTAGGCATCGAAAAACAACGGCTGGGCGGTCCTGATTTCGACACGGGCGATCTCGTTGAGCGTCAGGTTGCCGGCCTGCTCGCGGTGCAGCGTGTTGACGTCTATCTTGTAGTTGATTTTTGAGATAAACGCCTTGGTGTTCTTCGTGGTGTGCTTGAGAATGTAGGCGGTGCTTTCCGATGATGCCTCCTCCGACATCCAGCAGATGATGGCTTCGACACGGTTGCCCACTTCGGGAAGGTTGTTCTTGCGCACGATCATGTCGCCGCGGCTGATATCGATTTCATCCTCGAGCGACAGCACCACCGACTGGGTCACGAACGCTTCATCCAGCTCGCCGTCAAAGGTGGTCACGCCCCTGACCCTGGAGGTCTTGCCCGAAGGCAGCACCGCGATTTCCTCGCCCACGCGTACGGTCCCCGACGACACGCGGCCGGCATACCCGCGGAAATCCAGATGCGGCCGGATGACATACTGCACCGGGAACCGGAAATCGACCAGGTTGTGGTCGGCGGCCACGTGCACGCTTTCGAGATACTTGAGCAGGGGAAAACCCTGGTACCAGGTCATGTTGGGACTTTTGTCTACGACATTGTCGCCCTTGAGCGCCGAAACCGGGATATAGGTGATATCGTGAATATCGAGCTTTTCGGAGAACGCCGAATACTCGGCCACGATATCGTTGTAGACGTCCTCGCGGTAATCCATCAGGTCCATCTTGTTGACCGCAACGACCAGGTGGGGGATCTGGAGCAGCGACACCAGGAACCCGTGGCGCTTGGACTGGGTCAGCACCCCGTTGCGGGCATCGATGAGAATGAGCGCGAGCTGGGCCGTCGATGCGCCCGTGACCATGTTGCGCGTGTACTGCTCGTGCCCCGGGCAGTCGGCGATAATGAATTTGCGTTTGGGGGTCTCGAAATACCGGTATGCCACATCGATGGTGATGCCCTGCTCGCGCTCCGCCGCAAGCCCGTCGAGCAGCAGCGCCAGGTCGGTCTCGGCCAGCCCTTTCTTCTGCGATGCCTTGTGCACCGCGGCCAGCTGATCCTCGTACACGCACTTGGTCTCGAACAGCAGGCGCCCGATAAGGGTCGATTTCCCGTCGTCAACACTTCCGCTGGTGGTCAGTCTGAGTAGTGATTTTTCCATGCGAATTGTTCTCGTTTTTCGTGTTGCAGATTAGGCATTTGGGGATACGTATGGATTTGGTGGGGGGATACCTCCCCCCACCAGATCCAGATATCAGAAGTACCCTTCTTTCTTCTTCTGCTCCATCGAGCTGTCGCTTGTCAGGTCTATCACCCGGTTTTCGCGCTCGCTCTTGCGCGCCGCCGCGACTTCGGCAATGATATCGTCGATATTCTTCGCCTCCGACGGTATCGCGCCGGTGCAGGGGATGCATCCCAGGCTGCGAAACCGGCACGACATCTCTTGTATGTCGAGATCCTTGAGCGCGTTCTCGTCATCAGTGCCCATGGCAACCGGCACGTTGTCGAGCGGGATGATGATCCCGTTGCGCTCAATCACCTTACGCGTGCGCGCGTAGTAGATGGGGACAATCGGGATGTTCTCGAGTTTGATGTACTGCCAGACATCCTGCTCGGTCCAGTTGGACAGCGGAAACACCCGCACGGTCTGGTCCTCGTTGATGCGCGTGTTGTACAGGTTCCACAGCTCGGGACGCTGGTTTTTCGGGTCCCACTGCCCGAATGCATCGCGAAGCGAGAATATGCGTTCCTTTGCCCGCGATTTTTCTTCATCGCGCCGCGCGCCGCCGAACGCGGCATCGAAACCGTTGGACCGGATGCCCTCGAGCAACGCCTGGGTCTTGAGGTAGGAGCAGCACTTGTCGATACCCGTACTGAGCGGGTGCGTGTTTTTGGCAATCCATTCTTCGTTGCGATGCACGATGAGCCGCGCGCCGATCGATTTCACGAACTCGTCGCGAAACCCGTACATCTCGTCGAACTTGTACCCGGTGTCCACATGCATGAGCGGGAACGGAAACCGGCCCGGGTGAAACGCTTTCTGCGCAAGGCGGACCATGACCGAGCTGTCTTTTCCCACGGAGTAGAGCATGACCGGGTTCTTGAACTCGGCCACGACCTCGCGCATGATATGGATAGACTCGGACTCGAGCTGTTTCAGGTAGGGGACAGTGTGGGACTGCACGATAGCGCCGTATCCTTGTATGAGTGTCTCAGGGATTGGCCGGTGACCACCGGCGTAAGGTGCCGTAATATAGCATTTTCACCAGCTCCGAAACCACGAACGATGCATCTGTTTCGTGGCGCCACCATCTCTTTTCGCGAAAATAGCGGTGTGTGTCGTCGGTGTAGGGGACCGGAAGCATATGAAACCTGATGCGGGGATCCTGTATCGCGGTTTGGGCGATGAGTTTTACGCGGCGCGTGTGATAGTGGCTGGTCGTGATGCCGACATCGATACTAGTGTCGCCGGCATGACCGGCGAGCCATCGCCGCATGCGCTCCTCGCGCGGGACTGCCGCATGCACCGCATTCCCCGCGCTATCGACCGCGCCATGCGTGTCACCGTCTGCATGCCGCGCGCCCCCGGCCGGCTCCTGCGCGCTGCCGGCTGACTTCCGGTACTCGAGCAGCGCGCGCAGGAGCTTGATTTCCGCGCCGGTCGATGTGCAGGTATCATCGACAAGGACCCGCGCCGTGTCGAACCCGTCGTAGACCACGCTTCTTCTGACAATATGGCCCAGGGTGATGGTGTCGAACGCGGGGAACCAGCCCACGCTGATTATCCAGAATGCATCGGGATAGCGGCGCGCCAGGACCTTGGCGTAATCGTAGCGTTCCTTTTCGCCGCCAAGCGTCAGGATGATATCGAGCGACGCGGGAAGGGGGTCGGTGACCACGAGCCAGGGGCCGGCGCGGCGGAACGCGAATATGCCGAGCATGACAGCGAGTATCGCGGCCGCGGCGATGGATGCAGTGATTATTCGACGGCGGGGCATATGCAGGTGTAAAGCTTGCCGGCGGCCTGGGCGGTCCCTTTGGATTTGCGGCACGGGTTTTTGAAGACGCATCATTCCCTGGTCGGCGGTACCAGGCTTCAGCACGCCTCAACTCATTTGATACTAACTGGTTACGGCATCCCGGCGCACGGCGGGCACCGCCCGCATTCCCGGACAAGTCTATGATTATAAATATTACGCCGGGAGGTTTTCAATATTATCAGGGGGCGCGGAACGCGGCAGTCAAATCACTCAACAGGCTTGACCACCGATGCATCAACAGTCAATGCCGCCCTTCCCAGCCCCTCGACCGACAGTATCAGCTTGTGGGTTCCCTGAATCCGGCTGATGGTCCCGCGAATGCCGTGAAGCGGGCCGGACTGCACTTGCACCAGCATGCCCGGCGACAGGTTCCCGATGTCAGTCAGCGGCTCCAGCGGCATTCCCAGATCGAGCGTGAAATAAATCTGCTCAAGCTCATCCATGAAATGCTTCTGGTGACGCACCTCCACGAGATTGACAATCCGGCCGGTGGCGTAGACCTGCCGGTGCGTGCCCGCGGATGCGCAGAAACTCAGGTACCCGGGAAACAGCGGGAGCACCGACTTGCGGGGCTTGTTGTTGTCCCGTCTCCGCGTGACCTTGGTGTACATCGGAAGGTAATACTCGGTTTCGAGCCGCATGAGATCGAATGCCAGGGCCTTTTCCTGGCGCGGCTTCACTTTCGCGATCCACCACGGCGCTTCAGCCTCGTGAATGCGACGCGCGGGATACCGGGCGGGAGGGTTGTCGGATACTCTTTTCATATGAGAGAGGTCCGCCAAAATGCGGAACGCGGGAAAACGAATCGAAACGCAAAACGCGGAAAGGCGAACGCGGAGACGGATAACAGTGATGCAGGTTGTGCCGCTTCCGCCTGCCGCGTTCCGGTTTCCGGCGTTGCGCTACGCGCCATACTGCTCCCGGTAGGCATCTATCCGTTTCCTGATATCGTCGTTGAGAACCACGGTCCCGCTGATTTCTCTGTTGTGCAGGTACGAAACAATCTCGTCGAGCGTGACTATCGCCGCCGCGGGCATGGAAAACGATTCACGTATGTCGGCCAGCGCGCTTTTCTCGCCGGCGCCTTTTTCCTGCCTGTCCACCGATACGATAAGGCCCGCCAGGCTGATATCTGCCGATGCCCTGAGCACCGGCACGGTCTCGCGTATGGATGTCCCCGCCGTGGTGACATCTTCGATAATGAGCACGCGGTCACCGTCGGCAAGCCGATGTCCCACCAGGCTCCCGCCTTCGCCGTGGTCTTTCTTTTCCTTGCGATTGAAACAGAACGCCGGGTTCATGCCGTGGCTTGCCGCCAGGGCGATGCATGCCGCCACCGCGAGCGGGATGCCCTTGTATGCCGGCCCGAACAGCACGTCGAAATCGCGGCCCCAGCCCGCCACAATGGCCTCGGCGTAGAAACCGCCCAGCCGCGCGATCTGCCGCCCGGTGCGGTAGTTGCCGGTATTGATGAAAAACGGTGTCTTGCGCCCGCTTTTCGTGGTGAAATCACCGAACGTCAACACGCCCGATTCCACCATGAACTCGATGAATTGCCGCTTGTATGTTTCCATTGATCTGCGGTCCGATTGCAGACCCATCGCGCAGGGCGTTCCTAAACTCTCCGCCCCATCCCCTACAGTTGAACAACAAGCCCGTCATGCGCAAACGACATGTTCGTGTCCAGAAGCGCGCTGTCGAGCCGGTAATGGATATCATGACACATATGCGTAAAATACGTTTGATCAGCGCCTGTATCGCGCGCGAGCGCGATACTCTCCGGCAGAATCAGGTGTGTCGAATGGGGGCGTTCGTCCCGAAGCGCATCCAGAACCAGGCAGCGAACGCCGGCCAGAAGACCGCGGGCGGCATCCGGAACCTGCTTGGCATCGGGAATGTAGGCCAGATCGCCCAGCCGGTAGCCAAACGCCCCCCGAAGGCTTCCATGCTCCACGGGAACCGGGGTCACTCTGCATCCGAACAGCTCGAACGGGCCCTCGACCTGGTGAAGCTCGATATCGGGGATGCCGCCCCCGCGCATCTCCGGCGGATCGAACACGTATTCGTACGAGCGGCGTATGCGGTCCATGCTTTCGGCCGAGCCGTAGAAGGGCAGGGAGGCATCGCGGGTATACGAGCGGATGTCCGGGATGCCGCCGATATGGTCGGCATGACAGTGGGTGATCAGCACCGCATCGATTTTTTTCACCTGTTCCCGAAGCATTTGCCGGCGGAAATCGGAAGAAACATCGATAAGCACGCATCGTCCGTTGTATTCCACGGTCGCGCTGCACCGCGTGCGGTTGTGCAAGGGGTCCCGCAGCGCCTCCCTGCACACGTTCTTGCGGCAGCGCGCATGGTCGTGAATCATGCAGTCGATTGACGGCACGCCGTGGGAGGTGCCGGTGCCGAGGAATGTCAGTTTCATACCGATCCCGCGAATGGGTGCTCAGGGCTTGATAATAGGGAACACCGTGTACACGGAGAACACAGGCCACAATCGCACGGTCATTTTCCCGCGCCCCGGCCCAGCCTCTCGAGCTCGTACAGCACGGCATCCGCTATCCACTCGGGATCCTTGTGGCTGGTGTATCGCTTCCCGTTGATGAAGACCGTCGGGGTTGAGGACACGCCGATACGTTTGGCCCGCGCGTAGTTTTTCTCGAGGGTACTCTCGACGTTCTTGTCGAACAGGAGCGGCTTGAATTTTCCGCCCGGCATGCCGAGGTACTCGGCCGTGGTAACAAGGACATCATCGTTGATACGCCCCCGGGCCTCGGCAAGCGCCAGAAAGAACTCCCAGAACCGGCCGAGACGGTTGGCGGCGACATACCCGGCGTTTGCCGTGATTGGCGAGAACGGAAGCACGTACAGGCGGGCGCGGCCGCGCAGGGGCCCGCTGGTGACCGCCTGATAGAGCGGGACAGTCACGCGCTTGCACAGGGGGCAGGTCGCATTGACATATGCGACAATTGATACCGGCGCATCGGGGTTGCCTGCCGCCGGAAACATGCCCGGGTCGAGCGTGACCGTTTTGGTCTCGTGCATGAACGCGTGGCGCGTTTTGAGCTCGTCGCGTATCGTGTTATGGTCGCGGTCGAGAATGCCCAAAAAACACGCGAAATTGGCCAGTTGCAGGGCAATGGGGCAGGGCTTTCTCTCATTCAGGCATTTCGCCAGCGTGGTGTGACAGCAGGAGTCCTCGACAAAGGTTTGCATGACCGAATCGACCCGTGCCTTGCGGGCCGGGTCGGTGAGCTTGGCGCAGTACTGGGCATGGACGCCCGTGAGATGGCATAGTATGAAAGCTGTCGTGGTGGCAAGCGCGGCGTGTCCCATGGTTTTCGAAAATACGTTCGGGGTGCAGATAAGGCGTGAGTCACGTGTCCCTTGCCGGAGGGATCACCCGAAGCTTTGAATCCGTCAGGATCGCAAAGCATCCGGTAACAAGCGCGGAGGCGTGATGCGAAAACAGCTCGGACACGCGTGAGACAAGAGCGCCGCGGCCGGGTTGTTCACAATGGCAGAGCACCTGAAATATGCAAGTCGGAACATGCCGCTCGCATTCGCGCAGACCGCGCCATTCAGTCTATCGGACTGCTCATCGACGGCGGCGCGGCGCCCCTATCCGCGCCCCACTGCGTGTCCGGCTCGGCGCCCATCTCGAACGCCAGCGTGCCGCCCGCCGCGATCTCGTCAAAGGCGATCCACGGGCGGTCAAGCGGGACGCCGTTGAGCGCGGCCGACTGAATGTAGAAACTCGAATCGGAGAGACCGTTCGCCCGTATGGTAAAGGTCGTGCCGCCGTGATTGTCCGGGTCGAGCCGGAGCACGGCCTGGTCGAATATCGGCGTGCTGATTTCGAATACCGGCTCGCCCACGCACACCTGATACAGGCCCATGGCGCTCAGCGCGTACCATGCCGCCATGGTGCCGGCATCATCGTCCATCTCGGGGATATACCCCTCCGGGCGGTTCCTGTAGATCCGCCCGCGATACGGGGTGTCAAGAAAGCCGTGCGTGCCGTAGCGCTGGACCATGTGCCCTGTCAGAATCCTGTACACCCACTGCTGCGTGAGCCAGGGCGCGCCCGCGAACGAAAACAGGTAGGCCGCGTGCAGGTCGGGCTCGTTCCCGTGATTATACAGGTCGTTTTCGAAGAAATAGCGCAGCTGATTGACAAAAACGCTCCTGCCGCCCACGATGTTGATTATGCCCTGGATGTCGTGCGGAACGAACCACCGGAACTGCCACGGCGAGCACTCGTACAGGGCCGTGCTTACCTTGTCGGCCGACGGATCGCCCATGACATTCTTGAAATCCTGTTCCCACTGCGGCATCCATTCGGCCGCCCTGGCAAGGAATGTCTGCCGGTCCTGTGTCCTGCCCAAGGCGGCGGCCATCTTTCCCAAACACCAGTAGTTCCACGACTTCTCGGCCACATGCTTGCCCGACACGTCCTCTTTCATGCCGGCATATGCCTTGTCCGCATCGAACCCGCGCAGACCTTTGCGGTATGCATCGGTCACGATAGCGAGCATGTGCTCGGTCCTGACCGTGGGTACCGGCTCGCACTCGCCCGAGTCCCAGGACCGTCCCTGTGCATCGAGCCGGACGAGCGACGTGATCATGTCCTGGAGACGTGCCGGGGCCACGAGTGACAGCAGCGGATATTTCGTGCGAAACGTGTCCCACAGCGACCAGGAGTTGTAGTGCGCTCCCGAAACCTGGTGCACGCGGCAGTCGGTGCCCCAGTAGGTGTTCTCGGTGCTGGTCATTTCCATGGGAATCATGCAGGAGCGGTACAGGCATGTGTAGAAAAGCGTTTTCCGGTCTTCGCGGCCGCTCACCGAAACGCGGCCCAGGACTTCGTTCCAGGCATCGCGCGCCGCGGCTTTCACGCTGTCAAAGTCCCATCCCGGAATTTCGGCTTCACGCTCGGCGCGGGCCTGGGCGGCGCTCAGGGGCGAGAATCCGATCTTGACCAGCACTTTCCGGCCGGCCGGGGCGGCATGATACCCCACCACGCCGTCGTCGAACGAAACAATCGAGTCGCACGGCGTATCGAACAGGGCGTTGAAATACAGCGTGTACCTGCCCAGGCAGCAGGTGCTTCCGGCGCTTACCTTCCCCTGGACTTCCCTGGTATCGACCACGGAGTATTCCGGCGGGTAACAGCATCCTTCGTAGCAGTGCAGCATGTCGATATTGATGAATGCATTTTCCGATGCGGGAAAGGTGTACCGGTGGAACCCGGTATGCCCGGTCGCGGTCAGCTCGGCTGTTATCGCCGGGTCGCCGAGCGTAACCGCATAATAGCCCGGCTGGGCGCGCTCGGATGATTTGTCGTAGGTAACGCTGGCGGCCGGCGTGCCGGTACCGGGGCGAATGAGCACCGAGCCGCCCGCTCCCTCGCAACCCACGCCGCCGATGCGGATATGTGAAAATCCTTTCATGCGTATCGAGTTGTAATCGTAGCCCGTGTGGCCGCCGGGGTCGGTGTCCGGGCCGGGTTTCACCATACCCCACGGAACCGATGCGGCCGGGCTGAGCTGCCCGTGATCCACGGCCGTGCCGATAAACGGATTCACATAATCGGCCGGGGTTTTGCCGCCGGCCGTGTCCGCCAGGACCAGCATCACGCCGGATGCTGTGTCGCCGATGACGGTCGCCGGCCCGGACACACGCCCGTCCTTGGCCGCCGAAACGGTGTGGAGGTCCGGGCGCACGGCAGTGACGCGGCGCGCAACTCCGGATCGGATATCATTGAACCGAATTGAATGCGCCGTGAGAAGAGGCAGGCGCGCCGTCCACGATGCCGAGGGTGTGTGCACGCTGAACAGGTGCACGCCCGCGCCATGGCGACGTGCATCGAGTGAAATCCGTTGCCTGCCGTGCGCCGCGGCCAGGCGCCGGCCGCGGAGGTCGTGTATCTCCGCGCGCAGTTTTTCCGGGAAGTCATGGGTGACATGTATTCGGC